>VXMB01000007.1:300000-536162 GCA_009841265.1 Gemmatimonadota bacterium | reverse complement strand
TAAGGCCCTGAGACGGTACCGACTGCGATTTGCGATGTAAGCTTTTGTGGCAACACGACGATGTCATCCTGTTGCATGCTAAGTGCGAAAGCCCAGAGTTGTCCTGCGTAGTTACCAACGGCTCTAGGTTTCTCTTCTGGATATGCTTCCTTTAAGGCCCTGAGACGGTACCGACTGCGATTTGCGATGTAAGCTTTTGTGGCAACACGACGATGTCATCCTGTTGCATGCTAAGTGCGAAAGCCCAGAGTTGTCCTGCGTAGTTACCAACGGCTCTAGGTTTCTCTTCTGGATATGCTTCCTTTGCGATATTCTTAATCTCATCGTGGTTCTTTGCGCCTTTTAACGACCCTACTTGCCTAAATCCGACAATAGCACGATTGTTCTCCAGCGCGTAGGATTCGTCTTCACCAACTCGACCGGCTCGTGTGAGAAAAAGCTTTCGTTCGCCCTTCATACCTCGAGTCCTTTCCTTAAATTCCCATCCAGCAAACGTCCGCCATTTTAATCAAATCTAACATACCTGTCATGGTCTCTCTACTATGATTCAACCTCAGTATTTCATCGTAAAGAAATGACCAAAAAATATACCAAGATCGAAACTATTATGCAAGGTCAACAAATCCTCGTCAGGAGTTCGCAGATTCTCCCAGGTTGTTAGACCAGATGATAGCGTAGGTGACTATAAGTCATAACTTGACAATTTATGCAATTTGTATACCTTGTTGTAAAATAACTATGAAAAATGACGTCAAGGTATACAAATGACAATCTCCAGGATATTCAAACCGCCTAACAGAAGCTTCTTTCTTCTCGGACCGAGAGGTGTGGGCAAGAGCACTTATCTGCGGAGTGCATTCCCCTATGCCCATGTTATCGATTTGCTTTCGGAAGCTACCTATCACCGCCTGCTGGCGAATCCAGGACTCCTGGCCGCGGAGCTGCGCACCGTACCGGAAGATCGTTGGGTCATATTGGACGAAATACAGCGACTACCTTCCTTGCTGAACGAAGTGCATCGTTTCATTGAGGAGCGTAAGCTGCGGTTCGTCCTGTGCGGATCTAGCGCCAGGAAACTCAAGCGAGCCGGCGTGAATCTGCTGGCAGGTAGGGCATTGCGCCGCGCGATGCATCCTTTCGTACCGGAGGAACTGGGGCAACGTTTCGACCTCGAGGACGCACTGCGAAACGGGCTGTTGCCCATTGTATGGGACTCGGAGGACCGGTCGGAGACGCTCTCCGCTTACACGCAGATGTATCTCAGGGAAGAGATACAGTCCGAAGCACTGGTGCGCAACCTGCCCGGTTTCGCGCGTTTCCTTCCTGTTGCCGCGCTCTTTCACGGTCAGGTGCTGAACGCCAACAACATTGCCCGGGAAGCGCAGGTGACACGGCCGACAGTGAACAGTTACCTGGACATTCTTGAGGAGACGCTATTGTGCTTCCGATTGCCAGCGTTCGAAGCAAAACTGCGTGTGCGGGAAAGGAAGTTGCCCAAATGGTTCTGGTGCGATCCGGGCATAGTGCGTACCATGAAACACCAGAAGGGACCGGCTGCACCGGAAGAACGTGGTGTACTGTTTGAAGGGTTGGTCGCACAGTTGATCCGGTCGTACAAGGACTACCATGACCTATGCGACGAGTGGTACTACTGGGCGACGGCCATTCAGAACAGGACGGAAGTGGATTTCCTGCTTGAACGCGGAGGCGCGTTTGTGGCCATCGAAGTAAAATCCGGCAGCTCGTTCTCACGTTCCTGGTGCACAGGTTTGAGAGCGGTGGCCGACCTGGTCGGCCTTTGCCGGCGGATCATTGTCTATCCTGAAGGTCCCGAACTACGTACCGAGGACGGGATCGAGGTCCTGCCGTTCTCGGTTTTCTCTAACATGCTGGCTGATGACGATCTGTGGCCGTGACCTAAACAAAGGCCAAACCTCAAAACGCCGTTGTACGGTCCGTTATCGATTCTCCTGCCTTTTTTGTAGTTCCTGCCTTTCCGACTGATTTACCTCACACCTACCGCAAAAGCTCACCCGGAATCCTGGACCCCGGATATTCCGCCTCGAGGTCGCGCTCGGCGATGATGGCCGGCACCGGATCCGTCCAATAGGCCGGTACGGTGTCGGGTCGCCGGTGCCAGGCCAGTACCAGGGTGCGGCGCTCGTCGGTCAGGTTCCGATGTGCCGAGTGCAGCACACGGGCATCGGCCAGTACCAGGTCGCCGGCCTTGACGCAGACCTCGATCTGGTCGGGGTGGTCGCCGAACATGGTGGGATGGTCTTCGGCAATGAAGCGGGCGCCCTGTTCATGAGCCGGCACCAGTTGGTCGTGCAGCGGGATGCGCTTGAGGTGGGTGCCGGGAATGATCTTGAGGCATCCATTCTCACGCGATGTATCGCTCAGGTAATACGAAACGAAGATGATCTGCGGCCAGGGTGAGCAGCTCATCGGATCGTTCCACTGCATCCAGTCCTGGTGCCAGTACAGTGCCGGTTCTCCGGGATCCTTGGTGAGGAGGATGACACCACCGGTGCTGGCAAAGTCGCCCAGACCCATCTGTTCAAGGGCGTGCCGTGTGGCGGGCCAGTCGAGCAGCTTCTGAATGGTCGGGTTCTCGGTCCCTTGCGCGGTGACGTGCTGGCCCTGGTACCTGACATCCGGTGGCGGTACCCAGTCTTCCATCATGCGCTCGGTTTCGATGCGCAACTCCTGAAGGAAAGTACTGCCGAGGATATCGTCGACCACGCAGAATCCGTCGCGCATTAGCTGTTGGCGCTTTTCAATAGCTTGTTCGGGGGACATGGGATCCTCGTTAAAATGTGGTGAAGCCAGGTCGCCAAGTTATACGTGGCTGGAGCTAGCCTGTGGTCAGACCGCCCACGTTGCTGACTCGCATAAGTCACGATTCAGGAGACACCTATAGTCAGTGTAACCAGCCTCGGCCAGAACCTTCTTTGCTTTGCTCCGTTCTTCTCGGTCACAACGGGGATCGCGCATGTAAGTTACGTGGCGCAGCATCACGAGATGGTCCTCGTCTGGAATGTGCTCCCGCGCGCCTGCAATCACGAGAGCAAGATACCAGTCGTAGGGCTTGAGATCAGGTTTGGTAAACGTGGCCAGGTAGGTCGCCACTGGGACCATTTTGCCGCTTTCAGCCAGGCGAACGCAAAACGTGTTGCAACGTTCGTAGCCATACCCAACCCCTTCATACTTGTCGAGGCGGCAAACCTCCGAATCCGGGATCTCAAACAGCATGCCGGGAGTTTGGCAACCATTCTTCGGACTAAGCGTCGCTTTTCCGGAACAATCTTTACTGGGCTTACTGAATTTAACGATCCAGTCGTCGGCGTAGGCACGCTCCTTCGAAACCGCCCCCGGACAGCGTTTTTGCAGGCGCTTGGTCAGCATGTTCGAGCCATAAGCAAAGTAACATAACGGCATTGTTGGTCATCACTCCTTCATATATTATGATCGGCCAGCTCCTTCGGTAACAAGATACCTTTGTTGTATCCCTTCCCAGGAATACGGTAAACAAGGTATTCACAATGTATACACGAAACAAGTTCGTCTAGTGACCCAATCGTAGATTCCCACTACCGGGTTCGCTTTTTCCTCTCCTATTACGCCCGCAATATAACGCTCGCCCAATTCCGCTTAGTGAATCCGCACAACAGTCGCCTCAGTTACGCAAGTCCTGCACGAAAATCCCATTATCGCACGATTGTTTCCAGATTCGCTGCGTTTTCTACGACTGATTCGTAAAGGAGCGTTGGTCGCTCACATCGATTCGACATGCGATCGACTCGACGCTCGAATGAGACCATTCACCCGAACTGCAAGAGAGGAATCTGAACATGGAACTCGCTCAACTTCTCATATCGCCAGGCATGTTGCTGGCGGCCTTCATCTTCTTCTGGAAACAGAACAGAATCATCATCGACGAACTGAAGAGAGATATCGTGTCGCTGCGCGAGGAGATCAAATCCATCCGTGACGAAATGCACGACATGAATGGACGTCTCGGCCGCGTCGAGGGTCTGTTGATGACCCTGGACTTTGAAAAACTACGTAAGAAGTAGTCGAATTCCTTCTGGCGCCATGGCCGGGACGAGAATGGCTGGATCGATTGCCGAACTGAGTCCCTCACAAATAGGAGGTAAGACCATGGAGGTTGCACAGCTTCTTGTCACACCAACCACTTTAGTGATGGCATTCATCTTCTTCTGGAAGCAGGCCAAAACCGGCAGGGAAGAACTGAGGCGGGAATTGAAGGCAGATATGAGGGATTTGAAGTCAGAACTGAAAACAGATATGAAAGAACTGAAGGAAGAGTTAAAGGAAGAGATTGGGTCCGTGCGCACGGAAGTTTCCTCCATGCGGGAGGAAATGCACGACATGAACGGACGTCTCAGCCGCGTCGAAGGCCTGCTGATGACCTCCGACGTCGCACGATCGAACAAGGAGTAACGATAGTCAACTTGTAGCAAACAGTATAACGAAAATAACTGGAATAACCGCCGGACTGCGTCCTCTATCCAAGAAGGAGGAAAGACCATGATGGAACTTGCCCAGCTTCTCCTGACACCAGTTACACTGCTAACGGCCTTCATCTTCTTCTGGAAACAGACCAAGGCCATAAGTAACGAACTGAGACGGGAACTGAAGTCAGATATGAAGGAAATGAAGGAGGAGTTAAAGGGGGAGATCGCGTCCGTGCGTACGGAAGTTACCGCCATCCGGGAAGAAATACACGACATGAACGGGCGACTCGGCCGCGTCGAGGGGCTGCTGAAGATCACGGATTCCGGTTGATACCTGCGAACGGTCTCAACCTTCCGCCAGCTTTTTCTGGAGCAACTCGTTCACCATCTTCGGATTCGCCTTGCCCTGGGTCGCGCGCATGACCTGGCCCATGAAGAAGCCGAGGAGCTTGGTCTTGCCGGCCCGGTATTCGGCCACGTCGTCGGGATGTTCGGCGAGGATGCCGTCGACGACGCCTTCGAGTTCGCCAGTATCCGAGATCTGCACGAGGCCCTGTTCCTCGATGACCTTGGCCGGTGCCTTGCCGGTTTCGGCCATGATGTCGAGGACGTCCTTGCCGATCTTGCCGCTGATCTTGCCTTCCTTGATCTGTCCGAGGAGCTGGGCCAGGTGATCGGGCGGAATACGGGCTTCGAGGGTTCCCTGGTCCATGTGATTCTCGTGCTGGACGCGCAGGAGTTCACTGAGCATCCAGTTGCTGACGGTGCGCGCTTCGTCGGTCGCATGGGAGACGCATGCCTCGAAGAAGTCGGCCCGGGCCCGGTTCTCCGTCAGTTGCCGCGACATGTCCTGCGGCAGTCCGTATTCATCGACGAAGCGTTGCATGCGCACGTCGGGGAGTTCGGGCAGGTCCTCGCCGATCTCGTCCACCCAGGAATGGGCGATCTCGACGGTGACGAGGTCGGGGTCGGGAAAGTACCGATAGTCGTGAGCTTCCTCCTTCGACCGCATGGGGAAGGTCTCCCGTTTCTCCTCGTTCCACAATCGGGTCTGGCGCACGACGGTGCCGCCGTCATCGAGCAACTCGGACTGTCTGGCGATTTCGAACTCGAGCGCCCTTTCCATGGACCGCATGGAGTTCATGTTCTTGATCTCGACGAGTTCGCCCAGGGGATCGCCGGGCTTGCGGATAGACACATTGGCGTCGCAGCGCAGGCTGCCTTCATCCATGTTGCCGTCGCAGACGCCGATGTACTGCAGGATCTGCCGCAGCCGGGCGAGGTAGGCCGAGGCTTCGCGGGGGCTGCGGATGTCCGGTTCGCTGACGATCTCCATTAGGGGCACGCCCGTCCTATTGAAATCGATATAGCTCAGGTCGGGATCGTACCCGGGTTCGTTGTGGATGGATTTGCCGGCTTCCTCCTCCAGGTGGATCCGCCGGAGCCGGACGAACCGGGGGCCGTCTTCGCCCTCGATCTCGATGCCGCCGGCCAGGGAAATGGGCTCGCCTGCCCGGTCGTACTGCGAGATCTGGTAGCCCTTGGGCAGGTCGGGGTAGAAGTAGTTCTTGCGGGCGAAGGCGCTGGTTTCGGCTACGTGCCCATCCACCGCCAACGCCATGCGGATCGTGTATTCGACGGCGCGGCGGTTCAGGACGGGCAGGACGCCGGGCATGCCGAGACAGATGGGGCAGACGCGGGTATTCGGCTCACCGCCGAAGGCCACGGGGCATCCGCAGAAGATCTTCGAGTTGGTCAGGAGCTGGGCGTGCACTTCCAGCCCGATCACGGATTCGTAGTTCATCACTGCATCGCTCATGTCCGCGTCGCCTCCTCGAAGGCGTAGGCTGCTCGCAAAATCCGCTCCTCGCCGAAATGGGGGCCGATGATCTGCAGTCCGATGGGCATGCCGTCGGGATCCGTACCGCAGGGCAGGGAGATGGCCGGCACGCCGGCGAGGTTGATGGGCACGGTATATACGTCGGACAGGTACATCTGCAGCGGATCGTCGATCTTCTCGCCGATACGGAAGGCGGTGGTGGGCGTCGTGGGCGCCACCAGGAGATCGACCTTTTCGAAGGCCTGGTCGAAGTCGCCCTTGATGAGCGTGCGCACGCGCTGGGCCTTGTCGTAGTAGGCGTCGTAGTAGCCGGCGCTGAGCACGTAGGTACCGAGCATGATCCGGCGTTTCACCTCCAGGCCGAACCCCCCGCTGCGGGTCGATCCGTACATGTCGTCCAGCCGGTCTTCGGGCGCGAGCGCACCACCTGATCCTCCGGCCGGCGCATCAACGGCAGGCGCGGCGCCATCCTCACCCCGGTACCCGTACTTCACCCCGTCATATCGAGCCAGGTTGGAAGAGGCTTCCGCGGTGACCAGGATATAGTACGCGGCCACGGCGTATTCTGTGTGGGGCAGGTGGACGCTTTCCACGCGGGCACCGAGGGATTCCATGCGTTCGATCGCCCCGCTTACGCTTTCCTTCACGGACGGGTCGAGGCCCTCGGCCAGGTATTCTTCGGGAACGCCGATGCGCACCCCTTCGATGCCGCGCTTCAGGTCAGCCGCGTAATCCGGCACCGCTTCCGATGCCGACGTGGTGTCCATGGGGTCGTGGCCTGCGATGACGCCCAGTAGCCGCGCGCAGTCTTCCACGTTCCGGGCCATGGGACCAACCTGGTCGAAGGAGGATCCGTAGGCGATGATGCCGAAGCGGGAGACCCGTCCGTAGGTGGGCTTGAGTCCCACGATACCGCAGAAGGCCGCGGGCTGGCGGATCGAACCGCCCGTGTCCTCTCCCAGGGCCAGGACGGCCGTGCCCGCCGCCAGGGCCGCGGCGGAACCTCCGCTCGAGCCGCCCGGTACGCGAGAGGTGTCCACGGGGTTCCGGCAGACGTCGAATCCGGAGTTCTCGTTGGAGGACCCCATGCCGAACTGGTCCATGTTGGTCTTGCCGACGATCACGGCGTCCGCCGCGCGCAGCCGGGCGATGACGGTGGCGTCGTAGGGCGGCACGAATCCCTCGAGGATCCGGGAAGCGCAGGTGGTTTCCAGGCCCTTCGTGCAGATGGCGTCCTTGATCGCGATGGGCACGCCAGCCAGCGGTCCGGTCGTTTCGCCGGTGGCGATACAGCGGTCCACTTCCTGCGCGTCTTTAATCACCGAATCCGGGTCGACCGCGAGATAGGCGTTGATGGCGGGGTCTTTCTCTTCGATAAGGCGCAGGACTTCCCTGGCCACCTCTTCCGCGGTGACCTCGCCGGACTTGATTCGTGGCGCCAGTTCGTGGGCCGCCAGATCGTTTAAGTTTGCCACGCGTTACTCCAAATGCATAGTCGGCGTTTTTTACCGCGCGATCAACAGGGTCACACGGTGAGACTCCGTACCCGGCAGTTCCATAGGCGCCCCGTGCGCGTCCCGGTTCGTAAACGGATGGTGCAATACGATGTCCTGACGGCCGTCCCGGTTGAGGTCGGTCATCCACGCGAATTCCTCGTCATTGGGCAGTTCGATCGCCACCTTCTGTGGCTCGTCCGCAAACAGTCCAGGGGCAGGCACGCCCTCGTAGATATGCAGTTCCCGGTGGGTCCACTCGATCAGCAGGTCGGTACGGCCGTTTCCCGTCACGTCCCCAATGAACAGGTTCTTGTTGAACGCGCGCAAGTACTGTTCGCGGTCCCTTCGCTGTGCGTGTTTTCCGCCCTGGAGCACGACTTCCAGTGGAACCCAACCCGGCTCCCGCGGACTCGGGGCGCCGTCCAGTTGGATGCGACGCGTGACTGTAGCGCGGTCCGGGATGCGGCCGTCGCGCACGTGGTAGAAAGCGAGATTCAACCAGACGTCATCGCCCATGAAGCCCTTGATCCGCTTGAAAAGGCTGCCTTCGAGATACTTGTTCTCGATCGAGGTGACGACAAGGTCGCCTTCGCCGTCCCCATCAAGATCGCGGCGCTCCATGGCAAGTTGGACCTGGTTTTCGGTCTGAATCGATACATCCGGACTCGACGCGAATTGGATGAGGCTGCCTGGCCCACGAGTATCGGACCCGCGAGCGTCGGAACCGTCGCCACCAGTTCCGAGCGCGCCATCGGATTCACCCGTGCCATCAACTCCGCGCGCCCCAAAATACACTTCGTAAGCGGATCGTCTGTCCTTGATCCGTGCTCCCTCGAGGACGTAGGCCACCATGTCGGCGATGCCGTCGCTGTTCAGGTCGCCGAACGAGTGAAGCGCGCGGCCCGTCATTTCCCCCTCGGCAAGCGAGGTAACATCATCGGTATCGAAAGACACGTCGGTGGTGAAAATCAATGGTTCGGGGTCGTAGAGGCCCTGTTCGTCCTGTACATGCGCTTCGAAGTGGTTTCCGTTCCATGACACCAGGTCGACGCGGCCGTCGCCGTCACAGTCTAATTCGTGGATCCGGCTCACGCTCCAGGGGTCGAATCGATAACCGTCGGCACCGAGAATCGGGTCCAGGTTGGGTGGAGGACCGGTTACAACCGGATCGGCGAAAGCGCCGCCTTCCATCTGGATGAAAACATGGAATCCATTGTCGCCGGGAACGACCAGGTCGATCCGGCCGTCGCCGTTCACGTCCCGGGTGACGTCTACGTGCGGCACCTCACCCTCGCGAGGTGATTGGAAACCGGTCGCGGCGGGCGTTACAGCCGCGATGGCCGTGGTATTCGCGATGGACACGAGTTCATTCTCCGTGTCCGAACCGGGATTCCACACGTTGATCCGCCCGGGTTCGCCAGTAATCAGGCGATCTCGGCCATCAATGCGGGCCACGTCTACGAAGGTCACACCGGGACGCAGCCGCGTATCCATCCGCAGTGACCAGGTTCCCTTTGCCGGGGGCGACGTGCGCGCTTCAACCATCCCCGGTCCACCTTTATCGGATTTTTGTTCGAATGAATAGATACGCAGGCGTCGATCGCCGTCTTCGCCAATCTTCACCACGGCTAGATCCGCCATTTCACCACCCAGCAGGAATCCCGCCAGCACCGCCTGCCGGACCGCCGGACCGATGTCGATCTCGTGGCGGTCGAAAGTGTAACCGGCGGGTTGCGCGGCGGTGTCTGCCTGGCCGGCGAGAACATAGCCGCCCGTGAGAAACAACGCGACCGCCAACACGATCGGCAGCCGGACGAGCCCCACGATCGAACGCAGCTCTAGCCGCCTGTATGGCCGCCGTTGGTGCTTGTGTGTCGAGGGTAGAATACTGCGGAATGGATGGATGCCGCTGGAAAATGGTTTCGTCATCTCGTCAGTGTGCTAGTACCAGCGATAGTAATAGGTGGCGAAACCGATCCCGAGGAGGCTGATGACGTTCACCTTGACCGTGAAGCCGAAGGTGAGGGAGAGGATGACGAGCGGCAGCGTGGCGGGCGGGAAGGTGTAGACGAAGGCTTCCAGGAAAAACTTCTCCACCATGCTGCCGGGCATGAAGTGTCCGAACAGCAGTCCGATCAACTCACCGACCACTCCGCCGACGATGGCGCCTACCAGGATGTAGAACACCAGCAGGCCCATCCCTTTACGTTGTGCCATGGCCGGACTCCTTTACTCTTCCACGGACAACGCCATGTCCTCGTCGTGACGGACCATGTGGACGCCCCAGGCCGCGATGCCGGAGAGGATGTACAGCAGCACGATGGGGAAGATCGTGAGCTGCGGATTCCAGACCAGGGCCACCAGGGCCACGGCAATGGCGATCAGCTTCAGGATGGACCACTTGCTCTTGAAGGCGAGGGAAGGCAGGGTGCGGTAGGACAGGGGGCTGATCATGAGAATGGACAGCACGAGCATGAACCCCATGAACGGGCCTTCCAGGTGCAGTTCCTCCCACCGATCCCAGCAGAAGATGACGTAGGACGCCACGGCGATAGCCGCCACGGGAATCGGCAGGCCCATGAAGTTGTCCTTCTCCTGGTTGATCCGCTCGACGCGGCGCAGCGTCATCACGTTGTACCGGGCCAGGCGAATGGCGCCGCACATCAGGAAGAGCAGGCAGAGCACCCAGGTGATCTCGCCGAAAGGTTTCAGCGTATACACGAGGACCATGGGCGCGACCCCGAAGGAGATCACGTCCGCCAGGGAATCCAGTTCGATGCCGAACCGGGTCGCCCCCTGGCTGTAGCGCGCGACCTTGCCGTCGATGCTGTCCAGAAGGGCGGCGGCTATGATGAGCCATGGCGCGCGGCCGGGGTCGCCGGTCAGGGCGTTGAACCCGTCGATACAGTAGAAGATGGCGGAAACCCCGCAGAAGATGCTGCCCAGCGTGAACACGTTCGGTAACGCGACGCGCACCCAGTTTTTCATTGAAGTACTCCCAGTATCGTTTCACCGCCCCGGACCCGGTCTCCGTTCTTAACCCGGATTTCAGCGTCGGCCGGCACGATGACGTCTATCCTCGATCCGAAGCGTATCAGGCCGAACCGGTCGCCTATACACACCTCGTCGCCTTCGTTGACGTTGCAGACGATCCGCCGGGCCACGAAACCGACGATCTGCTTGATCAGGACGCGGCCCTTTTCCCCTTCGATGCCCAGGACCATCTGGGCGTTGTCGCCCGAGGCCTCGTCCTTGAAGGCGAGTTTGAACTTCCCTTCGATCCGCCGGCGCAATCTGACCACGCCGGTGATGGGAATCCGGTTGACGTGCACGTCCACGATGGACAGGAACACGCTGATCTGCGTGGCCGGTCCGCCGATGAAGGCGTCGTGCTCAATATTCTCGACGGTCACGACCTTGCCGTCGCCGCCGGAGATCACCAGTCCGTCGCCCGGCGGCACCTGCCTGGCCGGGTCACGGAAGAAGAACGCAACGAACAGGGCCAGACCGCAGAACACCCCCGCCAGTATGATCCAGATCGCACCGGGGGCCAGGTAGCCGATCACCACACTGACGGCCGCAAGCGCAGCCAGGGGGATGACCATGACCCAACCGTCACGTACCATTCAAATCCTCACAACTCGGCGATATGCAGGACCAGGGGCATGAGGCGGCCGTCCCGCTCGACCTCCAGTTCGATGGAATCGCCCACCAGGCTGCCGTACAGCGCTTCCCGCGCTTCGGGGTAGCTGGCGACCACTTCCCCGTTGATCTTCCTGATCACGTCCATGACCAGGATGCCGGCCTCGTCCGCCGGGCTGTCCGGATCGATCTCGTTCACCAGCACGCCCAGGCGGTTGTCGATGTTCAACTCCTGGGCCACGTATTCCGTGATGTCGATCACCGACAGGCCCGTCCATCCCCGTCTCGGTCCGCCGTACTGGATCAACTCGTCCGCGACGCGCCGGACCCGGTCGATGGGTATGGCGAAACCCACGCCCTCCGAGCCGCCGCTTTCGGACAGGATGAACGTGTTGATGCCGATGACCTCGCCGAAGGCGTTGACCAGCGGACCGCCGCTGTTGCCCGGATTGATGGTCGCGTCGGTCTGAATCATGTCCCGGTAGACCGTCCTCGACCCCTGCTGACGGCGGAAGTTCCGTCCCAGGGCGCTGACCACGCCGACCGCCACGGCCGGCTGGGCGTCCTCCACGGCCAAGCCCAGCGGATTGCCGATGGTAATGGCCCACTCGCCGGTCATGATGTCGTCGGACCGGCCCAACGCCGCCACCGGGATGTCTTCGCCTTCTACGTGGAGCACGGCCAGGTCCGACATGACGTCCACGCCCACCAGGGTGCAGGCCAGGCTTCGGCCGTCGGTCAGCACCGCCCGGATCCGCCGGGCCGTATAGTCGCCGAGCTGAACCACGTGGGCGTTGGTGACGATGTAGCCCGCTTCGTCGATAATTACGCCCGACCCCGTGTTCGGCTCTTCGCGGGTGTACAGCCGCGGCACCACAAAATGGCCGAAGAAGGGGTCGTCGAACATCGAGGAGAATCCGCGCCGCTGCATCTGGAACGTCGCGACGATGCTCACGACAGCCGGTCCCGCCCGTTCCACCGCGGATACGATGGATGTGCGCCGGGACGTGGTGATCGCTTCGTTTGCGGCGATCAGTCCCGCCGGCGAACGCCGGGATTCCGCGCGGGGATCCGCGATTCCGCCGGTCCCCGGCGTCCCGAAAGCACTGCTGCGCCCGGGCTGACCGGACGATGCCGGGCTTTCATGTATATACGTTTGCGTTGAATTCGCGTTCCCGGCCGCCGGTCCCCCGCTGAGCGTGCTCAGTGCTTCGGGATAGGCCACGACCAGGAAGACGATACCCAACAACGCGCCTACGAAGGCCGCCAGGATGTACCACACCGCCATCGGGGTCCGTCTGGCCGTCGCGTAGCCCGTATGGCGTTCTCCCAAGTTCTGCATCGATCGGCACCGGGCATCCGCACCGCAACCATGCAGGGCTGAACAACGCTGATTTCAGTCGGAAATGCCTGGAAAAGTCGTGTGTTTGAAAGACCCGGAAACACCATGCTCCAATCGGTTTTCCGGCTCCTGAAACAGTTACCTCATTATATGCGCGGAGGGGTATGGAGTCAATACCTTTTTCCGGGGTCCGCAGCGCCGTCAACCGCGTCGCGACCGGCATGATACCGCGCCACAGACCGGCACGATGCGCGGTATCCAAACCTGGCCGGCAACGGTGAAATATCCACGAGGTGCAAAATAAAAAAATCGCGAATTAACAAGGATTTAACCTCGGGGAAACACTTGCGAAACAATGACCGTGTACATTAAATTTGCTAGGTTGTTCCAGTGACTACGTGTACGAAGAGGTGCAAATCGACGCGGTGATCCGGCGGATCTGCCTGGTCCTTTCCGGGACCGGGTTCCCGGTCACCGATTCATCGGATAATCAACAGGGAGGAGCAATACTCGTGACCCCAATCGATGTAATTGCATTCGCAAGGGACCAGGGCGCGGAAATGGTCGACTTCCGGTTCATCGACGTACCGGGAACCTGGCAGCATTTCTCGGCGCCGATCGAAACGCTGGAAGAAGATACTTTCGAGGAAGGCGTCGGGTTCGACGGTTCGAGCGTCCGGGGATTCCAGACCATCGACAAGAGCGACATGATCCTGATCCCGGACCCGCTGTCGGCCAAGATCGATCCCTTCATGGAGGCGAAGACGCTGATCCTGGTCTGCAATGTCAAGGACCCGGTGACGCTTGAGATGTATACACGCGACCCGCGGTACGTCGCCCAGAAGGCCGAGGCCTACATGCAGTCCGTGGGCATCGCGGACACGGCCTACTTCGGTCCGGAAGCCGAGTTCTACATCTTCGACGACGTGCGGTTCGCCCAGAAGCCGAACGCCAGCTTCCACCGGATCGACGCCGGCGAGGGCTGGTGGAACACGGGACGCGCCGAGAGTCCCAACCTCGGCAACAAGATTCCCTATAAGCGCGGGTATTTCCCCGTGCCGCCGTCCGACACCCACCAGGACCTGCGCACGCGCATGGTGCTGACGCTCCGGAGCATGGGCATCGAGTCGGAAGTGCACCACCACGAGGTGGGCACGGCGGGGCAGGCCGAGATCGACATCCGCTTCAACACGCTGCTGCGCATGTCCGACGACCTGCTCATGTACAAGTACATCGTCAAGAACGTCGCCCGGCAGGCGGGCAAGACGGTGACCTTCATGCCGAAGCCGATCTTCGAGGACAACGGCTCGGGCATGCACGTGCACCAGAGCCTCTGGAAGGAAGGCAAGAACCTCTTCTTCGAGGCCGGCACGTACGCCGACCTGAGCGACATGGCCCGGCACTACATCGGCGGCCTGCTCCATCACTGCGCGTCCGTGCTGGCCTTCGCCGCGCCGACGACGAACTCCTACCGGAGGCTCGTCCCGGGTTACGAAGCGCCGATCAACCTGATCTACTCGCAGCGCAACCGAAGCGCCTGCGTGCGGATCCCCATGTATTCGAAGAGCGAGAAGGCCAAGCGGATCGAGTTCCGTACGCCGGATCCGGGCGCCAATCCCTATCTGGCGTTCACGGCCATGATGATGGCCGGCCTGGACGGTATCGAGAACCGGATCGAGCCGCCGGAGCCGATCGACCTCGACCTCTACGATCTCGAGCCGGAACAGGCCGCGGAAGTGTCCCACACCCCGCAGGACCTCGGCGAGGCGCTGGACGCCCTGGAGGACGATCACGAATACCTCCTCAAGGGCGACGTGTTCACGCCGGACCTGGTCGAGACCTATCTCGACTACAAGCGGGAGAACGAGCTGGACCAGATTCGCCTGCGTCCGCACCCGTGGGAGTTCGGTCTCTACTACGACATCTAGTCCGGATCGTAGTGCTGTAGCGTTTCATCGTAACGCGCGCCTCCTCCGTTTCGACGCGGGGAGGCGCGGTCTTTTTCAGGTCACGACCATGACGACCCTCACATTTGACCGCGGCGCGCTTTCCTCGCCGTTGCCGGCCGCGGTATCCGACCACCTGCGCACCTCCGGGTTCGAGCAGCCGGAAGACG
Source organism: Gemmatimonadota bacterium (assembly GCA_009841265.1). Lineage (NCBI taxonomy): Bacteria > Pseudomonadati > Gemmatimonadota > Gemmatimonadota bacterium. Next base: position 521,245 of record VXMB01000007.1, on the reverse strand, counting down.
CCTGGCGCATGCTGGGACAGATCGATGTGCGCCTGACCCCGCTGGGCGTGGGCGACACGGAGCACCTCATGCCCGCGCTGACCGAGGCGGCGGGCAGTTCACTGCAACCCGACCGGGCCCTCATCAGCATGCACGCGCTTATTACGCGAAGCGGCGATGCGCAGGTCCCGGCCCTGCTGGACCTGTTGGCCGCGCCTTCGGAATCCCGGGACGCGCTGCTCACGATCCTTTCGGCCAGCCCGTACCTCACCACGACGCTCGTCCAGGACGTGGGCTTCCTGCTCGACACTTTCGCGGGCGATGCGTGGCGCGCGCTGCAGCCGGCGGAGGAACTGGAAGAGGCACTGACGGGCATGCTCGACGGCGTGTCTACGCCGGACGAGGCCATGAAACCCCTGCGCACGTTCAAGCAGCAGGCCTACCTGCGCATCGCCGTGTGCGATCTGATGCGGCAGTCCGGTACGCCGGCGGTCCTGGAACGGCTCACGGACGTGGCCGATCTCTGCCTCCAGGCCGCCCACGATGTGTGCGGCGCGAAACTGCAGGCCCGTCACGGAAGGCCGATGCTCGAGGGATCGAAACCGAGCGGCTTCGCCGTCATCGGCATGGGGAAGCTGGGGGGCAGGGACCTGAACTTCAGCTCGGACATCGACCTGCTCTATGTCTACGACGTCACGAACGGGCGCACCGAGAAGGACGGGACCTCCACCTACGAGTACTACCCGAAACTCGCCCGGGCCATCACCGACCTCATCAGCCGGCTCACGCCGGACGGCCAGGTTTTCCGTGTCGACCTGCGCCTGCGACCGGAGGGGCGGGCTGGCGACATCGCAAACTCAATCGAAGGCTACCGCTGGCACTACGAGATCCAGGGACAGGCCTGGCAGCGCCAGGCGCTCCTGAAGGCCCGGCACTCGGCAGGGAGCAGGGAGGTCGGCGAACGGTTCCTCGACACGATCCAGCCCTTCGTGTTCTACCCCGCCCTCGACCAGCCGTTGATCCTGGAAGATATCAACCACATGCGGGAACGCATCGCGAAGGCGTTGATCGAACGGGGCAGCGGCGACTACCACGTCAAGCTGGGTAAGGGCGGCATCCGGGAGATCGAGTTCATCGCCCAGGGATTCCAGCTGGTGTACGGCGGGTTCCAGGGCTGGCCCTGGGAACGGGGCACCCGCAGAATGCTGGCCGCGCTGGCGGAAAAGGGGTATCTGTCCGATGAAGAGGCGTCCGACCTGGACGAAGCCTATCTCTTCCTGCGGGACCTGGAGAACCGCATCCAGATGACCTCGGGCCACCAGACCCACGAGATCCCCCGGGAACACGGCGCCCAGGCCGTCCTGGCCGGCATGATGGGGCTGTCCGGACCGACCCCCCGGGAACGGCAGGCCGGACCCGGACGAATGCTCGAAGCCTACGGGAAGCACACCGCACGCGTCCACCAGATCTACGACCGGGTCTTCCATTCGGCGATGTGACGGTACGATCGCCCGCCAATTCGAAAAAACCTACCAGAACAACCTCGTCGCCGGTGCTTATGGGTGAATGCCTATGAGCGAATCCAATCTCTCTTCACTGGTCGTCCGTGCCCAGACCGGCGACCGCGCAGCCTACGACGACATCGTCCTCCGGTTCCAGGACATGGCGGTGGGCTACGCCTCCGCCCTGCTGGGCGATTTCCACCTTGCCGAAGACGCCGCACAGGAGGCCTTCGTCGGCGCCTGGACCGAACTGCCGCGCCTGCACGAACCGGCTGCGTTTCCAGGATGGTTCAAGCGGATCGTCTTCATGCGCTGCAGCCGTGTATTGCGCAAGCGGCAACCCGTCGCGATCGAGCATGTTGCGGCCATCGAACACGCGGCGGCGGAAACGCTGGTGGCGGCTCAATCGCTGGCGACGGTGGGATCGCTGGTGACGGCCGACCCGGGAGAGGAACTGGAGTCGCGTGATGAGAAAACCCGGGTCATGGCCGCGATAGGCCGGTTGCCCGACGAAGAGCGCATGTCGGTCCTGCTGTTCTACATTTCGACGTATTCGCACCGGGAAGTCGGCTCGTTTCTGGGCCTGTCGGCGTCGACGGTCAACAACCGGCTGCGATCGGCTCGCAAACGGCTACGAAAGGAGATGTTGAAAATGGCTGAAAGGGAAATACCTGGACAGGCACCCTCGCGCGACGATCGCTTCGCGCAACGGATCGCAAGTCTGCTCCAGCCCGATGACCTGAAGACCGAACGCTACCAGTATGGGATCGAAGCCGTAGACGGCCACCAGGCCTGGGCGTTGTTTTGCGCCAGCGGAGCAGGCGACCTGGCGCGGGTCAGCGCGATGCTGGACCGCGACCCCAGGCTGGTCAATGCCCAGTACTGGTACCAGTTTCCCATCCACATGGCAGTGCGCGAGGGCCATGCCGAGGTGGTCCAACTGCTGTTGCAGGCCGGTGCCGACCCGGGCCAGTCGCGATATACGTACAATTCGTGGGACAAGCTGCTGGACATCTCGCAGGAGCGCGGCTTCAACAGCGTACAGGCGCTGCTCGAGGCGGCGATGCGGGAACGATTCGGGTACGATCCAGCTTTCGAGGAGCTGGCGGACGCGATAAAAAGCCGTGACCAGGCGCGTGTGGAGGTGGTGCTGGCCGCCCGGGCCAACTTGATACACGCATCAGACGCATTGGGCAACGGCCCCCTGCACTGGGCGGTGATCACGCGGCAGAACGACCTGGTGGATATCTTCGTTGCTCGGGGCGCCGACCTGGAAGCCCGCCGCGCCGACGGCCAGACCCCACTGCTGGTCTCACTCAACGGGGACTACTGGTTCCGATCGCGCGATCTGCCGACGGAGGCCCCGAAAGATACCTGGGTCATCACGCGGCACCTTCTCGCCTGCGGCGCGGAGTACGCCCTGAGCGTCGCCTGTGCGGCCGGCGATGAGAACCGGGTCGATGCGGTACTGGCGTCCAACCCGGTCCTGGCCCGCACGCTCGATGCCGGCAGACGCAGTCCGCTTGCCTATGCCGCCGGCAGGGGACACACACAGATCGTCGAAAAACTGCTGGACCTGGGTGCCGACCCCAACCTGCCGGAAGAAAACGCACCGCGCGGCGGAGCACTATTCGGCGCCTGCTCGGGCAACCACATTGAGACGGCGAAACTGCTGCTCGAACGCGGTGCCGATCCAAACGCCGAGGTGGACTCATCCGGATCTTGTTTGACTACTGTCGAGTACAATCATGGCACAGACGGCCATCGGATGCAGGCCATGTTGCACGAGTATGGCGCCGTGACGCCGCCCTTTGCCATGGTGGACGATTCGGAACTGGAACGGGCCGTGCGCGAGGGAGGAGCCGTCGTTTCGCATCCTCAGTTTCTGCATGAGTTAATGGGACGGAACAATGCCGAACTCATCAACGTCTTTCTGGAAAACACGCCGGACGTCGGCGATCTTTTCCGTCTGACGGACATATGGGGTGGAAACTACCCCTCGGATCCCGATATGATCCGCACCCTGGCCGGCCACGGCCTCGACCTGTGCCGCGCCAACTGGATCGGCCGGACCTTTCTGCACGGCTGTGCCGAAAAGGGCGATGTCGCGGCGGCTCGTGCTTTCCTGGAACTCGGTGCCGACATCGATGCGATCGAGCTCGAATACGGGGGAACACCCCTGGCGGCAGCGGCGCGCAGCGGGAAGGCGGAAATGGTGCGTTTCCTGCTGGACCAGGGCGCCGACCCGACCGTACCGGCCGAGTCGGTCTGGGCCCAACCGCTCTACGGTGCCGAGAAGGAAGGCCACGGGGACGTGGCGGCGCTGCTGCGCCAGCCTACGCCCAGGCCCGCTTGACGCTCGACGTGACCCAGTTGCTCAGGTCCTCGAAGATGGTGTAGACCGTCGGCAGCAGGATGAGCGTCAGGATGCCGGAAGTGGTCAGGCCGCCCACCAGGGCCAGGCTGACCGGGCCCCACTGGTTGGCGCCGCGGTCTTCCACGGGACCGAAGAACTCGGGGAAGAGGAGGGGGGCCACCATGGGCATCAGGCCGAAGATGGTCGTCAACGACGTCATCAGGATCGGCCGCAACCGGTGCCGGCCGCCCAGGAGCAGGGCCTCCGTGCGGGTCATCCCCTCCCGGCGCAAATGGTTCACGTGGTCGATGAGCACAATGGCATTGTTGACCGCCAGTCCGGATAGCACGATGACCCCGAGGTACGAGTTCGTGTTCAGCGTCGTCCCCGACAGGTAGAACACGATGAAGGCGCCCACCAGTCCGCAGAGCACCGACAACAGGATCGTGAAGGGCTGGATGAAGGACTCCGATATGGCCGCCATGATCAGGTAGATCAGGACCACGGACAGCATGATGGCGAAGAGGAACTCGCCCTGGGATTCCCGCATCATGTTGAAATTGCGCCCCATGCTCCACGAATAGCCCGGCGGCAGTTCGATGCTTTCCATCATCTCCGTCACCTGGGTGTTTATGGCACGCGTGCCCGGCCCTGTCGTATTTCCGCCTACTTCAACTTGCGATTCCCGGTCCTTCCGCTCGATGGCGTCGGGTCCCTTCTGCCTGGAGAAACTGGCCAGGTTCCCCACGGGGATCATGCCGCCTTCGGCCCGCTCGAACGTCATGTTCTGCAGCTTCTGCATGCTGGCGCGGTCCTCTTCCTCGAGGTGCAGCAGGATGTCCACCTCGCGGTCGTCGGCCTTGAATTTGCCCCTCGCCCGGCTGCTCAGCGCCGCCTGTACCGTACGTGCAGCCTGCCTCGGCGAGATCCCGTACGTCTGCGCCACGGCCCGGTCGACCTGTACTTGGATCTCTTCGTCGCCCCGCTCCAGGCTGGTATCCACGTCCTTGAGGCCCGGGATGACCTCCATCCGGGTCCGGATATCCTGGGCGATGTTGGAAAGCACCGCCATGTTGTCGCCCTTCAGCTCGACGTCCACACCCGACTGCCCGCCGCCGTAACGCCGCATGCGACCGGGTCTCCACTGTACGCCGGCGATTTCAGGCAGCGCCCTGGTGATCCGGGTCTGAAGCTGCGTGGCCGACTCCTGCCGCTCCTCCGGCGGAGTCAGCACGATGCGGATATTGGCCCGACGCAGGCTGCCGTAGGACGAAATGGATTCGATGTGGAAGTCCTCCTTGCGGTCCAGCAGGAGCGTCTCCACGTCCGTGAATACGGCCTTGACGTCCTCGATGTTGTAGCTGCCCGGCAGGTCCGCGGCTATCGCGATGTCCCGTGTCGGCGCCATGGGCTGGAACTCCGTCTCGATGTTCTGGTACAGCCAGTAGCTGCCGTAGAGGATCGCGGCGAAGGAAACTACCGTGACGAAGCGGTGCTTGAGGTTCCAGGCCAGGACCGTCGTGTACAAGCCCGACAGCCTCGCGAAGAACGCCGAGGGCTTGCCCAACGGCCGGTTGAACAGCCTCGACGATACCAGCGGTATGAGCGTAAGCGCGATGAAGACGGCCGCGACCATGACGATGCAGAAGGTGACGACGAAGTCCTTCATGAAGAGCATGAACCGGCTGCCGCCGCCCAGGAAGACCAGGGGCATGAACACGCAGAGGGTCGTCGCCGTGGCCGCGATGATGGCCATGGTTACCTCGCGGGTACCCACGACGGCCGCGATCCGAGCCGGCAGGTTGCCCTCCTGGCGATGCCGGTAGATGCTCTCGAGCACCACGACGGCCGCGTCCACGAGCATGCCTACCGCCAGCATCAGGCCCATGAGCGAGATCAGGTTGATGGAAACCGTGGACCCGGCGCCCTGGCGCAGCAGGTACATGAAGGTGAAGGTGCAGATGATCGATATGGGGATCGCCAGGCCGATGATCATGGTGCTCCGCACGTTCCGCAAGAAGAGGAACAGCACGATGACGGCCAGCATGCCGCCCAGCAGTCCCGTGTTCCGCAGGTCCGAAAGCCGGTCCGATATACTCTGCGACTGGTCGAAGAAGACCCGCGTTTCAAGGTCCGCGAACTGGGGCTGCGTCTCGAGTTCGTCCAGCACGGACTGGGTGCGCTGCGCTACGTCCACGATGTTGGCCGTAGACGTCTTGTACACCCGGATCGTGACTGCGTCGACCCCGTTCAGGCGCTGGAAACTGTTGTCTTCCGGATAGTCGTACTTTACCTCCGCCACGTCGCGAAGCGAAAGGGTCGTGCCCGGTATGGGCAGGTTCGCCACCTCTTCGGCGGCCCGGTACTCGTTCACGGAACGCACTGAGTACTTCTTCCCGCCCTCGGTGACGGTCCCGGCCGTCATGGTGACGTTGTTCTGCGTCAGGGTCTGGCTGAGATTGAATAGATCGAGGTTGTGGGATTGCAGCTTCTCGCTGTCCACGTGCACGAGCAACTGCTTGTCGATCATCCCGCTGATTTCAACGTTCGCCACGCCGTCCACGCGCTGGATGCGCGGCTGGATCACCTTGGTGACGATGTTGTAGAACTCGGCGGGGTCCCCATTCCATGCGACGCTGAAGTTGTAGATGGGCATATCGTTCGGGTTCCAGCGCCGGATGGTTATGCGTTCGACGTCGTCGGGCAGTTCACCCCGGACCTGGTCGATCCGGTCCCGGACCTCCATGGCCGCCATGTTCATGTCCGTCCCCGTCTCGAACTCGATGCGGACACGCGCGTTGTCGTCGTTGGAACGGGACTCCATGCTCTTCATGTTGCTCAGCGTGCCGAAGGCGTCCTCCAGCGGCCGCGTGATCAGCCGTTCCACTTCCTCGGGCGACGAGGAAGGATACGGCACGCTGACGTTCAGGGACGGGAAGGACATGTCCGGCAGGAACATCAGCGGCAGCTTGGTATAGGAAATCATACCCAGGGTGACGACACTGACGATGATCATGATCGTCGTCACCGGTCGGTTTACGGAAAATTCGGCGATGCTCATGCCTCTACCACCTCCTGGGACACCGGTTGCCCGGCGGTTCTTGTAAACAGCCCGTACACTCTTGCCATGGCCGACTCGATCGTCATGTAGATGAGCGGCACCAGGACCAGCGTCACCATCGTTCCGGCGATCAGGCCACCGATCACGGTGATGGCCATAGGCGCACGCAACTCGGCGCCTTCACCGACGCCGATGGCCATCGGAAGCAGGCCGAGGACCGTGGTCGCCGTCGTCATCATGATGGGCCAGAGGCGCGTCTGCGCCGCCTCGACAATGGCCTCCTGCAGTTCGGTGCCCCCGCGTCGCAACTGGTTGATATAATCCACCAGTACGATAGCGTTGTTCACCACGATCCCGGTGAGCATGATCACCCCGATCAGCACGACGACGCTGATCGTCTGGCCCGTGAGCACCAGCGTCGCGACGACGCCGATGATCGAGAAGGGGAAAGTGAACATGATCACGAAGGGATGGAGCAGCGATTCGAACTGGGACGCCATGACCAGGTAGACGAGAAAGATCGAGAGCAGAATGGCGAACTGCAGGCTCGCGAAGGCCACCTGCATTTCCTCGTTCTGCCCCTTGATGCCCACGACGAAATCGATGGGCAGCATGAAGCCGTCTATGATCCCCTGGATGTCTTCAGCCGCATCGCCGAGCGAACGGTCCGTAAGACCCGCGGACACGATGGCCACCCGCTGCTGGTTGACCCGCCGGATCTCGCTCGGACCCTGGGCGACGCGGACTTCCGCCACGGCCGCCAGCGGCACGGGCACCGTGCCCTCCGGGTTCACCACCAGCCGCCGGATGGCGTCCAGGCTCAGCCGGGTCTCGTCCTCCGCCCACACGCGGATGTCGATCTTCCGGTCGCGGCGGGTGAGCTCCGTGGCCACGTTGCCCTGGACCTTGTTCTGCACGATCTGCGTGACCGTGCCCAGGTTGAGCCCCAGGTTGGCGAGCTTCCGGCGGTCGAAAAGGATCTGCACTTCCGGGTTCCCGCCCTCCATGCTGGCTTTCACGTCGGTCAGGCCGGGTACCGTGGACATCTCCGCCGCGAGTTCCTCGGAGACTTCCGTGAGCCGGGTCAGGTTGTACCCGCTGACTTCCACCTCCACCGGGTTCTTGAAGCTGAAGAGCGCGGGACGGGCGAACTCGGGCGCCTCGATGCCCGGAATGGGCGCGAAGCTGTCCCGCAGGCGGTTCATGACGTCCTCTTCCACCGCGCCGCGAAGGCCCGGTTCCAGCCGGATGTGCAACTGCCCGATGTTTTCCCGCTCCTCGCCCGCGTTGCCGCCGGACTGGCCCATGGTTCCCGCCAGCACGTACACCGTGCTTACTTCAGGGTAGTCCCGGGCGATCGCCGACATGCGATTCAATGCGTCCTCGGTAACAGGCAGCGGCGTGCCCACGGGCAGCTTCACGTTGACGAAGAACTCGCCCTGGCTCATCTGGGGGATCAGCTCGATGCCGATCGTGGGGACAACATAGAGGGAACCCGCCAGCAGGGCGGTCCCGGTGAACAGCGTAAGCACGCGGTTGGCCAGGGCCCAGCGGAGGAAAGGCGGGTAGGCCCGGCGGATGACCGGGAAGATCCGGTCGAACACCCAGCCCGCTGGCCAGAGCAGGACGCGCACCAGTCCCCAGGCCGAGAAAAGCACCCACCTGACGAGGTAGAATACGCCGGTAATGATGTATCCCAGCCCACGGGAGAATGCGGTCCAGACGGTCCCGATCACGGACCGGATCTTTCCCATCGCCGTGGCCGGATCCTGCGCGGACAGGTCGTCCCCGTCATCCGCGAACGCATCCCGTTCGCGGTGCAGGATCGACGATATCACCGGGATCAGGGTTACGGCCACCAGGGTGGCCACGATAAGCGAAAAAGTAACGGCCAGCGCCAGGTCCCGGAACAACTGCCCGGCGATGCCTTCCACGAAGACGATAGGCACGAATACGCACACCGTGGTCAGCGTCGCGGCCACGACGGCCTGTCCGACCTCGGACGCGCCGAGGCGCACCCGTTCCGCAACGGGCTGGTCGCCCCCTCGCCTTCGGTGCCGGTCGATGCCTTCCAGGACCACGATGGAGTTGTCCACCAGCATCCCCACCCCCAGGGCCAGGCCGCCGAGGGACATGATGTTCAACGAGACGTCGAAGGCGTAGAGGAAGAAAAAGGTGGTGACCACCGAGATCGGGATGGACACGCCGATGATGAGACTGCTCGAGCTGCGCAGGAACAGGTACAGGACCAGGATGGCGAGGATACCGCCGTAAATGGCCGTCTTGAGCACCTCGTCCACCGACTGCTGGATGAAGATCGACTGGTCGAAGACGACTTCCAGGTTCACCCCGGAGGTGAGTCCCGCCACGGTCTCCCGCACCGAATCCAACCGGTCCTTGACCACGCGCCCCACCTGTATCGTATTGGTCCCGGCTTCCTTGTAGATGGCGATCTCGATGCTCTCCCGGCCGTCGATCCGCGCGGAAAGCTTGCGTTCCTTGTGACTTTTCGTCACCGAGGCGACGTCGGAAAGCAGGATGGGCACGGTGTTGACCTGCCCGACGATGATGTCGCCGATCTCGTCCACGGCCTGGAACTCGTTCAGGATGCGCACCAGGTATTCCGTCTCGCCGTCCTTAATGGTGCCGCCCGCGAGATTGACGTTCTCCTGCTCGAGCCGGGTGGCCACCTGGGTGATGGGTATGCCGAGGCTGGCCAGTCTGGACTCGTCCAGCTCCACGTGGATTTCCTCTTCCAGGCCGCCGCTGATCTTGACGGCGGCGACGCCCTCGAGGGCTTCCAGCTCGCGCTTGATCTCCTCTTCCGCCATGATCCGAAGGGCGGTGAGGCTTTCGTTGCCGGACAGCGCGATACGCAGGATCGGATCGAGGCTCGGGTCGAACCGGAGGAGGATGGGTTTCTCCGCCGCCTGGGGCAGGTTGAGCAGGTCGATTTTCTCCCGCACGTTCAGGCTGGCGAAATCCATGTTGGTGCCCCACTCGAACTCCAGGATGACGTCGGACCGCTCGGGGCGGGAAATGGAGCTGACGCGCACCACGCCGGTCACCACGCCCACCGCCTCTTCGATGGGCTCGGAAATGAGGTTCTCGATCTCGTTCGGCGCGGCGCCGACGTACTCGGTGCGCACCGTAAGGGTCGGGTACGTGATGTCCGGGAGCAGATTGATGGGCAGCCGCGAGAAGGCGATGGTACCGAAGAGCAGCATCGCCGTCATCAGCATGATGATCGTGACGGGCCTGCCGATGGAGAAACCGATGATTTTCATGAATCCTCTACCGTATTACCTTTCGTTTCAATGCTCGTCGCCGATCAGATTGTGGATCATCTCGACCAGGGCCTTTCGCGCGTCATCCATGGTCGGCGCCTCGCGGCGGGCAGAGACGTAGAGGTCTGCATACTGCTGACATATCTGAAGCGACGGCGTGTATGCGCCGGCCGAATCCAGCTCGCTGCGAACGCCGTCCAGCGTCAGTTGAAACATCTCGACCGTCTCGAGGAAACCGTCCTTGAATTCCGCCTTCCGCACTTCATCCCATGCAGTGGCCAGCACCTCGCCTATATCGGCCGGTTCGCAGTTGCACAGTTCGTGCAGCTTCGCATAGGCGGTCCGAAACTGTTTTTCGACCTCTTCCAGCTTGGCCGGATCGGGGCTTTCCAAGGTCAGGGACCGCTGGATCAGTTCCTCGAGTTTCTGATCGTCCTGGGCCGCGGCCGGTAATGCAATCACCAATATGAGTGCAATGATCAAACAACGCATGACTCACCTCCCACGAATGTGAAAGTTGATAGAGCGTACATGTTACTGCTGCCGTCCCCCTCCGCGCTGCGCACGCATCTGGCGCATCTGCTGGATAAGGAACGTACGTTGCCTTTCTTCGTCTTCCGCGAAGCTCGGATCTTCTTCCACCTGCTTGTCATAAGCCGCCTTGATGTCCGGGTTCTGGAACATCCGCTCCTTCATCTGGTCTAGGTCCATGGCCATCATGCGTCCGCCGCCCATCCCGCCTGGCTGGCCGCCGGTTCCTTCTCCTGCGCTCGCCGGCCGCGCGGCGGGCGCCTGGGACGCTTCACCGGCTGAACCGCCCATGCCCGCCGGTCCACCGCCCATGCCTTCCGCGGCGGGCGGTATCTGTCCCGCGATGCGAACGGGCGCGCCGTTTCGGAGCCCCTCCTGGCCCACGGTGATGATGGAGTCGCCGTCTGACAGACCCGACAGCACCTCCACGTAATCCCCTTCCGCGATGCCGATTTCAAGGAGCCGTTTTTCGGCCGTACCGTCCTGGAACAGGAAGGCGTAGGATCCCTCGGCCTCGGCTACCAGGGCCTTCTTCTCGACCTGCAGCACGTTCTCCTGGATCGCGATCACCAGGTTCACCGTGGTAAACATGCCCGGTCTCAACGTGCCCATCCGGTCCCGGATTTCCACCGTGACCTTTACCGTGCCGCTCTCGGGATCCACGATGGGACTGATCAGAGCGACCCGGCCCGTGTGGGTTTGGTCAGACCCTTCCACGTTGATGCGCACCGACTGCCCCGGCCGAACCTGTCCGATGTCCTTCTCGGGCACGTGAATGCGGGCGAGCAGCGGATCGAGGTCCGCCGTCCGGAATACCACGTCATTCGCGTTCACCAGGTTGCCGACCTCGACCAGCCGCTCCGTGACGATGCCTGAGAAAGGGCTGCGGATCGTGGCGTATTCCAGTTGAAGCTTCGCCGACTCGTACTGGGTCGCGGCGGCCTCGTACTGGAACTTGGTCTGCTCGAATTCCTGGCTGCTGAGCAACTCCTGCTCCAACAGTTCCTGGGACCGCTTGTAGTTCGATTCCAGGCTGTTCATGTTCACTTCCCGCTCCCTGAGCGTCAATTCCAGCGCGTCGGTGTCGAGCTGGGCCAGCGGCTGCCCCTCCGTCACCCGGTCTCCCTCCTCGACCAGGATCGACTTCACGAGCCCCTGCGTGCGCGAGACCACGTCCACGTGCCGCTCCGCCTCGAGGGACGTGTAGGTCAGCAGCGTCGCGGCGATGTTGCCGCGGCCCACGGTCTTCACCTCCACCGGTATGGAAGCGCCGGTACGCGCCATGGCGCCCATCCCGGGCCGGCCGCCGCGCTGATTCTGCGCAGCGTCTTCCGACTCCTCCTCACCGCCGCCGCAGGCGAGGACGCCTGCGATCGCCAGCACAACGGGCCAGTACGCCAGTTTACTTATCCCAAGCCGCTTGAACATGAACTGCTCCTCCGATGGTAGATCCTTCACAATCCGGTTTCAACGTCTTCCCAGCTGCGCCGCGGGTTTTTTCCGACGCCCTCCAGGCTTTCCCGGGCACACACGCGGCCGGCCCCGCTATCTACGACGGTATCCGCTTCGGAACCGCTCCTTGATCATGGTGAAGAATTCCGTCTGCTGCTCCGGGGTAAGCACTTCCTTGTGTGCCACGATGTAGTCGAAGACGATGGCTTCCCGCTCCGCCTGGAGCGAATCCATCTGCGCCTTGACCCGGTCGATCTCCCCGCGGTCGACGTCCGGCGCCATGAGCAGATCGTACAACTGGTCCCGTTTTTCACGGTAACCATCCCGGTAGGGCGTCAGTTGATCTCCGAGTTCGGTCCGCATCTGCCTGACCTGTTCCACCTGGGCCTCGGTGAGGCCGAGCCGTTCGGTGATGGACATCCTTGCCTCGCGCCGGTCCTCCCGGCTGCGGCGCTCGTCGTCGCCCCAGCGATGGTATGCGCGCGTCGCCAGCGAAGCCAGGTTGATGACCGTCAGCAGGACCACGCCCCATATGATCAGCTTCTTCTTCATCGTCCGGTATCGTCCCCTGTTTCGACCCAGTCCAGCAGCAGGAATTCCTGTTCCACCGGCTCGGATGAGATTTCCTGCAGGTCATTGGCAAAAGAGTAAGCCACTACGCCGGTTTGCACGGGTAACGGTTCGATCCCCGCCATATCTCCGTTGGTGCCGCTGCCGAGATAGGTCCCGATCAGGATGCCCGCGACCAGCGTAACGGCCATCAGCGCCGGACGGGCAAGCCAGGCGATCCGCGTCCCCACTGTCGGGCCGGTTTCGATGATGTCTTCGCCCCGGAGCGCGGCCTCGAAACGCGTACGCAGCCGCAGGGTAGGCCCGGTCACGTTCAGCAGGTTATCCGAATTCCAGGCCTGACGAAGCGCGTCGACCCGCTCGCGGTATCGCGGATGGGTACGCAGGTATTCTTCATACCGGGTCCTTTCATCGGGCGGAAGATCTCCGTCGATATAGAGCATGATCCGGTCTTCGAAGTACCGTTGATTCATGATGTTCGCCCGCCTGTTGATGATCCTGTGGGTCCGTGGGACGGTGCGGTCGCTTCACTGACTGTCCCTATCTGTACGCTTAGACAACCCGATCACCCGATCCATTCGTTTTTTGTGCAACTCGATGCGGCTGGACCGGCCCACGTATTGCGGCGGGGCCGCGCGAACGAATCACAGCTCGCCCAGGTGCGGCCGCAGGCGCCTGGCGAGATTGGTCTTGGCCCGGTGCAGCAGGGACTCCACCGCGGAAGGCGTGCAGTCCATGGCTTCGGCGATAGACTTGTAGGACATGCGCTCGAAATGAGAGAGGATCAGGGCCGTGCGCTGCCGTTCGGGGAGCGCGTCGATAGCCTTCCCGACGATGCGCTCCCGGTCCGTCTGCTGAAGTGCGTCCTCGACACCGCCGCTTCGGTCTCCGGTCGATGTCGTCTCGTCAACGCCCTCGTTCCAGAAGTCCAGGGCCAGCCACTGCAGCCGGCGTTTTCGGCGCCGGACGTTGAGGCACTGGTTCACCGCGATACGGTAAAGCCACGTGCCCGGGTCGGCGTCGCCCCGGAACCGGTCGTAAGCCTGCATGGCCCGTACGAAAACGTCCTGGGTGATGTCCTCCGCCTCCTGCGGGTGTCCCATGAGCCGGAAGCAGGTCTGGTAGATGCGTCCGTGCCACGCGTCGAAGAGCCTTTGAAAGACCTCCTGCCGGTCATCCGGCGCATCATCCCGTCCCGGTCCAGATCGATGGTTTTCGGCCACGGTCAACGGCACCTTTCAGTCAATGCGGCGGATCGGGCACGACGCGGGCGCCGCCAACACAAACACCGGTTGCGAATTTATGGAACCGCTATCGAGAACCGCGAACCATCTTCCCTTGCGCGCGGTCCGAACGGCCGCTATAATATGACCGGCCGACTATACTTGCCGACTATACAATATGAATAGTATAACGTCGAACCCGGTTCCACCCAGAATATACCGCTGACGCGCCGAATTCTTGTCTATATGTTGACGCGTCCTGACGCGGACGACCCGCCAGACCCCGGCGAAAGGCGATAGGGAGGTTGTAATGTCACCCATTTCCGACGAACAGATGGCCTTCTTCGAAGACCAGGGATACCTGATGGTGCGGGGCCTGCTGGACCAGGAATCTGTACTCGACCCCGTGATCGAGGAGTACGGAACCGTGCTCGATCAACTGGCGGAAGAGCTCTTCCTGGCTGGTAGAATCGAATCCAGGTACGAAGACCTGCCGTTCGGCGAACGCATCACGAAAGTCTGGGGTGAGAGCGGCATGGTACACCAGCAGTATTTCGATTTCACCCTGCCCCAGGGTAATATCAAGGAAGACACACCGTTCTGGTGCGGTCCCGCGGTGTTCAACGTCCTGACCAACCCCCGGCTGCTTGACGCCGTGGAGTGCTTCATCGGTCCGGAGATCTACTCCAACCCGGTCCAGCACGTGCGCATCAAGCTGCCCGAGCACCTGACGCCGATCAACCCCAACACGGGTCGCATTCAACTCGGAATATCCCCGTGGCACCAGGACAACGGCGTCGTCACGAAAGAGGCCGACGACACTGACATGCTGACGGTCTGGTTTTCGCTGAAGGAGGCGACCGTCGACCAGGGATGCCTGGCCGTCATCCCCGAAAGCCACCGCGACGGGCTGCTTCACCACTGTCCCGATATCTGGGGCCTCGAAATCCCCGAGAAGGTAAAGGACCGGTCCACGGCCGTTCCCCAGCCGACAAAGCCCGGCGACGTCCTGTTCCTGCACAAGCACACCTGCCACTCGTCGCTGCCCAACAAGAGCAACGAGATCCGGTGGAGCTACGACCTGCGCTACAACCCCATCGGCCAGGCGTCGGGACGAGGCGCTTTTCCCGGATTCGTGGCCCGCAGTTCGGCCAACCCGGAGCGTATCCTGACTGATCCCGTGGCCTGGAACCAGATGTGGCTGGATGCCAGGGACGCCCTCGCCGGTCTGCCCAACCCGTCCTTCAACCGGTGGAGCAAAGACCACGAGCTCTGCGCGTAGGAGCCACCCGCGGCCGGTTGCCCATGATGCCGGCACCGCGCAGCGCACCAACCTGTCCCGAGCCGGGAGGTCACCCGCGGCCGGTTACTCGAACCGCACGCTCGCCTTTTCGGCCGATTCCACCAGGAACCGCCTCACCACATCCACCTGTCCGTAATCGGCCAGGTGCTCCACGACGATGCACGTCCACTCCGGCAGGGATGCCGCGCGGCGCAACAGGCGATCGTAGTCCAGCACGCCCTGCCCGGCGGGCCGTTCCTCGAGATGCACGATGAGCGGCACGTCCCGGGCCGCCGCGTCTTTGGCGTGGACGTTCACGATGCGGCTTCCCAGGCGGTCGAAGGCGTCGTTCACGAACGCACCGGAATCGAACAGGGACAGGGGATCCAGGATGTTGGCGGGATCGAAGTTGATCCCGACGCCGGGGTGGCCGACTTCCGCGACCATGGCTTCCGCCCGGGCTACCGTAGACAGGATCGTCATCAGCGACATCTCCGGCGCGATGATAACGCCGTGGTCCGCGGCGAAGGGCGCGACGTCCTTCAACGCCGCGACGAGGCGTGCCAGCGCTTCTTCGCCGTGGTTCTCCGGGTGGGGATACCAGGCGTTCGCCGGGTGCATGCCGCCGGCCTCCGTGAGCAGCACCCGGCAGCCGAGAGCCGCGGCCAGGGGCACGCGCTCGCGCAGGACCTCGAGATGGGTCGCGGAATCATCGGGATCCGGACGCACGAGCGGCGTGCCCACGCTCCAGACCTGTCCGATGGAGACGCCTTCCCGCTCGAGGATCTCGCGGACTGCGCGACAGGCGTTCGCATCGACCGGCACGGCCGGTTCCAGGTCCACGCCCACGACGGAGAAACCCAGCTCCCTGACCCAGCTTGCGGTTCCCTTCGTGATCCGGTCGAGAGGCGGGACGAAACTATCCAGGCAAAGTCTCATGAGGGATGGGAAATGATGAATTAACTCTTGTTGTTTAAATCAGTTACGTGAACGACCGGTCACGGGTTCGCGAAGGAATTGACACTTTCGCGTGTAATTTGATAATATATGTATATTGAACGTAGGCAATTATATCAAGGTGCCGGTTGCGATTCCGCAGGAAGGCACACCCAGGGAAAGGCTTGCCATTGAGCAGCAAGGACTTCTTCGATCGCGTCGCCCCGGACTGGGACGAAATGCGCGAAGGGTATTATTCCGACGATGTCCGTGTAAGCGCTCTTGCGGCCGCCTCGGTCGAACCGGGCAGAGTCGCCGCCGACATCGGCGCGGGCACGGGGTTTATCTCGCAGGGCCTGATCGTGGAAGGACTGCGGGTGATCGCCGTCGACCAGTCCGAAGTCATCCTGGACGAAATGAAGACGAAATTTGCCGGGTACCCGGCGATCGACTATCGCGTCGGAAACGCGGAGGACCTGCCCATTCCCGGTGAAGCGGTCGACTACGCCTTCGCCAACATGTGTCTCCATCACGTTGAATCCCCGCCGGACGCCATCCGGGAGATGGCGAGAATCCTGAAACCGGGAGGGAAACTGGTGATCACGGACGCGGACGAGCACGAGTTCGAGTTTCTGCGCGAAGAGCACCACGACCGGTGGCTGGGGTTCAAGCGAACCGATATCAGGACCTGGTTCGAGGCGGCGGGGCTGCGGGACGTCCGCGTGGACGACGCCGGTACATGCTGCGAAGTACAGTCGACCTGCTGCGACGATTTCGCCCGCATCGGGATCTTCGTGGCCTCGGGACAGAAACCCACGGCGTAGCCGTCGCCGCACGGCGTAATTGTCGTCACCCGGCGTAACCGTCGCCACACATCGTCACACGTTTGACCGGAACGTTATTTATGCATCCCGCCACCGAACACATTCCCGTCGCCCTCTGTCCCGACCACAAGGCGCTTTCGCGGACCGTCGCCGCGGAGATCGTATCGTACGCGCAGGCGCGCGCACAGGCGGGCAAGATGGCCGTGCTGGGCCTCTGCACGGGTTCCACGCCCATCGACGTGTACGGGGAGCTGATCGCGCTTCACCGCGGCGGCGTCAGTTTCGAGAACATCGTCACCTTCAACCTCGACGAGTACTACCCCATGTCGCGGCGGTCGACCCAGAGCTATCACCGCTACATGCACGAGTATCTCTTCGACCACGTCGACATACCCACGGACCAGGTCCACATCCCCCTGGGCGACCTGGCCCCGGAGGAGATCGAGGATCACTGCGCCTGGTACGAGGAACGGATCCGGTCCGTGGGCGGCATCGGCATCCAGCTCCTGGGCATCGGGCGCACCGGCCACATCGGATTCAACGAGCCGGGCTCCCTGCCGAACACCCGCACCCGGCTGATCCGGCTGGACGAGAGCACGCGCAAGGACGCCGCCTCCGATTTCTTCGGCGAGGATAACGTGCCCATCGAGGCGGTGACCATGGGTGTGGGTACCATACTCGACGCCGAACGCATCATCCTCATGGCCACGGGCGAACACAAGGCGCCCATCATCCGCCAGGCGGTGGAGGGCGAAGTCAGCCCCCTGGTGGCGGCCAGCTACCTCCAGAACCACCCGAACGCGACGGTCTTCATCGATCCGCCCGCGTCCAGCGAGCTGACCCGGGTAAAGCGTCCCTGGCTGAACAACCACGCGGTGGATTGGACCGACCAGCTCTCGCAACGGGCCGTGCTCTGGCTGTGCGAGCAGGTGGAAAAGCCGGTATTGCACCTGCAGCGAAGGGACTACAACGCCTGCGACCTCTACTCCCTGGTCGATACCGTCCCTTCGGTCGACGAGCTCAACCGGAAGACCTTCGACGCGGTCCGCGCCAAGATCTACGGCCGCGAGGACTTCTTCTCCAACAAGCGATGCATCTGCTTCTCGCCCCACCCCGACGACGACGTCATTTCCATGGGCGGCACGCTGTACCGCTTGTCCGGCGCCGGGAACGACATCACCATCGCCTACATGACCAGCGGCAACATCGCCGTCTTCGACGAGGACGTGAAGCGGCTCATCGATTTCATCGGCCTGACCTTCCGGGACCTGGGATGCGCGCACGCGAAGTTCGACGGCATCGTGGACAAGGTACGGTCCTTCATCGAGACGAAACAGGCCGGCCAGGTGGACATCCCCGAAGTCCAGGTCATCAAGACCAACATCCGCCGGTCCGAAGCCATCGCGGCGGCTTCGACGCTCGACATCCCGCCGGAAAAGACCCGGTTCCTGGACTTGCCCTTCTACAAGACCGGCCAGGTGAAGAAGCTTCCCATCGGCGAAGAAGACGTGGGGATCGTCCTCGACCTGCTGAACGACATCCGTCCCGAAGTCGTCTTCGTCGCGGGAGACCTTTCCGATCCCCACGGCACCCACCGCATGTGCAAGGAGGTCATCGACCAGGCCCTCGCCGTCTATGACCGGACGGACCCGGACGTATGGCTCTACCGGGGCGCCTGGCAGGAGTGGGAAGTGGACGAGGCGGACGTTTTCATCCCCCTTTCTTATGAAGACCTCCAGCGCAAGATCCAGGCCATCTTCCGGCACGAATCCCAGAAGGACACCGCCATGTTCCCCGGCGCTTACGACGACCGGGAATTCTGGGAGCGGGTGCAGGACCGCAACACCCACACGGCCCGGCGTCTCGACAAGCTGGGCTTTCCCCAGTACTACGCCATGGAAGCCTTCGTCCTCGAGCGCGGCGGGGGTTGACGTAACCGCGGCGGGTCGTGACGTAACCGCGGGGCGAGCGCGTTGTTCTCCGTGCGTCACGCTGGCCGTAGTCTCCTGCCAAAACGCTCGAAAAGCAGTTGATCTCCCGAACTTCATTCCATTATATTGGCCTGCTTGCTTGACGGCGCCGGACCGGAGTCGAAGGCGGCTAACGACCTGGCGCGGCGTCATATGGAAGGCGTCATAAGGCAATAGATTCATCGACCGGGATTCCCGGACCAGCGGAGGCACATGTGCGCATTGCGGTATTCGGTACAGGAGGCGTAGGCGGTTATTACGGCGGACGGCTTGCCGAGGCGGGGGAAGAGGTCGTTTTCATCGCGCGCGGCGAGCACCTGGAAGCCCTTCAGCGGGACGGTCTCCGCGTGGAAAGCACCAAGGGCGACTTTACGCTGCCCTCCATCGAGGCCATCGGAGATTCCAGGCAGGCCGGAGACGTGGACGTCGTCATGCTCTGCGTCAAGTGCTGGCAGGTGCCCGACGCACTCGACGGTCTCCGGCCCCTGCTCGGCCCGGACACCTGCATTCTGCCCATGGAAAACGGGGTGGAGACCCCGGAGCAACTCGCAAAGGAATTCGGCTGGCGTCACGTACTCGGCGGCGTATGCGGGATCGTCTCGTTCATCGCAGAACCGGGTCTCATCCGGCACGTCGCCTACGAACCCTTCGTCAATTTCGGCGAATGGGACAACCGGCCCAGTGAACGGGTCGACCGGCTGCGACGGGCCTTCGAAGGCACCAGGGGACTCATCGTCGACACTCCGGCGGACATTCAGGCCGCCATGTGGCGCAAGTACATCCTCATCGCCTCGTGGAGCGGGATCGGCGGCGTGACCCGCGCGCCGATCGGCGTCGTCCGCAGCCAGCCCGGGACGCGGCATCTCCTCGAGACGGCCATGGAGGAAATCCACCAGGTGGCCACCGCCCTGGAGGTCAACCTCCCGGAAGACATCGTGGCCCAGACCCTGGCCATCCTGGACAGTGTGGAATACGGCGGTACCGCCTCCATGCAGCGGGACATCATGGAAGAACGGTTCTCGGAACTGGAGGCCCAGACCGGCGCGCTGGTCCGCATGGGAAGGGACGCGGGCGTGCCCACGCCGGTCAACGAATTCATCTACCATGCGCTTCGGCCGATGGAACTGCGCACCCGCGAGCAGGTGTCCTTCGAGGCGCCCTGAGCCGCGGCGGCAGTCTACAGGCGCCGGTAGCGGACGGACTGGTCTTCCGGAGCATACCGCATGATATCTTTTCTTGAACGCATCGCCGACGACCGCCCCCTCCTCTACGACGGCGGTTTCGGCACCGAACTCTTCGCCCGCGGCATCGAGCTGGCCAACAGCGCGCTGGCCAACGAGCTGTACCCCGACATTGTCAGGGACATCCATTTCGACTATATTGAAGCAGGCTCGGAAGCGATTGGCACGAACACGTTCGTGGCGTCTTTTCCCCATCTCGAAATGGCCGGCAAGGATGCCTCGGAATCCGACGGGCTGATCCGATTGTCCGTGGAGCATGCCCGGGCCGCCATCGAACGCAGCGGAAGGGACGTGTACCTCGCCGGTTCCATCGGTCCCTTGCCGGGCGCCATCGAGGCCGACAGCGGCGACACGGAGTTCGGCATCGCGAACAGCATTGCGCGGGACGCCCACGAGCGTGTGGGCACGACGCTCGCGGAGGGCGGCGTGGATTTCTTCTGCGTCGAGACCATGTTCTCCGCCAACGAGGCGGCCCTGGCCGTCGACGTACTGAGGCAGTTCGATCTGCCGATTGCCGTGAACCAGACGTACAAGTATACGAAGGACCGTGCCACGGGCGAGGTCATTTACAAGACAGACTGGGGCCATTCGGCGGCCAATCTCCTGGAGATCCTTGCGGCCGGCCTGGGAGGCGCGCAGTCCGGCGGACGCGACCTGCTCGATCACGTGCAGGTCGTCGGACTCAACTGCGGCGCCGAGTCCCGGCGCGACGAGCACACGGGGATGCCTTACGCCATCAACGGAATCGGCCAATTGAAGCGCGCCATGGAGGCCCGGGGGGAGACGCCGAGACGCATGATGGCCTATCCGAACGCGGGCAGGGCCCGGCTCGACGATCAACACCGGACCTACTACGACAACACTCCGGAACAGATGGCCGCCTACATACCGGAACTCCTCGAGGCCGGCGCCTATTTCATCGGCGGATGCTGCGGCACGGGTGTCGCCCACATCCGCGCCTTTCGCGAGGCGATGAACGGGGCGGCATGAGCACACGGAAGCAGCGTGCCGACGGACGGCCTGCGGCAGCGTAAACGAAGCGCTTGTGGCCTGAGCACGGGATCGGTCGGCATGGCGGTTTACCAGGTACTGTACTGGCGGGACATCCCGGCGCAGGTACGCGTCTACGGAGGGCGAAGTGGGGGCCGCCGGCCCCTTTCGCGCCAGATGCCAGACTGGTTCCAGCAGGAAATCGACCGGGTGGCCATGCGGGACGGACTGACGGGCACAGACGCCTACCTGGACGAGTGGCACTGGTCCGACAAGCAGGAATGGACCGGCGAGGAGGCAGAGGCCGAAGCGGTGGCCGAAGCCCTTTTGAAGCAGTTGGAAGACGGTTACGACAAAGGATAGGGCCAACCACGAACGAGGTAGGGATTTGGGACAGACGGTCGACATAGGCAGGCGCATCGAACTGGTTCCGTTAGATCCCCATTTCGACGACATTTCGATCGGCCTGTATCGCCAGCAGGACGATACGGGACCGGTCTACCAGGTATTCACCTACAGCCGGCGGGAAGGCGTCGAGGACCGGATCGCCTTCGTGGTGAAGGCCATGGAAGTCCTCGGAGGCATGGAGCCGGCCGGCGGCGGGCGCCTGCGGTTTCACTGCGGCTATGCACACCACCTGGCGGTAAAGCGGGTGTTCCTCGAAGCCTGCAAACTGGATTCGGCCGGCCCCGTCGAACCGCGGCCGCTGGAGATCCTGGACAAGAAGTCGGGCTTGCAGATCAAGGTCCTGAGCGAGGGAGACGGCGTCTACCGGGTCACGGCCCATGGCGAGGGAAAGGACCGCGACCGCCGCATCTCCTTCATCGCGGGCGGCCTGATGAAGCTGGCCGAGATGGACGAGGTAAGCGGCACCCTGGACCAGGTGGCTTTCCCCTGTGGAGAAGTCCACGACGCCCTGGTCGGGCTGTTGCTGGTCCGCGCGCCCAACGTCCGGGCCGTCCTGCGCGAACAGGAGGCCGTCGCGAGCCGGGGCGTCCTGGCCGCGCCGAGCCAGCAGGAAGGATGAGGAGACAGTCATGAGCGAAGACACCATCAAGCAGATGAAGGGCCGGGACCGGGTACTCGCCGCACTGCGGGGAGAGCCCGTGGACCGCACGCCCGTGTGCAACCCGACGTCCGTCGCCACGGTGGAACTGATGGATCTCGTCGACGCGCCTTTCCCGGACGCCAACCGGGACCCGGAGCTCATGGCCCGTCTGGCGGCCACGAGCTACACGGAACTCGGATTCGACACCATCATGCCGGTCTTTACCATCATCCAGGAGTCCTCCGCGCTGGGCTGCAAGATCCAGTGGGAGCAGAAGGACAACTGGCCCACGGTCAAGATGCGCGAGCCCATCTGGACCGACGTGGACGATATCAAGCTCCCTTCGGATTTCCTGACGCACCGGGACACGAAGTGCGTCCTCGACGCCATCAGCAAGCTCAAGAAGGAATACGGCGACGAGGTGGCGGTCATCGGGAAGACCATGGGGCCCTGGTCCCTGGGATACCACTGCTTCGGCGTGGAACCCTTCCTGCTCATGTCCCTCGACGACCCCGGCAGGACCCATCTCGCCCTGGACCGCATGAAGGAAGCCACGGTGGAATTCGGCATCGCGCAGATCGAGGCCGGGGCCGACGCCCTGACCCTGCCGGATCATGCCACGGGCGACCTGGTGAGCGGCGAATACTACCGCCGCTTCCTGCGGGACCTGCACATCGAGATGGCCGAACGGATTCCCATCCCGCTGATCATGCACATCTGCGGGCGCACCGTGGACCGCATGGGCTACATCTCGGAGACCGGCTTCGCGGCCTTTCATTTCGATTCGAAGAACAAGCCCGAGGAGTCCATGGAGGCCGTGGACGGCAAGATCGCTCTCGTGGGCAACATCAACAATCCCGAGACGCTTTTCGCTCGAGGACCCGAAGAAGTGGGCCAGGAAGTCTGCCAGAACCTGGAACATGGTATTCATATGGTGGGACCGGAGTGCGCGGTGCCCCTGCAGGCGTCCGTCGAGAACCTGAAGGCGATCCCGCAGGCGGTGAAGGACTGGCACAAGGCTCACACGGCATGAAACCGGGAGGACCGGACAGGAGCGCATGGCAGCACTAAACGATATCGCCAACGACTTTCTGAAGGACGAAATAGAAGAGTTCATCGAAAGGCCCAACGAGCGGACGCGGATCATCGACGCTTTCGCTCGGGCGACGCCCGCCATGCAGGAGATCTCCGCGGCCCTCATCGATGGGGACAACGGGACGGTCGACACGCTGACCCGGGCGGCCCTGGACGGCGGGGTCGAGGCGCTGGAGGTGATGGACGACGGCCTGATCGCCGGCATGAGCGTCGTGGGCATCAAGTTCCGGGAGAACTTCATCTTCGTCCCGGAAGTCCTCGCCTGCGCCCGGGCCATGAAGGCCGGGATGGCCCACATCGAACCCATCCTCTCCGCATCGGGCATCCAACCCGTCGGCACCGTCATAATGGGCACGGTCAAGGGTGACCTCCACGACATCGGCAAGAACCTGTGCATCATGATGTTGCGCGGCGCCGGGTTCGTGGTCCACGACCTGGGGGTGGACACCTCCGAGGACGAGTTCATGGACGCGGTGGAGGAGTATGAAGCGCCCCTGCTGGGCATGTCGGCCCTGCTCACCACGACCATGCCCAACATGGGCAAGACCATTGACGCCTTCATCGACAACGACATGCGGGAGGACGTCAAGATCATGGTGGGCGGCGCATCGGTCACCCAGGAGTTCGCCGACGACATGGGCGCCGACGGCACCGCCGAGGACGCGGTGGGCTGCGTGGAACTGGCCCAGCGTCTCCTCGTAGAGCTCAAGCAGGAACAGGAAGCCTGAGCACCGGCAACCTCCCCAGAATTCTCCCATGAAAAAGATCGACAAGGCGGCGTACCAGGAGCGGCTGGACCGCATTACGGCCATCTTCAAGGACATGATGGCCCACGCGACCGAGCAGGCCACCTACCGCTGCCCCTACAAGAACCGTTTCGACGAATGCACCGCCCGGTTCGGGTGCCGCAACCAGCGCAAGCCCCGGGAAGCCGGCGGACTGCTCGTATGCGGCGGCGACGACAAGCTCGACTACCGCAGCGCCTGGGAGACGGAGGAAGCGCCTTTGGACATATCAGCGGATCCGGCCGCGGATCCAGCTGGCGGATCGGTGACCGACGGCACGACGACCCGGCCCGCGGTCATCGGCAAGTCCATCTTCGACTACGCCGACGACCTCGCCGTGCAGGTGCCTACGTCCTGCTTCCGCAACGGAATCTGCCACGAGTGCATCGTGGAAATACAGCAGGGGATGGAAGGCCTGGCGCCCCGGACGAAGCCGGAGTCCTTCCTGCGGGAGAACTATCGCCTCGCCTGCCAGGCCCGCGTCATCGACCCGAACGTGGACGTCGCCTTCGCACCCCTGCGCCGCACGCCCAAGATCCTGACCGTTACCGAAGAAAAAGACACGCCGCTCGACCCCATGGTCACCAGGCGGGGAGATGACGTCTTCTACGACGGCGAACAGGTGGACCAGTACCGCGGACACGTCTACGGGCTCGCGATCGACCTGGGCACGACCACGGTGGTCATGGACTTTGTAGACCTCGAGACCGGCAAGAGCGTCCACGTCTGCTCCTTCGAGAACCCCCAGCGCTTCGGCGGCAGCGACGTGATGCACCGGATTTCCTACGACGGCGCCTTCGAGGACGAACTCTGGAACGCCATCATCAACGCCGTCAATCACGAGATCATGGACTGGTGCGAGCGCACGGGAACCGCACGGCAGGAGATCTACGAGATCGTCGTCGCGGGCAATTCCACCATGCGGGACCTCTTCTTCCGGCTCGACGTGCAGAGCATCGGCCAGAAGCCCTACAAGTCACAAATCGAAAACGAATACCTCGCGGGCGAGCGGGAGACTACGGCGCTCACCATCGGCACCCGCCGCCTGGGGCTCCGGGCTAATCCGAAGGCCCGGGTCTACGGTATGCCCCTCATCGCCAGCCACGTGGGCGGCGACGTGGCGGCCGATCTGGCTACCGTCGAACTGGCCGCGCAGCCTGGCGTATCCATGCTTGTGGACGTGGGCACCAACACCGAGGTGGTCGTGGCGGGTAACGGGCGCATGATCACGGCTTCGTGCCCCGCCGGACCGGCCTTCGAGGGCGGCGGCATCCAGTACGGCATGCCGGGCTACGAGGGCGCCATCGAATCGCTGAAATGGGAAGACGGGCGGTTTGCCTGGAGCACCATCGGCGATACCGCGCCCCAGGGCATCTGCGGCTCCGGACTGATCGACCTCCTCGCCGAACTGCGCCGCCACGGCATGATGAGCCCGAAGGGCGTGTTTTCCGATCGGAAACAGTTCGAAGTGGACGTTGTGGCCGAGGCCGGCATCACCCTGTCCCGGCAGGACGCAAGCAACCTGGCCCAGGCCAAGGCCGCCAACTACTGCGGGCAGTACATCGTGCTGCGCACGTTCGGCGTCGCGCCCGGCGACGTGGACCGCCTCTTCCTCGCCGGGGGTTTCGCCAACTACGTGGACGTGCGCAACGCCATCGACATCGGGTTCCTCGCCCCCGTGCCCGAGGACCGCATCGTCAAGGTCGGCAACGCCGCCGTCCAGGGTGCCCGGGAGATCCTCCTGTCCCGCTCCCGCCGCGCGGAGCTGGAGGCGCTGGTCAAGGACATCGAGCACGTCGAACTCGAGACCACCCCCGACTTCTTCGAGGTCTTCGTCGAGGCCTGCCAGTTCAAGCCCATGCCCGGGGTGCTGGTGTAGTGGTTACCCACGAGGCTTCTGGAATTCAGCTTCCTACCCACTTGTCCAATCTCATGTTCCGCCTCCGCCCTGCCCTTCCCTCCACCGACGAACCCGGCATCGCTTCCGTCGTCAATACCTTCGAGCAGAATCCCGTATCCGTGGAGACTGTGCACGAGTGGTTGACCCACGATGCGCCTGGCAGAATCAGCTATCGCCGGGTCGCCGTAAACGAGGACGATGCCGTGGTGGGCTACGCGGTGTCGGTTCACGAGACCTGGGATCCGGAAGGGCAGTTCTACGCATGGGCAGGGGTCGCGCCGGAGTGGCGCGGACGGGGCATCGGCGCGGCATTGTATGCGGACATGCTGGCGTTTCTTCAGCACCACAACGCCGGCACGGTTACCAGCGAGGTCCGGGACGACTGTGCCGTTTCGCAGGCCTTCGCAAAGCGGCGGGGTTTCGTAAACGACCAGCATCTGTTTCAGTCGAGCCTGGATCTGGAACACTTCGACGAATCACCTTTTGCGCAGATCATCGCGGACAATGCGGCTTCGGGTCTGCGGATCCACTCCCTTGCGGATTTCGGAGATACGCGGGAGGCGCGCAGGAAACTCTACGAAGTCAATGCGATCACCGACCGGGATGTGCCGGGTTGGACCGGGCCCGGGCTGTCCTTCGAGGAGTTCAACGAGTGGGTCTACGAGGCGGGCTGGTACCGTCCGGACGGCCAGTTAATCGCGGCCGACGGCGATCGTTGGGTTGGGATCTGCGCCGTCCGGCTTTACCCGGAGGTGGGCCAGGCTTTCAACGTGCACACCGGGGTGATCCGGTCGTACCGCAGGCGAAACATCGCCCTCGCGCTGAAACTCGCCGCGATACGCTATGCCCGAAGCCAGTGCGCACGGTCGATCAGTACGCACAACGACTCGACGAACAGTCCCATGCTGGCGCTCAACCGCAAGCTGGGATATGTTCCCGAACCGGGACGGTATACGCTGCGGAAGACGATAAAGTAACTCGCCTTAACCACCCATCTTGGCGATACACCGCGCCATCCACTCCACGTAAGCCGTACGCGTCATTCCTCGCCGATTCGCCTCGCTGTCTATGAAAACGGCCACGCCCTCGTTGATGGCCATATGTATGCGTACGCTTCGTCCGGATTGACGGATCAGTGGAACGGCCGTCAGTATCTGGCCCGGTTCAACCACGACTTCGTCCAGTTCGCATGGCTGCACGATCGCCTCGCCGTCCATTTCCGTTTCAATCGCATAATCCCTGAGTGCTTCTTCCGCGTTCATCAGGGCCTCGTCTATGGTGTCTCCCACGGCAACGATGCCTGGAAGATCGGGGAAGGCCACGCCATAGGCACCTTTTTGGCCATCGATCAATGCAGGATATCTGACTGAGTCGTATTTGAGCACCGCCACTCCTCCTGTAGTCTATTCCTAGCAAACTGCCTTCGATGAAATTGATCGTGTTACCTATTCAGTCGAGACTCCGGCAACTACCTCGACTAATCAATTAACGAACCATGGTAGATACACCCATTGGCAGTGTGTCTAGACGAGGCATCTACATCATTCTTACAGGAGGCTCGCATGAAATCCCGCATTAAGAAATGGGGCAACAGCCTGGCGCTGCGCATACCGAAACCGGTCGCCGTCCAGATGGGTGTCCGGGACGATTCACCGGTGGTACTCATGCTCCGGGGCAAGGAATTGACCCTGGTGCCGCTGGAACGAACCCGGTTCAAACTTCCCGACCTGCTTCCGGGCATCTCGAAACGCAACCTGCACGGCAGAATAAGCATCGGCAGCCACCGCTGAAGGCGAGACAAAAGGAGACGAACAATGGCTACACCAAGCTACGTACCGGTTCGGGGTGAAATCGTGTGGATCTATTCCCGGTCGGGGAAGGGCACCTACCTGCCTTCCGGGCGGCCCGCCGTCACGGTTTCGCCCGAGGCCTATAACCGCAGGTCCGGCCTGGCCCTCTTCTGTCCGATTACCGACGAGGAGAAGGGGTATCCGTTTGAAGTTTCGATCCCCGGGGGGCTTGCGGCAACCGGGATCATCCTGGCCGACCAACTGGAAAGCGTGGACTGGCGGTCCGGCACGGTGGTGCGGATCTGCACATTGCCCGCCGAGGCCATGGATGACGTCCTGCGAAAGGCCGCGGCGCTGCTGGACGAGGAAGACCGGTCTTGACGGGCTGCCGTTCAATCGGCATTACTGTTCAGGAAGAATCAGGACTGTTCAATAAGAACCCGGGTAGCGCATATCAGGAGAAACCACAGGGAGAAACCACAGGGAGGCATTGTGTCGATTCTGAACGCCGTCATGGGCAACGCTTCGGAGGTTGAAGTTGAAGAGATGGAAAAGGAGTTCTCGCAGATACTGATCGAGGAAGAGAAACTGGTCAGGGTCTTCAAGCTGGTCAGAGACCTGTTCGCTTTCACGGACCGGCGGCTGATCCTGGTGGATAAACAGGGGATATCCGGCCGAAAGACGGAGTACCACTCCATCCCGTATAAGTCGATCACCCATTTTTCGTTCGAGACTGCGGGGCGGGTCGATCTCGACTCCGAGATGAAGGTATGGATTTCAGGTAACGAATTGCCAGTCAAGAAAGAGTTCAAGAAGGGGATTGACGTAACCGACGTTCAAAGGACCCTGGCGAAGTTCACATTGGATTGATATATGGGTATGTCGAAAAAGAAACCCCCAACCATGAAGCGCGTCATCAAGCCCGAAGGACTTCACCGGATCGAGATCGAGGAGGTGCCGATTCCCGACCCCGGTCCCGGAGAGATACGGATCAAGGCGGCGTGCAGCCTCATCAGCCGGGGTTCCGAACTCGGCGGCCGGTACACGCGGGAACACGCCGTGAGCCCGGACATCATGGGCTATTCCATGGCGGGGACGGTGGATGCGCTCGGAGAAGGGGTCGAACACCTGGAAACCGGCGACCGCGTCGTCGCCCTGGCGCCCCACGCCCAGTACGTGGTCCGGCCGGCCCGGCTCGTCTTTCCGTGGGACCAGACCGTCGTCATGCCCATGCCGGCGGACCTTTCCTTCGACCGCGCCCCGTACTACCCGTTGACGGCGGGTGCGGTCACCTGGGTGGAAGTGGAGGATATCCAGCCCCAGGACACCGTGGTCGTGCTCGGCCAGGGCCTCGTGGGCAACCTGATCCTTCAGGTCATCAAGGCCAATGGCGTGGGCAGGACGGTGGCCGTGGACGCACTGGCCAACCGGTGTGCCATGGCGGCGGAATGCGGCGCCGACACGGTGATCAACGCCCGCGAGGAGGATCCCGTCAGGGCCGTGAAGCGCCTGACCAACGGCCTCGGCGCCGATATCGTGGTCTATGCAGTGGGCGGTCCGGCGGGTCCGGTCGCCTTCGGGCAGGGACTCGACATGCTGGCCTTAGGCGGGTTGATGCACCTGATCGGGCTGTACGAAGACCAGCCGCTTTCGCTGCCTTCGAACAAGATCCAGGGTCGCAAACTGCTGGGCGGGTACTTCCGGACGCGTGCGGGTGCCCGCCAGTCCCGCCGCGCCATGGAACTCCTCGCGTCGGGCGCGATCCGGACCGATCGAATGACCACGCACCGTTTCCACTGGCGCCAGGCGGCAGACGCCTTCGCGCTGCTCTATCAGAAACCGGGCGAAGCGCTGGGAGTCCTGCTCGACTGGCGGGATTGAGCGGTAGCCTCTTCGATCACTCCAATCCGAGTCTCGTCAGCAGATCGTTCAGGTCCGCCAGGGTCCCGTCGTCCAGGGGGACGTAGGGCTGGCGTGCCCGTGCAGTCTTGATAGCGCCGCGACGCTGGTAGACGTTCTTGCGGATGGACAGCCCGATGCCGGGCTGGCCCTCGAAGCGGATCAGGGGACAGTACCTGTAGAAGGTCTCGGTGGCGCCGTCGAGGTCGCCGGACATGTACTTCGTGTGGATGTCCTTCAGGATATCGGGATAGGCGAAGCCGGTCATGGTGCCCATGCACCCGTGGCGGAGTTCCTCCAGGAGCATGACGCCACCCAGGCCGCCGAAGATCTCCACGTCGGGATTGGCCGCGAGCACCTGGCTGGCCTTGCGCGGCGACGGTTCTTCTTCCAACTTGAGAAAGCGGCATTGCGGAGACCGGTCGGCCACCGTCGCGATAAAGTCGATGCTCATCTGGACACCGCTGCTGGTGGGATGGTCCTGGATCACGAGGGGTATGGATACGGCGTCGGCCACCTTGAGGTAGTGGGCGAGCAGGGCCTCGTCCGTGCCCTTGGCCAGTTTCGACGGCGCCACCATGAGCGAGGAGGCGCCCAGCTCCTCGGCACGCCGGCTGAGCGCGACGCATCCGTCCGTCCCCGTGTGGCTGGTTCCGGCGCAGACCGGTATACGACCCGCGGCGGCTTCGACCACGCCGGCGATGACCCGGTCCCGTTCGGCTTCGACCAGTTTGCTGGTTTCGCCCATTACGCCCAGGACGGTAATCCCGTCGATCCCCAGGTCGATAAGGAAATTGGTCAGCGTCGAGAGGCTGCCCGTATCCAGGCTGCCGTCTTCTTCGAAGGGCGTTGGCGCAATGGTATACACGCCCCTGGGATCTGGAACTGCCATACTTTATCCTTTCGATCGGCCGGGTTTCCTCGGTCAGTTGGGCTTAAGCCACCGGCCGTAGCCGGGCCGGCCCGTGATCCTGCCGTCCTCGTACACCGTCTCCCCGCGCACCATGGTACGTCGGACGCGGCCCTTCATGGGCATACCGTGCACGATGCGCATGACGTCCCTCGCCTTGGTGAAGCACTGGTTCCGGTCGAAGGTCCACCGCGCGTCCAGGTCCACGAAGGTGAGATCGGCATCGTTTCCAATGGCGATGCGTCCCTTGCCGGGAAGCCGGAAGATCTCGGCCTGGCGGGTCGACATCAGCCGAACCAGGTCGGTGATCGACAGCCGGCCGTCGTTAACCGCAGTCAGCATCAGGGGCGCCATAGACTCCAGGCCGGGCAGGCCGGGCGGAATGGCGAAGATGTCCTCCCCTTCCTTCTCTTCCGGCCGGAAAGGGGAATGGTCGCTGCCGACGAACTCCAGGGTGCCGTCGTGCAGGTAGGACCAGAGCGCTTCGACCTCTTCGGCCGGCCGCAGGGCCGGGTTGCACTTGGCGAAGCCGCGGTGCGCGGCAAGGACCTGGTCGGTCAGGAAGAGGTACTGGGGACAGGTCTCGGCGATGACGTCGAGACCCCGCGCCTTGGCCTCCTTCACCATCTGCGCGGCCCGAGGGCTCGAAAGGTGCACGACCTCCACGGGACCGCCCGCCTCGGCGGCCAGGCTCATCATCATGGCGACCGAGGTGTCTTCGACGATGGAGGGCCGGCTTTCCGCGTGGGCCAGGCCGTCGTTTCGGCCCTGGGCGGACAACCACGCGATGAGCGTCTCGATCATGGGCCAGTTCTCGCAGTGGAAGCTGTGGCGCAGGCCCGTGGCGGCCGTGGCGGCCATGACGTCCCGCAACAGCGAGTAGTCCAGGCACCAGAGGCCGAAGAACTCGCCCTCGCGATGGGTCGGCGGCGCGGTCAGGAAGGTCTTGAAGGCCACGGCGCCCGCCTCGGCCACTTCGGCGATGAGGTCCACGTTCTGATGGCCGGCCGCGCCGTAGAGGCCGAAGTCGATCAGCGACTGCGCGCCGATGGCCTCGCCCCGCGTGCGGAGACCCTCGGCGGAGCTGGCAGCGACCGGAGAGATTGGCATCTCGAGCAGGGTCGTGATGCCGCCGGCCGCCGCGGCGCTCGTGCCGGAGACGGGATCTTCCCGCTCCTCGTGGCCGGGCGACCTGAGATGCACGTGGGGATCGATCAGGCCGGGCAGTACGTGCAGGCCCTTCGCGGAAATCTGCTGTGCGCTATCGGGCCGGGCGTCGGGTTCGAGCACGCCCGCGATGCGTCCGTCCCGCACGGCGACCGTGGCGGCGGTCACGTCATCGTGGTTGACGACCAGGCCGTCGGTTACGAGTAGATCAAAGGTGGAAGCCATGGCTTACTCCCGTCAGTCCGATGAAACGGTGCGCAGTCCGGCTTTACGCATCCATGTCCAGGACCATCACCCAGGCCGGCGAAGGTCCCACGTCGTACACGTCGAGCGGCGCAAGCGCGCCCGTGTCCTGGTCGATTCGGTAGGACGCCAGTCTTCCGTCTGCCTGTCCCGCGGCGTAGAGAAACCGACCGTGTGGATCCAGGTTGAAGGCGCGGGGTGTCTTCTCGGTCGGCGTCTGCCCGATGGCACGCAGCAGCCCGGAGTCCGGGTCGATCGCGAATCCGGCAATGCTGTCATGCCCCCGGTTGCTCACGTACACGAACCGGCCGGTCGGATGGATATGGAACTGCGCGCAGGTGTTCTCGCCGGTGAACCCCGCGGGTAACGTCGACACCGTCTGCATCGCCTCCAGCGTCCCCCGGTCCGGATCGAACCGGTAGGCCGTCACGCTGCTTGCCTTCTCATTGTCGACGTATAGCACATCCAGCGTGGGATGGTGGCAATAGTGCCGCGGCTCGGTATCCGGGGGCTGCTCCACCCGGGGCGGATCGTTCGGTGTCAGCCTGCCGGTGTGCTCGTCGAACTTGAACTGGCAGATCGTGTTCGATTCGGACACGTGGGGCACGAAGGCGAAACGGTTCGACCGGTCGGTCTGGATGTAGTGGGCGCCCCGCGCCGTCTTTTGCCGGTCTACCGGCGCTTTCTGGACGATGCCGCCCGAACCGATGGCATGGACGCCCGCCACGGCGTGCCCGTTGGAAGCCGACAGCAGGAATCGACCGGTGTTGTCCAGGGACATGTATGTCGTGTCCCAGTCGAAAGGCGTGGTGCCCAGCAGCGTGATGCGGCCCGTTCCGCGATCCAGGCTGTAGGTCTGTACCGACGGCTCGCCGCGCAGTCCGGCGTAGAGACGTTCAAGGTCGCTATCCGCAACCAGGGGCATCACGCCGGCACCCGCGGCGACATCTTCCCTGAAGGTCAATCCGCCGCTATCCGGGTCCATTTCGTAAAGGGCGATTTTACCCTCGCCGGTGATGGACAGGTACATGTAAAATGCCATCAAACGCCCCTTCCCACGCGGTGGCAAACGCACCGGGCCGCGGCATCGGTATCGCTCGCATTCGGCCAGCCATTTTGCCTGAAAACAGAAAGACAATGTGCAGGCCGGCCCCGGTACCGTCAAGGCTTCATTTCCCGGGAGATCAGCCGCCCGACCGCGACTCCAGCGCCTGGCGAAATCAGCCGCCCGGCCGTGACTTCAGCGCCTGGCGAGGACGATATCCTGGCGGGTGGTGCTGGCGGTCGTCACCTCGACGTTTTCCGATGCCCAGGCTTCGGTTGCTTCGGTCTGCGGAACGTACAGGGCGTACGACCCGGCCGGCATGAAGAAGGCGGTGTACCGGCCCGCGTCATTGGTACGGACCGTCACCGAATCCGTCCCGCCGGGTTGAAAGAGGGTAACCGGGTATCCGGGCAATGGCACGTCGTCCCGGAGGACCGAGGGCGTGCCGTTATCGTGTTTGACGGTTCCGGAGACCTGTCCCGAACTCGCCAGGTCGACTAGCCGGGCCCTCGGCTGGAACCTGAAGCCGGTGATGTCGTGGGGTCGCCGGGTGCCCCCCTCGAGGGTGATCGATCGCATCTGGTCGAAATCGATGACCGCATCGGCTTTTCGATTTCGCTCGACGACTACGGGGGTAGATCCCTGGACGACGATCTCCACGTCGAGCGGTGGCGAGAACACTTCGCTGAACTGAGAACCGTTCGTCAGCGTCACGGTTACGCCGTCGAGTTTGAGCCGAGCCGCGTCGTATCTGCCTTCGGCCACGGAAAAGACATCCAGAATACGGGTTCCGCTCCCGCCGAGTTCGGCCAGGTCGATCGTGTGGGGCACGGCGCCAGGGGTTCCGTACTCGCTGTTCGCGGCGGAGCGTACGGCCATCTCGGAGAATCGCACGACGACGGATCCGACGTGCTGCTGGTTCGGTGATTGCGCCGCCAGCCGGATCTGCAGTTCGCTGAAGACACTGGACGTCGGTTTGTCGCAACCAAAGGTCGTGAACGCCAGGAGCGCGATCGCCAGAAAAAGGATCAGATGGAAATGACCGGTTCGTGTTTTCATTTCAAGCAGTGAACGCGTTAAAGGAGCATATACGTTTATATTGCCAATAGATGGCTGTATGCTATATATATTGAACAGACGACCTGACAAACGGAGTTTTTCGATGATCGGCGTCACCCGCAAACTACTTTTTGTTTCCGCCGCCCTGCTGGTCACGGTGTCCCTCAGCGTTGTGCGCGAATCCCCGAAGGCCGAACCGAAGCCCGCTCCTAATCATCCGGTCGTCGCACCGGTGTACGCACCGCCGGATGTACCGTCGGTCGAATCGGCCGACGAGCCCATCAAGGTGGGCTGGCACCTCCTGGCCAGTCTCGACTACCGCACCGGCAAACCGGGCGAGGAGTTGGCGGAACTCGACGGTAAAGTCGTCAAGGTCCCCGGATTTGCTGTTCCACTTGAAGACTGGGCGTCCTCGGTGACGGAGTTCCTCCTTGTACCCTATGTCGGCGCCTGCATCCATACGCCGCCTCCGCCGCCCAACCAGCTCATCTACATCGAGATGGAAAAGGACAAATGGGCGTTTTTGAACGGGTGGAACCCGGTGTGGGTCGAAGGCGTGCTCAAGATCGAGATGACCAAAAGCGTGTACGGCTACGTCGGCTTCACCATCACCGGCAAGCGGGTCTATCCGTACGAGTACTGATCCGTGACGCGGACGCCTGCAAGGCACGACGCGGTCTCCAGCATGCACTCAGCGCGCGCACTCGATTGTGCCGGGACGCGCGGTTTTTTTTGAACAACGTTTCGCAGGGATAGGCTACAGATGAGTCTCGCCATCGACATCCGGAATCTGCGCTTCCGCTACGGCAGCGGCCCCTGGGTGCTGGACATCCCCGAGCTGACCCTCGAACGGGAAACGCGCGCGTTCCTGTTCGGCCCCAGCGGCAGCGGCAAGACCACGCTGCTCGGCGTACTTGCGGGGGTCCTGGAAGCGAACGAGGGCGAGGTCACGGTGCTGGGCGAAGACCTCACCTCACTTTCGGGCTCACAGCGGGATGCCTTCCGGGCGGAGCACATCGGCTATGTCTTCCAGATGTTCAACCTCATCCCCTACCTGTCGGTGCTCGACAACATCACCCTTCCGGTGCGCATGCACGCGGGGCGCCGTGCCCGGCTGGACGGCGCAGGCGTGAAGGAGTCCGCCGCACTGCTGGCCGGTCATCTCCACATCGGCGATCTACTGAATAAGCCGGTGACCGAACTCTCGGTGGGCCAGCAACAGCGGGTGGCGGCCTGCCGCGCGCTCATCGGGGCACCGGAGCTCATCGTCGCCGATGAGCCGACCTCCTCCCTGGACTTCGACCGCCGAGAGGACTTCCTCGAGCTGCTCTTCCAGGAGTGCGAGCGCGCGGGCGCAACGCTGGTGTTCGTGAGCCACGACCGCGCCCTAGAAGGCATGTTCTCCCGCACCATTTCGCTCCCCGACATCAACAAGGCGGTGCTTTGATGCTGGTTTTGGACCTCGCGCTCAAGTCGCTCCGCAACCGCGCCTTCAGCACCTCGCTCACGGTGGGCTCCATCGCCCTCAGCGTCGCCCTTCTTATCGGTGTTGAGAACGTGCGCGTAGGCATGCGAGAAAGCTTCTCCAACACCATCAGCCAGACCGACCTGATCGTGGGTACCAAGGGCGGCACGATCCAGCTGCTGCTGTATTCGGTCTTCGGCATGGGCGCGCCGACGGAGAACGTCTCGTGGGAGGCCTACCGGCAGTGGGCGGAGCACCCCGCCGTCGCATGGACCATCCCCTACAGCCTGGGGGACAGCCACCGAGGATTCCGGGTCATCGGAACGAATGACGACTTCTATCACCGCTACCGCTACCGTGGAGGCCAGGAGATCGCGCTGGCGGAGGGACGGGCGAGCGAGGGTTTGTACGACGTGACCCTGGGCGCAGACGTGGCGACCGAACTGAACTATACACTGGGCGACGAGATCGCGGTGACCCACGGGATCGGCGAAGTGGGCTTCCTGGTCCACGACCACATGCCCTTCACGGTAGTGGGCGTCCTCGCCAAGACGTTCACCCCCGTCGACCGCGCCCTCTACGTGACCCTCGAGGGCATGGAGGCTATCCACCTGGAGGAAGGTACGTCGTCGGCATCGGACGACGGGCACGCCCACGATGAGGCGGAGGCCCCGACGGACGATAGTCATGTGCACGAGGAAGCGGAAGAGTCGGCCCCGGCAGAAGACGGACACGCACACGAGGCGGAGCCTGAGGCGGCTGCCGCGGACGACGGGCATGCACACGAGGAGGAGGCCCCTGTTGACGATGGGCACGCCCATGATGAAGAGATGGAAGCGGCCCCGGCCGACGATGGGCACGCACACGAGGAGGAGGACCCTGTTGACGATGGGCACGCCCACGAGGAGGAGACCGAGGCGACCCCGATAGACGACGGACACGCACACGAGGAGGAGACGGCGGCGGCTTCGGCAGAAGACGGCCATGCCCACGAGGAAGAAGCGCAGGCGGCCCCCGCGGACGTCGGACACACCCACGAGGAGGAGGCCGAGGTGGTTCCGGCAGAAGACGAACACGACCACGAGGAAGAGACGGAGACAGCTGCTGCGGACGACGGACACACGCATGACGACGAGTCCGAGGTGGCTGCCGCCGACGACGGACACGCACACGGCGAAGCGAATCTCTCGATTGAAGATGTCGAAGTCACCCAGGTGACCTCGTTCTTCGTGGGCACGACCGACCGCCGGGACGTGCTCATGCTGCAACGCGAGATCAACGACTTCGAGGACGAGCCGATGATGGCCGTGATCCCTGGAGTCGCCCTGAACGAGATGTGGCGGAGCCTGGGTTACGCCGAGACCGGCCTGCGGCTGGTGACCATCTTCGTCGTAATGGTGGGGTTGCTGGGCATGCTGGTCTCGCTCTACACGTCGCTCAACGAGCGCCGCCGGGAGATGGCGATCCTTCGCGCCGTCGGAGCCGGTCCCAACCGGATCGTTCCCCTGCTGGTGCTCGAATCGGCCTGCCTGGCCGCGGCGGGAGCGCTCGCCGGACTTGGCCTGGTGTATGTTCTGCTCTCAGTCGGACAGTCTATCGTCGAAGCACAGGTAGGGCTCTTCATCCCCATCCGGCCCCCCGGTTCCGTCGAGCTGCTCTTCATGGGCGCCGTGGTGACGGCCGGTTTCCTGATGGGCTTCGTCCCCGCCCTCAAAGCCTACCGCACGGCCCTCCACGATGGGCTGACGGTACGGGTGTAGGAGGGCTCAGCGAAACCGCAGGATCCCCTTCCTGATGTACACCTTGCACTCCTCGGACCCGCATCGCATACGGTAGTCATCCCTGTCGACATTCCTCCATTGCATCCCGAACTTCTGGTGCTTCAGATTGTAGGTGTTCTCGTCGCAGCACCGCCAGTAGGTACCGATCCTGGCGTCGATGATCCATCCCAAGTCCCGTCCGTCGACGGACAGACGTCCCTGAATGTCGAAGTGATACAATCCGGAGTTGTGCTGTGCTCCATCCAGCCTCCACACCTTTTCAGGGCGATAGCGGATCTGGTCGCTGTAAGGATCACGCGTAAAGGTGATCGCGATTTCACCGACTTCAGTGCTCACGCCGAAGTCACCGGAATGACTCCTCGGGACCGTCAGCACATGAATGAACGTCTCGGGTCTTAAGCTGTTGAAAGCGGACCTCCATTCCGCCCGCGATGCCGGCACTTCGTTGTTGACGATCCGCAACGCGTGTATCCTATCAGCCCGGCGCAACAGTTCCGCCTCGATGGCCGGTACCAGTTTGTCTGAATTCGTCACGGCCACGGGAGACCAGGCGAGCCTGCAGATCCCGTTCACTTCACGCTCGACGCCCGCAACGGTCACCTGGCTTTTGATGAAGTACAACGTCCTGAACAGCTTGTTCGAGTAAATCCCTTCGTTCCAATCGCCGTCCGAATCCACGAAACGCGAGCTCCACGCTCGCAGCTTCGTATTGGTACCGATGCGCCAGCTCGACGCCTTCTCCACGATGATGAACTCCGCCTTGTCCTCAATGGTCGTCATCACGTCGAGCAGGCCCTCCCTCGCGCCGTGCGCATAATGACTGGCGTTTGTATCGCTGTCCCGGTCGTAGAAGAAGAACGCAAACTCGTCGGCCACATTCACACCGACGGCGACGCCCAGGACGTTCGCTTCACCGCGGAAGTCCTGGATGAACGAGTAGTGTCCCTCGGCGCCGACGCCCTTTCTTCCGTCCACGATTCTCCAGTAGGACCGGTTCGGCCGGGTCGAATTTGGAAAGTACCGGACCGTCTCGATGCCCACGTACACGTCGCTGATTCGACGAAAGTAGGGATACGTATCGATGTACTGGAAGACATGGCGGAACCGGTTGTTCTCGAGCTTCTCGCTCCCGTCCCCGTAGTCGATGGACGCGATCTCCGCATAACAGTCCTCATCGCCCGGCACGGCATCACCCGGCGCGGCATTCCCCGGCGCGGCATTCCCCGGCGTGGCATTCCCCGAGTGCTTGCCATCCACCGATTTCGTGCCATCCACAGGGTATGAGCCGTCCTCGTTCGTAGATTCATATGGCGATGCAAAGTGGGAAGCCGTGTACGTCCCGATGAACAGGGAGAACAGCACGTAGCCGGTGAGCCGCCAGATTCGCCGTTTCATGGTACTTGTCTCCTGTAAATGGTTTAAAATATATACTAAGAAACCTGTAAATCAGGTCAAGCGCTCCGGGGAGCCGAAGGACGTACCTTCCGGGACGTCAAAGGCGGTTCAGACCGCTGTTTTAGATTGACACCCGTCACTTTATCGGCCTATATTGCCGCCTGTCAGGTGGGGTGTCTGAGTGGCCGAAAGAGACGGTCTTGAAAACCGTTGTACCTTTGCGGGTACCGTGGGTTCGAATCCCACCCCCACCGTCCAGCGACGCGGAAATCTCTTGGGAGAGGTGCGAGAGTGGCTGAATCGGATCGCCTGCTAAGCGATTGTGGGTCAAAAACCTACCGAGGGTTCGAATCCCTCCCTCTCCGTTCGTAGTCAGTTCGCTGTTCTTCATCGGCAGCATGGC
Source organism: Gemmatimonadota bacterium (assembly GCA_009841265.1). Taxonomy (NCBI): domain Bacteria; kingdom Pseudomonadati; phylum Gemmatimonadota; species Gemmatimonadota bacterium. The sequence goes on along the minus strand of VXMB01000007.1, from coordinate 482,056 downwards.
GGCCGCCACCGGGTTCCGGACCGAACCGGAACCTCGGGAGCCCCATCCACGTAATGCCAACGGGAGCACCACCTATGAGGTACCAGCTAAAGCGTATCGACCCATGGTCCGCGTGCAAGATCACCTTCCTCATCGCCGGCGCCGTGGGTTTCGTGGTCGGAGCGCTATACGCCGTGATGATCACGTTGATGGCGAGTTTCATGGGCATGGTGGGGATGTCCGAAGGCATGCCCGACGAGATGGGTTACATCGTGGGGGCCACGGGCTTCATCGCGGTCTTAGCCTGGATCGTGATTACCATCCTGTACGCCGTGCTCGGTGCCCTGGTGGTCTCGCTGGCCACCTGGTTGTACAACCTGTTGGCAGGCGCGATAGGTGGGGTGACCATGACCTTGGAGCCGCCACCTTCCGTCGTGCCAGCGGCAACACCCGCACCGGCGGACGCCACGCCCCCTGCCACGCCTCCCGCCACCGATGCTTCGACCTCGGCGACAGACGCCGGCGGTTCGGATCCGCAGGCATCCTGACGACCCATGTCCCGGCCCGTACGCGTTCGCTTCGCCCCCAGTCCCACCGGGTTGCTCCACATCGGCAGCGCCCACACGGGCCTGTTCAACTGGCTCTTCGCCCGCAGGGAGAAGGGCCGTTTCCTCCTGCGCATCGAAGACACCGACACCGCCCGCTCCCGATCCGAGTGGGTCGATGCCATATTCGAGGTGTTGGAGTGGATGGGCGTGGACTGGGACGAAGAGGTAGTCTATCAGTCCCAGCGGTCCGACCGGCATGTCGCCAGGGCCCGGGCCCTGGTCGATAGCGGCAAAGCCTACCGGTGCTACTATCTGCCCGAAGAGCTGGAAGCGAAAAAGAAGGAAGCCCTCGCCGAGGGCCGGTCCTGGCGGAACGACCTCCGCTATGCGGACCTCACGGATGCCGAGGCCGAAGCCCTGGAGGCAGAGGGCCGCAAGCCGGTCATCCGGCTCAAGATCCCCGAGGGGAAAACCGTATTCCAGGACCGGATCCTGGGTGAGATCGCGGTGGAGAACGAGACCATCGACGATTTCGTCATCGTACGGTCCAACGGCACGCCCCTGTACCACCTGGCCGTGGTGGCCGACGACGTGGACATGAACGTGTCTCACGTCATCCGAGGTATCGACCACGTCACTAATACCACCAAGCATATCCACCTGTTCCGCGCCCTGGGTGCCGAGCTGCCCGAGTTCGCCCATCTTCCCAGCATCCTCGGGGAGGACAAGAAGAAGCTATCGAAGCGTCACGGCGCCGTGTCCGTCTCCGAATACCGCGACGCCGGCTACCTGTCCGACGCCGTGGTCAACTTCCTCTCGCTGCTCGGGTGGCAGACCGGCGACGACCAGGAGTTCTTCACCCGCGCCGAGCTCATGGAGCGGTTCTCCCTGGACCAGGTCCACAAGCGGGACACCGTCTTCGACCTGCGCAAATTCGAGTGGCTCAACGGCCAGCACATCATGGCCCTGTCCAACGAGGAACTGTGGACGCTGGCGAAGCCGTTTCTGGTACGCGCGGGGCTCCTCGGCGGAGAACAGCCTATAAACCACGACTACGCATTGGAGGTCGTCGGCCTGCTGCGGGAACGGTGCCGCACGCTGGCCGATTTTGCGGTCCAGGGCAGGTTCTTCTTCACGGACGAATTCGAGTACAATCCCAAGGCCGTCCGGAAGCACTGGTCGAAAGATCCGGATGGCGTTGTTGCGCGGATCAGCTGGCTTCGCGACGAATTCGCCGCGCTTGCAGCGTTCGACACGGAAGCAGTGGAGGAGGTCGTCCGGAACCTGTCGGAACGGGAAGGATTGAAGGCGGCCCAGTTCATCCATCCTTGCCGCGTGGCGCTGACCGGCGAAATGGCTGGTCCGTCCCTGTTCCATCTTATCGCCGTCCTGGGGAAAGAGACGTGTGCCCACCGTTTGGAAATGGCACTGGTGCGCCTGCCGGAGGTGGTCGAACAGGCGGCGATTGGCGAAGGATAGTGCCCATGACGCAAGACGAAGCGTGAAGAAGTTGACGAAACCAAACTTGGAAAGTAAAAGGGTAAAAAAACCGGAGAGAAAACAGACTTGGAGAAGGAGTAGAGCAATGTCAGAACAAAACGCCACCGAGAAACTCAGCTACTCGATTACGGTAAACGCTTCGAGGGAACGGGTGTGGCAGGCCCTGTTCGAGGACGAATCGTTTCGGAAGTGGACGAGCCTGTTCGCCGAGGGGTCCTACTTTGTCGGGGACTGGAGCGAAGGCAGTGAAATACGGTTCCTGAATGCGGGCAACGACGGAATGATCAGCATGATCGACGCAAACCGACCCCACGAGTTCATGTCCATACGGCATCTCGGGTATATTGTCAATGGCGTGGAGGATACGGATAGCGACGAAGTGAAATCATGGACGCCGGCGTTCGAGAACTACACGCTGAAGGACGTGGAAGGCGGCACCCACCTGACCGTTGAAACGGACACCTTTAACGACTACGTGGAGTACTTCAACGAGACCTGGCCCAAAGGGCTGGACGAGATCAAGCGGATCGCCGAAGGGTAACAGGCGTTTTACCGTCGTTCTACGCCTAGGTGCTCGTGGGTGGTCAAAGGTATTTCATCAAACCCACTATCAGCGCGGACATGCTGATCATACATATCATCATCTTGTTGACGGCGCTGCTGATCTGCTTCTCAAGGTCCGATTTCATCGCGGCCATCTCGGCCCTTAAAACAACTAGATCCTCCTTCGTGGCGAATCGCTTCGATTCTTCCTTTGTCACGAAAAGCTCCATCTTCGCACTTAAGGAATCAACACGCGATTTAAGTTCCTCCAGATCCTCCTTCGTGGCGAATCGCTCCAGGTCTTCCTTCGACGCAAATCGCTCCAGGTCCTCCTTCGTCGCGAACTTTTCAAGATAGGCCTTCGTTGCGAATCGCTCCATCTTCGCGCTTAGTGCATCCAAACGAGATTTAAGTTCCTCCAGATCCTCTTTCTTCGCGAATCCCGCGAGATCTGTCTTCGTCACCAGGTCGTTCCGGCTCCACGTCATCGCCTTGACGATGGCTTCCGCCTGCCTCGTCTCGATGCCCGCGGCTTCGAATTCGCGGACCGTGGCGTGGGTATCTATGGGATAATAGGACACGGCGTCTCCTGCATCGGTTGAATGCGGTAAATCGGACTGTTTACGGATTAGTCAGATTTGAGCGAAGACATCTCGGCATTTTATTTTCAGGGATCGTGATTGCTGCGTTCGAACAATCCCAAGCCCCTGATCCCAAGCCCCTGATCCCGATCCCTAATCCCGCTTCCGGTACCACCGGTATTCGACGATCATTCCCGCGATCAGCACGATGCAGCAAAGCACGTAGGGCATGCGCAGTCCGATGAGCTGCGCCAGCAGGCCTCCGACCAGGGGTCCCGAAACCATGCCCATGCCGACGATCATCTCGTTGCGCGCGCCCTTTTCCCCCTTTCGTTCCTCCTGGAAGAAGGAATAGAACTGGCTGGCCGAAAAGGCGGCGCCGACCAGCAACCCGACGGTTCCGAAGGCGAAGGCCAGCACCACGGTGGCATCCTGCGTCGCGACGACGATCATGCCGGCTACGGCGGCAATCTGGGGAATGACGAGGGGCCTGAGGCGGAACTGCCACCAGGTCGTGTACCGCGCGATGAGGAAGACCGTCATCTGCAGAAGCCGCGGGATGGCGAGCAGTATACCGAGCGTATCGGGCCGGATGAGGAGCTCGGTGGCGAGCTTGGGGAACTGGTTGTTGAGCATGCCGATCATGAAGAATGCCGTGAAATTGGCCGTCCAGGCGATCCAGCGGAAGCGCGCCGTGTCCTCGCGCGAGTGTCCCTGTGCCTCCTCTACCGGATCCTCATCCTGCGTTGTGGCGGACCGGAAGCGCAGAAAGGCGATCGCCAGCGTAAGCAGGACCATGCCGATCGTGCCGGTGGCAAAGGGCACGGATGGACCCACGAGGTAGAGATAGCCCCCCGCCAACGGGCCCAGCATGAATCCCATGGTCCAGAACATGTTGAACGTGCCGAGGGTCTTGACCAGCTGGGTCCGGCTACGGCCCTCGGCCAGCATCGCCTGCACCGACGGCCAGAAGAGGGCCAGCAGCCCCCATCCCATGGCCGTGCCCGCGAGCAGCATCCAGTAGTTCACCGCCAGGAAGAGCATGCCGAACACCAGCGCGGTCAACCCGGCGGCGATGGCCAGGATCCGGCGCCGGTCGAAGCGGTCGGCCAGTTTGCCCGTGAAGGTGCAGGCCAGGGTGAAGCTGAGGGAGCCCGCCGTGCCTATGAACCCGAGTTCCACCACGGATGCGCCCAGGTCGAGGGCCCGGAGGGGCACGGCGAAGGACACCAGGCCTGTGCAGAAGTCCATGACGAAAGCGGCTGTGAAGAGGAAGTAGTCGGAACGCTTGAGCACGGGTTACGTATGACTCCGTGTGGCCTGGGTGGAGGGAGACGCTTGCATCCGTGGGTCTATGACAGGCTGCGCTGCGCCGTGCCGCGGGAGAAGTAGTTGGAGCCCAGCAGCACGACGGACACGAGGAGCAGGAGCAGGACGGCGTAGGCCGCGGCGCTGCCGATGTTGAACTGGCGCAGGTGGGACAGGATCTCCATGGCGATGGGCCGGTTGTCGTAGACGTAGAGCAGGATGGAGGCCACGAATTCACCCAGGGCGGTGACGAAGGCCAGCAGCGTGCCGGCGAGCACGCCCGGACCGATGAGGGGCAGCGTAACCCGGCGGAAGGCGTAGAACCACCCCGCGCCCAGGTTGCGCGCCGCCTCCTCCAGGGAGTCGTCCAGCTGCCTGAAGGCCGCCGAGGACGCCCGGAACACGATAGGCAGGTGGCGGACGAAGTACGCGATGGGCAAGAGCCAGAAGGAACCCACCAGCACCTGTCCGAAGCTGAAGGGCGTGCCCTGGCTGAAGGCGACGATCAGGTTGATGGCCACCACCGTGCCGGGCAGGGCCCAGGGCACCATCACGAGTGCATCGAGCAGCTTGCGGCCCCGGAACGTGCCCTTGACGACCAGGTAGGCCGCGGTGACGCCGATCGCCACGTCGGCCGCCGTGGAAACCACCGCCATGTTCAGGCTGTTCCGGATCGGTTCCCAGAAGGTGGAATCCTGGAAGAGGCGGCCGTAGTTGTCCGAAGTATAGACCTGGGGCAGGATCTGGTGGGTCCACGTGCCGTCCTGGACGAAGGACAGCAGGAGGATGGTCAGGTGGGGCAGCAGGAGCACCACCACCATGGCGATTCCCGCGGCGCCCGTGAGCAGGCGCGCCCAGCGTCCCCGGATTTCGCGCCGGACGTTCGCAGTACCCTTGGTGCTCATGGCGTACTGCCGCCGCCCCTCGTACCGGCGCATCCAGAACAGAAAGGCGATGGAGAAGGCGGAGAGGACCACGGTCTGCGTGACGGCCATAGCCATATCGCCGTTCAGTTTGGACGTGTAGATGTTGAGGCTCAGGAAGCGGAATCCGCCCGCGAAGATGAAGGGTGCGCTGAAGGAGTTCATGGACGTCATGAAGACCAGGAGCGTCGCCCCCACCATGGCGGGCGTGAGCAGGGGCAGGGTGACGGTCCGGAAGCTGAACCAGGACGACGCGCCCAGGTTGCGGGCCGCTTCCATGACCGCGGGATCGATGCCCCGGAGCGCCGCCGAAGTGAAGAGGTAGAAGAAGACGTACATGGTGTAACCGTGCACGAGCAGCACGGCCCACACCCCGTTCAGCGAAAAGGGCGGGCGCTCCAGTCCCAGGGCCGCCTGGATGAGGCGCGGGACCATGCCGCTTTCGCTGTAGAGAAACAGGAAGGCGAGCACGCCCACCAGGGGCGGGAGGACGATGGGCAGGATGGCCAGCGCGGAAAACACGGACCGGCCGGGAAAATCGTAATGGGTGAAGATGAGGGCCAGGGGGACGCCGATCAGGGCCGAGAGCAGCACGCTGCCCACGGAGACCATGACGCTGTTGAAGAGGCCTTCCATGTAGGACGGGCTGTCCGGATCGAAGAACTCCCCGTAGTTGCCGAAGCCGAACTGCCCTTCCCGGAACAGGCTTTCCCACAGGACGAGCGCTGCGGGATAGACGATGTAACCGAGCAGGATGAATCCCAGGGGGATGAAGACGAGGGCGCGGGGTTGCCGGAGGAATGCGTACAGGTTCATGGTCCGGTTCAATCCCTCAGGATGATCGCCTGGTCGCCGGGGATGCGGACGCGCACCGTATCGCCGGGCTGACGCGCGGCCATGGGGCCTTCCGCGTTCTCCACGACCTGGATGGAGACGCCGCCGGCATCGACGGTGAACTCGACCGTCGCGCCCTTGAATCGCCGGGTGGTCACGACGCCGCCCACCGTGTCTTCCGTATCCTCGTCGGTCAACCGTACGGCCTGGGGATGCAAGGCCAGGTGAATGGGGCCTTTGGGATCAGCCGGCGGCGCGGTGCCGGCCGGGGCGGAGGTGTCATCGGCCGGCGGCACGGAGTCATCGGCCGACGAGGTTGACGCGGCCGGTGCGGGCAAGGCGACGGCCAGTCCGCTCGCGTGGCGGAAAACCGTCCTGCCCCCGTCCTTATCCAGCACCCCCTCCCAGAGGTTCATGTTGCCCATGAAGGCGGCCACGAACCGGTTGGCCGGCCTGCGGTAGATCGCGTCGGGGCGGTCCAGCTGCCGGCACACACCCTCCTCCATGACCGCGATCCGGTCGGAAACGGCCAGCGCCTCCTCCTGGTCGTGGGTGACGTAGATGGCCGTGATGCCCAGCTTGGTCTGCAGCTCCCGGATCTGGTCCCGGGTTTCTTCCCGCAACTTGGCGTCCAGGTTGGACAGCGGCTCATCGAGCAGCAGCAGGTCGGGTTCAATGACCACGGCCCGCGCGAGGGCCACCCGCTGCTGCTGTCCACCGGACAACTGAGGCACGGGACGCTGTTCCAGCCCGGCCAGTCCCACCAGGTCGAGGGCCCGCGCCACGCGATCCCTGGTCTCGGTTGCAGCCACCTTGCGGGTGCGCAGGCCGAAGGCCACGTTCTCGAAGACGGTCATGTGGGGAAAGAGGGCGTAGTTTTGAAATACCATCCCGGTGTTTCGCCGGTTGGCGGGCACGTGGGTGACGTCCTGGTCGTCGAAGAGCACGGTGCCGGAGGTGGGGAAGATGAACCCGGCGATCATGCGGAGGATGGTCGTCTTGCCGCAACCGCTCGGTCCCAGGAGACTGAAGAACTCGCCGTCGGCCACCGTCAGGCTGATGCCTTTCACGACCGGGGTGTCATCGAAGTGCTTGGTGAGGCGATTGAGGGTGACCTGGGCCATGGGCGGAGATCAGAATAGGGCGCGGATCAGTATGAAGCTTAGATCAAAACGGGCCGCGGATCAGAACCGGCCGCAACAGCAGGCGAAAAGAGCTATCCCCGGTCCTTGATGTTGTCGTCCCAGTACTTCATCCAGGTTCTGGACTGTTCGGAGAAGACCTTCCAGTCGATGTCGAAGGGGGCGACGGAGAGATCGGCCATCCACGCGGGCAGGCGGTCTTTCGGGATATCGCCCCGGGTCGGGATCCGGTAGTACTCCGTGGCCTGCAGGACGGTGTGGTCCACACTGGTGACGAATTCGTAGAACAGCCGGGCGTCGTCGAGGTTCTTGCCGTTGGCGATCAGCGCGATGCCGTCGGTCAACACGGGCGCGCCGCTCCTCGGCACTACGAAATCGAAGGGATAGCCGTACCGGTCCACCTGCAGCATGATGTCGCTCATCAGCCAGATGGACACCAGCCCTTCCTTGCGGGCGAGTTTCTGGAACATCATGTTCGGATCGGCGGCGTAGTCCTTCGTGTTGGCGTCGAGCCGCGTAAGCCACTCATACCCCGCGTCGGGGACCCGGGTATCCCGGTACGTGCGCCAGATCATCCCCGAGTAGACCGTCCGCATTGTGCCGGACGCGAGCGGGTACCGGATCACGATCAGGTCCCGCCACCGGGGGTCGAGGAGTTCGTCCCAGTCCCCGGGCGCCGTCTCCTTCGTCAGCTCGAGACTGTTGAAAGCGATGACCGGAATCAGTTGCGCCGTGCCGTACCACCGGTCCTCCTCGTCCCTGAACTCGGGAAGCAGGGCGTCCGCCCAGGTCGGCCGGTAGGGACTGAGCAGGCCCTCGTCGGCGGCCTGGATGAAATTGGTCGCCGGCGCGCCCCACCAGACGTCGCCCTGGGGATTGGATCGCTCCGAACGCACCCGGTCCAGCACGTCCTGCGAGCCCATGTCGAGCCAGCGGACGTCCACATCGGGATGAGCGGCCTCGAAGAGCTTCTCGAACTCGGGCAGGATCGGCTTGCCGTGGGGCGAATAGACCGTCACGACACGCCGGTCCGGATCGCCGCCGCCACAGCCCCAGGCGAGGATGACCGTGCACGCCGAAACGGCCGTGAACAGAACCAATGTCGAAAAGCGCATACCCATCTTCATGGCATTCCTCAGAAATCACCGGTAATCCTGCGTAACCTTCGCCGCGCCGCTCCGTTTCTCCGAAACCGGAAAGCCCAGGGACGTGGCAAGAAAGTACCACGGCGGGCGTCGAGTGTCAACGCGGTTTTGGCGGAACGCCGGGGCGCGCAAGGCGGCGAGGACACGGCTGCACAGGGTCGCGCAAGTCGGCGGGGACACGGTTCCGCCGGGGCCCTCAACCCACATCAGGCAAGCCGAAACACCACCGCCCGCGACCGCTGAATATCCCCGCAGTAGATCCCTTCGAAAACCGAGCCGGGTACGGCCGCGACGATTCGCCGGACCAGGTCCCGGCTCTCCCCGTCGCCGGCGCAGGAGAGGTACAGTGAAAGAGGTACGGAATCCGGAAAGGCCCGCCGGTATGCGTCGGGATGACTCACGACGCCGGCAATGACCTCGGGCGTTACCGGTTCGTCCTGTCCCAACCCGGTCAGACGGCCCACGCGCTCCGGCCGGTGCACCTGCCGCTCGTCCAGCGGGATGCCGACGGCCCTCACGGTGGCGACGACCACGCCCCGTGTTGTACCCTCCGGCACCACGGGCTCGTGGTCCCCCGGGGCCTTGAACAGACGGGCGCGGGCGCCGTCGGCCTTCATGAGCAGCAGGTCGGGCGCGCAAACCTCCCGCAACTTCTCCAATTCCTCCGCGTCCAGCCCCTTGAGCTTGTCGGGCCGGGGCCGGTCGCCCAGGACGGTCACGTGTCGGCGCGTTTTCAGTTCAGGAGGAACAAGCGCCAGCCAGTCCGGCGTTTCGCTAGTCACGTAGAACCCGCGCGTCTGCTTCGACGTCGGCGGATGCAGATGCGTGGTGGACGTCGTGATGACGGCGTCTCCCCGATCGACGGCCTCGCCGGCCAGCCGGTACATCAGCGTGGCCTTGCCGCCGCTGCCGACGATAGCCACGGCGTCTCCCCGGCGAATCCCGAGCGTGTCGAGAAAGGGTGTTTCCACCGCCGGTCCGCTCACCACTCGCCCCCCGGACGGATATGAATCGTTCGGGGCCGCCGCTGCAGGAAGCGCCGCACGAGGACCATTCCGACGAGGAATCCCCCGATATGGGCGTACCAGGCCACGCCGTCGCTGCCGATGCCCAGGATCTGCCTCAGGAACCAGATCCCGAGTACGATGATGGCGGGCACGTGGATGATCTGGATGAAGATGAACAGCAGGACGAAGGTCTTGATGTAGGCCTTGGGATACAGGATGAAGTAGGCGCCCAGGATGCCCGCGATCGCCCCGCTGGCGCCGATCATCGGGATGGCGGAATCGGGCTCGGATATCACGTGCACCATGGTGGCGCACAGGCCGGTCAGGAGGTAGAAGAGCAGGTAGCGGCCCGCCCCCATGGCGCTTTCCACGCTGTTGCCGAAGATCCACAGGTACAGCATGTTGCCGGCGAGGTGCATGAACCCCCCGTGGACGAACATGGCCGTGAAAAGGGTCAGGGGGAAGGGCACCAGGGCGTCGGGGTAAAGCAGGGAGGTGCCTGGAATGGGTATCTCGTTCCGGTCGATGAAATGGGTCAGTTCTAAGGGAATGGCCGCGGTCTTGAAGATGAAGATCTGTTCGCCCACCGGTCCCAGGACGAACTGGAAAAGGAAGACGGCCACGTTGGCCGCGAGCAGCCCGTAGGTGATCACGGGCCGGCCATAGGACGGGCTTTCAGCCTGGAGAGGTAGGAGCATGGGCAGGTTGACGGGTCGCGGCCGGCCCGGGAGGGAGCGAACCGACCCGGCAGGCAACGGCCCGTCTCATTTCGTGGGTTGGGACTCCAGCCGGTTGATCTCGTCGCGCAGCCTGGCCGCCTTCTCGAACTCCAGGTTGGCGGCGGCCTCGTACATGGCGTGCTTTAGTTCCTCCAGGACGGTGCTCTGGTCCATCTTCGCGATGGTGTTCAGGATCGGCATGTCGTCGTCCACGGCTTTCACGTCGGCCACGGCCGTGGTCTGGATGATCTCCTCGATGGATTTGTACACGGTCTCGGGCTCGATTCCGTTCAGTTCGTTGAACTCCTGCTGCAGCACCCGCCGGCGGTTCGTCTCCTCCATGGCCCGCCGCATGGAGTCGGTGATGTTGTCGGCGTAGAAGATCACCTCGCCGCGCACGTTCCGCGCCGCCCGCCCCGCCGTCTGGATCAGCGAGCGTTCCGACCGCAGGAACCCCTCCTTGTCCGCGTCCAGGATGGCGACCAGGGAGACCTCGGGCAGGTCGAGCCCCTCGCGGAGGAGGTTGATGCCCACGAGCACGTCGAACTTTCCGAGGCGCAGGTCGCGCAGGATCTCGACGCGCTCGATGGAATCGATGGTGGAATGGAGATAGCGCACCCGCACGTTCAGCTGCCTGAGATAGTCGGTCAGGTCCTCGGCCATCCGCTTGGTCAGCGTCGTCACGAGCACTCGCTCCTGCCGGTCCGCGCGCTCCCGGATCCGAGTCAGGAGATCGTCCATCTGGTTTTCCACGGGCTGAACGCTGATCTCGGGATCCATCAGCCCCGTCGGCCGGATGATCTGTTCGACCACGACGCCCTGGCACTGGCTCAGCTCGTAGTCGGCCGGCGTGGCCGACACGTAGATCACCTGGTTGACCATCGTCTCGAATTCCTCGAAGGTCAACGGCCGGTTGTCCAGCGCCGACGGCAGCCGGAATCCGTGCTCCACCAGCGTGGTCTTCCGCGAACGGTCGCCGTTGTACATGGCCCGGAGCTGGGGCAGGGAGACGTGGGACTCGTCGATGACCAGCAGGAAATCGTTGGGGAAGAAGTCGAAGAGGCAGAAGGGACGCTCACCCGGGGACCGGCCCGACAGGTGCATGGAGTAGTTCTCGATGCCAGCGCAGAACCCGATCTCCCGCATCATCTCCAGGTCGAAGCGCGTGCGCTGTTCCAGCCGCTGGGCCTCGAGCAGCTTGTTCTCGTCGTACAGCACCCGTAGACGCTCGTCCAGTTCCTCCTCGATGGCTTTCATGGCGTGATCCAGGCGCGGCGCCGTGGTGACGAAGTGGCGGGCCGGGTAGACGGCAATGCGGTCCCGTTCGGCCAGCACCTCGCCCGTCAGGGGATCGAATTCGGTGATGCGGTCGACCTCGTCGCCGAACATCTCGATGCGGATACCCTTCTCCTGGTCCGCGGGCAGGATGTCGAGGGTGTCGCCCCGCACGCGGAACGTGCCCCGCGCGAAATCGTAATCGTTCCGGTTGTAGTGCATGTCGATCAGTTTGCGCATGATCATGTCCCGCTCGTACGCCTCGCCCCGGTCCACGAGAAGGATGAACTCCTTCCACTCGTCGGGCGATCCCAGACTGTAGATCGAGGACACCGAGGCGACGATCACCACGTCCCGCCGTTCCAGCAGCGCGCTGGTCGCCCGAAGACGGAGCTTGTCCAGGTCCTCGTTGACCGACGAATCCTTCTCGATATAGGTATCCGTCACCGGCATGTACGCTTCCGGCTGGTAGTAGTCGTAGTAGCTGATGAAGTATTCGACGGAGTTCTTCGGGAAGAACCCCTTGAACTCGCCGTAAAGCTGGGCGGCCAGGGTCTTGTTGGGCGAAATCACCAGGGCAGGTTTCTGCAACTCGGCAATGACCTGGGCCATGGTGTAGGTCTTGCCGCTGCCCGTGATGCCGAGGAGGCACTGGTGCTTGTCCCCCCGGTGCACGCCCTGGACGAGTTCCTCGATCGCCCTGGGCTGGTCACCCCGGGGTTCGTAGTCGGAGACAACAGTGAAGGGAGGCATTCGTAAGTCCGTCGAGGTAACTGGCCGTAATTTCGACTGGATAAATAGGTGCAACGACCCATATAATATATGCCGAAGAAGCCTCAAATGCAAAGGAGGAGTGGCAATGTCTCATCCATTATTCGACCTGAGCGGACGGGTGGCCCTGGTCTCCGGCGCAGCCGCCGGCATGGGCAGGGCGACGTCCATCGCCTATGCCGAAGCGGGCGCGGATCTCATGCTGGCCGATATCAATGAAGAAGGCATGCAGGATACGGCTAAGGAGATCGAACGTCGGGGCCGGCGCGCAGAGCCGGTGGTATGCGACGTCTCCAACGGCGCGCAGATCCGCAAGATGTTCGGCAGGCTGGACGAAACCTACGGACACCTCGACGTACTGGCCAATATCGCCGGGGAGGGCGGCATCAACCAACTGCCGCTGGAAATCACCGAAGCCGGGCTCATACAGACCCTGAACACCCTGGTCGTCGGAAGGTACGTCTGCTGCCAGGAAGGCGCGAAGCGCATGATCGCGGCCGGACGGGGCAGCATCATCAACATCGTGTCCATCGCCGGGCTGTCGGCCCTCGGCCGCGGCCACATGTCCTACAGCATCGCCATGGGCGGCGTGGCCCAGATGACGCGGGAGATGAGCACGGAGTGGAGCAGCAAGGGCGTGCGCGTCAACGCCATCGTATGCGCCCAGATCATGAACGAAGGCCTGAGCAAGCGCATCGACGCCGACGCCAAGCTGGGCGACACCTACCTGCGGGGCATCCCCATCGGCCGCCTGGGTAAATCGGAAGACATCCAGGGACTGGCTATCTTCCTCGCCTCCGACGCCTCTAGCTGGGTCACCGGGGCGCTGATGCCGCTGGACGGCGGGAACACGGCCAAGAACGCGGGCGGATCCCATCCGGGCCAGCCGAACGCACCGGATGAGCAGAAGTATTGAGGATTAAATGAAGCGACGTGATGGGTCGGATGCGGAGCCGACAGTCGGATACGAAGCCGGCAGTCGGATACGGAGCCGACACCGATTTCCTACAGTCATGTCCGCTCACTGATGCTGGCGATAAAATCATCCGGCCGGTCCGGGGTAACTACGACAGACCGGTCATTAAACTTCAGCACAACGGACCGCTTCGGGTCTGTTGCGTAAACGCGATAGGCGCCCAACTTCGTATTCCGGAACCGGCCACAGAAGCAAAATATCCCGCCGTTCCCCCAAGTCCTGAGAGATTTATCCATCGCCTCCGGATCCGCCTCTGCGGACACCAATTCCGTCAAGTCCAGCCTCGATTGCCATCCCAAGCGCTGGATCAACAGCGAATCGCCGGATAACACAAAACCCCGGATCATCCAGCATGCCGACAAGACTAGTACCAAAGCAGGTAAAACGACAGTGAGCAGGGCAAGCAGGATGCTGGACCCGGATCCTATCTCCTCCATCTGGGATATCCCAAAGATCACCAGGATAGCCAGAAAAGTAACCGTTATTCCTGTAATCCATTTTACAGACGTACTCCACGGCGCGCCGAATCTCATTTTGACATCCTCCCCGCCATATCGACCACCAGGGTAATCAGACCCGATACGACAGCGAATGTACCGATCCACATCCATTGGATGGGTGAATTACTCAGATTAAACGCCAGGACCTCCCAGAATACACCGATCACACCCCCGTAGAACAAAAAGAAAACGTAAACAACCACTGAAGTTAATGCGTCACCGACCTGGCTGACCATGCGATGGAAGATTCCGGCATCGACAGCGATCAACAGGACGGTTATCAATATAAACATCTCGCGCCCCAGCCACAGGTTCGGATCGCCGTCCAGGCTGAACTGAATGGCCATGTCAGCGGGCAACTGGCTCCTGAGCATCAGGCAATAGATCAGCCAGCAACCTGCACAAGCCCATGCCAGTACTACCAATATGCGCTGTGATGTTGCCGTCATTTTTCACCTCGTGATTTCGGACAGGGATCAGAATACGTGCGAAAGAACGCTTGGCCGGACTTCCCTGATTTAAATTTCAAGTGTCAACGACGTTCCGCTCTCCCCGTCGAACAGGTGTATCTTCTCCGGATCGAAGGTGAGGTCCACGCTGTCGCCCCGGTCGAAACGAACGTCCGGCCGGGTGCGTACCTTGACGTTGTTGCCCCCGACGTCAACCGTCAGGTAGAGGTCGCTGCCCATGGGTTCGCGCACGACGACGGACGCACGAGCCACGGACCGGGTGTTTTCCGACTCGGAATCAGGCGTCGGTGCTACCGCAGTCTCCGCATCCTGCGCCTCGCAGGCCGATCCCGCAGCCGTCACCTCACCGACCTCGATATCCTCGGCCCGAACACCCAGAAATACCTCCTGCCCTTCCGGCGGTTCCATGCGCTCAACCATCGACGCAGCCACATCACAAGCGTACCCCTCGCCGACTACCTGCCAGGCGCCACCGGCCGATTGTTTCAGCGTGCCCTTAAGCAGGTTGATGGGCGGGCTCCCCACGAACCCGGCAACGAAGGTGTTGGCGGGGCTGTCGTAGATGGACTCGGGGGTGCCGATCTGCTGGATCTGCCCCTCCTTCATGACTACGATCCGGTCGGAGAGGATGAGCGATTCGGCCTGGTCGTGGGTGACGTAGACGAAGGTCATTTCGAGCTCGCCGTGGAGGCGCTTCAATTCCGTTCGCATTACCACGCGAAGCTGCGCGTCCAGGTTGGACAGCGGTTCGTCGAGGAGGAACACGCCCGGATCGCGGACGATGGCGCGAGCCAGGGCGACCCGCTGCCGCTGCCCGCCGCTCAGCGCCCGGGGCTTGCGGTCCAGCAGGTGTTCGATCTCCATGGTCTTTGACGCTGCCAGCACGAGTCGCTTTCGATCCTCCGCGGGCACGCCGCGCATCTTGAGTCCGAAGGCCACGTTGTCGAAGACGCTCATATGGGGATAGAGGGCGTAGGTCTGGAAAACCATGGCGATGTCCCGGCGCTCGGGCGGCACGGCCGTCACGTTCCGGTCGTCGAACCACACCTCGCCCGCCGTGGGCGATTCCAGCCCGGCGATCATGTTGAGCAGGGTGGTCTTGCCGCAGCCCGAGGGGCCCAGGAGCGTCAGGAACTCGCGGTCGGCGATGTCGAGCGTCACGTCGTCCACGGCCACCACGTCGCCGAAGTGTTTCGTAAGGTTTTTCAACCGGACTCGTGCCAATGGAGTTGCTCCTCAATTAAACGATGAACCGGCCGCGGGATCATCTGACCATCTGACTATCCAATCGCTTGCCTACCCCGTCACCGATCCGCCGATACCCTGTATGATGAGCCGCTGGAAGAGGAAGGACAGGACCAGGGGCAGGAGAATGACCAGCACGCCGCCCGCGGCGATGACGGTGAAGGGCACCTGCAATTCCTGGGCGAAATCCGATGCCAGCACCGTCACCGGCCGGGAGGCGATGGTGGTGGTAAAGAGCAGGGCGAAGAGGAACTCGCCCCAGGACGCGATGAAGGCAAAGATGCCCACGGCGACCAATCCCGGCGTCGTCACCGGCAGAAACACCCGCAGCAACGCGCCCAGCGGCGTGCATCCGTCGACCCGCGCGGCCCGTTCCAGGTCCAGGGGCACGGTCTGGAAATAGCCCTTCAGGATCCAGATGGTGAAGGGCAGGGTAAAGGTCGTATGGGACAGGATCACCGACAGGTGCGTGTCCAGGAGTCCGTAGCTCCGCATCAGCAGGTACATGGGGATCATGATGGCCACGCCGGGCACGCTCCGCGAACCGAGATAGAACAGCAGGAGCAGCAGGTTGCCCCGGAACGGCAGGCGCGACAGGGCGTAGGCCGCCAGGGAGCCGCAGGTCAGGTTCAGGAGCATCACCGCGGTCCCGATGATCAGGCTGTTGACGATGGCGCGGGGAAACTGCCGGGCGATGGCGGCGCCCACGTCCGCCGTCCGGCCTTCCACGTCGAAATAGAGGCTGTAGTTGCCGATGGTGGGCTCCTCGGGCCACCAGCGCTGCTGCGTCACCTCGCGCTCGGGCATGAAGCTGACGGCCGCCACCCAGGCGAAGGGCAGGGTCAGGTAGATCACGGCCGCCAGAGCATAGATGTAGAGCGAGGCGCGTCGCCACATGATAGTCCCCTATCCCTGAACGAGTCCGCGGCGATATAGCAGCCGGATGTAGATGATGGCCAGGGTCATGGTAATCAGCGTGATGAGGTAGGAATAGGCGTTGGCCCCGCCGAAATCGAGGCGGGCGAAGGCCTCCTTGTAGGTCTGCCAGGCGATGACGTGGGTCGCGTCTCCGGGCCCGCCGCCCGTGAGCGCGTAGATCAGGTCGAAGGCCCGGAAGCCGTTCATGGTCTCGAAGATGGCAACGACGAGCACGGCGTGGTACAGCCAGGGCAAGGTGATGAACCGGAAGCGGTTCCACGACGTGGCGCCGTCCACCCGGGCGGCCCGGTACTGTTCCGTCGGAATGGCCTGGATCGCCGCCAGGAAGATGATGCAGGCGAAGGGCACGCTCCGCCACACGTGGGCGCCGATGGCGGCGTTCAGCGCGACGAAGGGCGAGGCCATGCCTGTATACACAATGTTTAGACCAAACAGGTAGTTGACGGCGGCGACCGTGTCCTCCAGCATGGCGTTGAAGGCGCCGTAGTCCCCGAGCAGCCCCACCCACATCAGGCCGTTGACCACGCCCGGGATGGCCCAGGGGATGAGCAGCAGGGCGCGCACGACGCCGCGGCCACGGAAGGACTCGTGGAGCAGCAGGGCGATGGCCATGGCGATCACGATGACCAGGAGGACGGCCATGAAGGTGAAGTACAGCGAGATCCACAGGGCGTTCCAGAACTCGGGACTCGCGAGGATGGTCGCGTAGTTCTCCAGGCCGTGGAAGTACACCTGGTCGGGCCGTCGCAGGTTGTACCGGTGCAGGCTCATCCAGAAGGAGATGCCGATGGGATAGGCGATGAAGGCGAGGAGCAGGATCACCGCCGGCAGGTTCAGCACCAGGGGCAGGAAGTCCCGCGTCCTCGTCATGAGAAGGGAAGGTCTCAGTACGGTCATATCTGCGTGCTCAGCTCCATTCCGCGATCAACTGGCGACACCGCCCTGCGATCCGGGCGAGGCCGTCCCGGGCGGTCAATTGTCTCAGGAGGATCTTCTGGATTTCCGGCTGGTAGTAGATCTTGAAATCGGGGAACCAGGGCGCCTTGATGTTCTCCCGCGGCCGGACGTGGCGGGACTGCTCTCGGACCTTGTCGATCTCGCCCCACTGCTCCGTCTGGGCGACGATGTCGGGATCGTCCAGCAGCGACCGGTAGGCGAAGCCCAGTCCCCGCAGGCGGAACCATCGCCGCGCCGTGTAGTACTCCCCTTCCGCATCCCTCGCGCCCAGGAACTTCATCAGCGCCCACGCGTCCTGCATCCGGTCTTCTCGGCATCTCGAGGTCAGGCAGTACATGCGCGTCCAGCCCAGCGTGCCGTGCTGTTCCGCCGAGATCGACGGCACCGGCGCCATCCGGTACACCTTCGCGTGCTGCGCGTCGGATCCCCTCCGCTTCAGCTCATCGTCCGCGGCCGCCGAGTTCCGGCGGTTGTTCACGTACTCCAGGTCGTACTTGTTGAGGATGCCGTAGACCTGCCGGCCGCTGGCCACGTGGTCGCGCATCTGTCCCGCGGTGAGCGACGAGGGGGAGATGATGCGGTGACGGTGGATGCCGTCGGTGAGCCACTGCAGGATGGTCTCGGCCCGGCGGTCCTCGTCGTCCGGAAAGGTGGGGTTAAGGTCATCGTCGAACAGCGTCGCCTCGCTGGCGTAGTTCAGCGTCCACCAGTCAAGGAATCCGAGCACGCTCTGCCGGAAGTTCAGCATGATCGGGTACTCGATGACGTCCCCGGCCGGCGTGCGGACCCGCGCTTCCCGGACCTTGATGGCCTGCTCGGTCAGCTCGTCCAGCGTGCGGGCCGGGGTGTCGAACCCCGCCGCTTCGAGCATGGGCGCGTTGTAGATCCAGATGTTGAAGTCGGTATAGTACGGCAACCCGTAGCGTTTGCCGCCGTAGGTCATGGACGAGAGGTTGTAGGGGAAGAGATCCGCGGTCGTCGCCGACGTATCGGGATCCGCGGCCAGGAGGTCATCGCAGGGACGCAACCAGCCGGCCTCTACCCACTCGGCGAAGTCGTCGTCGCGGACGTAGCAACATTCCATGGGTGCGCCGCCCACGTGCAGCGCCACCATCTTGTCGTGGTAGTTGCCCGACACCGCGTTGTAGTCCACCCGAATGCCGGTCTGCCGTTCGAAGTAGTCCAGGTTCTCCCGGACCAGGTCGGGTTCGTAGACCCAGCCTTTGAAGATGACGCCGGGCGCCGGCGCCGGGTTGCAGCCGGCCGCCAGGCCCAGGCCCGCGGCGGTCGACGACTGGAGGAATGCGCGGCGCGTCATCCAGGATTTCACGGGCGGTCGATCCCTTCAGATGAAAACCGCGCGATGCGGCCGGGGGGTAGGAGCGGCCAACTGGCACGAGTAGACACGAGGCCCCCTATCACCCCGAACAGACTGGACACCGATCGGTATCGAGATCGTGGATGGGATCTCCGCATGAGGAACACGATCCGAGGGGATACTCGTCGGGTTTCGTTCGCGTGCCGTGCTTGTACTCGATGGTGCGCCACACGGTCTCGCCGTCCTTCGCCGAGTAGCACATCCAACGGCCCTCTTTCTTGCCGTCGTAGGACTTCCCCACGTGGGGACCGTAATCGCCTTCCCACTGCCTGGTTCCGTTCTCGTGCCAGCAGACGTACCAGCCCTCGTTGAGGCCGTTCTTGAACCGTCCTTCGCTCTTCTTGTTTCCGTTGCTGTGGTACTGGATCCAGTTCCCGTCCTTCACGCCCATGCGGAAGTAGCCTTCGGACCGCTTATTACCGTTAGCGTAATAGGTAATCCAGTAGCCGTCCTTCTTGCCGTTTACGGTCTTGCCTTCTGTGAGGGCCATGGTCATTTGATCCTGTGTCAGGTTGGCAGCGCACAGGTTGGCCACACCGTGCAAGGCGGGCGCGCAGGGGCAGGTCGCACATCGACCGGTGGCGCCGCGCTTGAGTCAGTCGGGCCACTCATGAGCGGGTCGCGCCGCGCCGGTTACGTATCCAGTTGAATTAGTCTTGCGGTTCGCAATGCACCCATGTTATTAAGGATACGGCTTTTTTACAAGACCTTATTGTGCCATCACACGACCACGTAAACCACCTTCAGGCAGGGTTCCCGCCATGCTGACAGAAGACCAGATCCATCATTTCAGGGTGTTCGGATTTATCGTGCTCAGGCAGGTGTTGAATGTGGAGGAAACCGAAGAACTGGGACGCCTGGCGGACGTGATATGGACGGCGGAGCTGGGACATCAGCCCTCGGAGGACGAGCACGTGTCCATCGCGCCGTTCCTCGAGTTGCACCCGGCCGCCCTGCCGATGATCGAGGACGACCGATTATATACGCCCATGCTGCAACTGCTCGGCCAGGACATGATCTGGTCGGGGTCGGAAGGCGTACAGGGCACCATGACCCGGCGGCCCTTCCACCACTGGCACGCGGACCGGCCCGGGCCGCAGGAACTCGGCTACCTGCGCATCAAGATCATGATGTACCTGGATCCCATGCGGAAGGACGGGGGAGCACTGCGCTTCATACCCGGATCGCACCGGTCTCCCTTCCACGAAGAACTTGCCCCGTTCCAGCAGCGGCATGGACTCGACGATCCCGCCTTCTTCGGATCTCCGGGCAGCGAAGTGCCCTGTCATCCCGTCGAGACGGATCCGGGCGACGCGGTCGTATTCAACCAGAGTCTCTACCACGCCGTCTATGGCAAAGCCGGGCGCAGGCGATATGTCGCCCTCAAGTACGCGGCCCGTCCCACTTCGGACGCCCACCTGGCGTCCATCAAGCGGTTCAGTCCCTACACCCTGGAGCCCCACGAACGGATCATGCAGTCAGATAGCCCGCGCCTGCGGGCCATGGCAGAGGGTATAGACGAACTCAGGGCGCGGGCCGAGGCGTTGTAGGCCTACACCGCGTCCTCGCCGCGTTCCCCACTGCTGATGCGGACGCTTTCTTCCACGGGCACGACGAATATCTTGCCGTCTCCCGTCCGGTCGCCGCCCGACCTGGCGGCCTTCCAGATCACGTCCACGATCTCGTCCTTCTGATCGTTGGTGACGGCGATTTCCATGCGTATCTTGGCCGCGAGGGGAATGTCGATCTCCTGGCCCCGGTAAAGCCCCGTGCGATGGGCGGTGCGGCCATGCCCCGACACCCTGGACAGGGTCATGCCGGGGATGCCTTTCTCGTCGAGCGCGTTCCGGACGTCGTCGAGCTTCTCCGGTCTGATGATGGCTACGATTAGTTTCATAGGTCTGACGACTCCTGAAGTAATGGTCTAATGATAGATTCGGGCCTGTTCCCGGTCCGTGACCTCAGCGTGGTCGACTACAGGTGAGTCAGTCCGTAACCGTCCTCCCCGTGCTGGGAGTGGTCCAGGCCGACCAGCTGATCCTCGTCCGTGGCGCGGAGCCCGATCGTCCGGTCGATCAACCACACGAGGACGCCCGTACCGACGGCCGACAGCGCGATGGCAATGACCACGCCCTTGATCTGGATCAGGAACTGCGACCAGCCGCCGACGTCGGTGGCGACCAGGCCGACGAGCAGGGCGCCGAACATGCCGCCAATGCCGTGGATGGCGAAGACGTCGAGCGTATCGTCGTAACCCAGCTTGCCCTTGAGCTGCACCATCAGGAAGCAGACCACTGCGGCGCCGAAACCGAACACCAGGGCCCAGGCCGGAGTCACGCTGCCCGCCGCCGGCGTAATGGCGACGAGGCCGGCCAGGATGCCGGATACGATACCGAGGCTCGAGGCCCTGCCGTGGTGGATCAGTTCCGTGACGATCCAGCCCACGGCCCCCGCTGCGGCGGAGATCTGGGTCACCGTCAGGGCCTGGACGGCCGTTTCACCCGCGGACACGGCGGAACCGGCGTTGAAGCCGAACCAGCCGATCCAGAGCAGGCCCGCGCCGATGAGAGTCATGGTCAAGTTGTTGGGCTTCATGGCCCGGGATGGATAACCGAGACGGGGACCGAGCACCATGGCGGCCACCAGGCCCGCCACGCCGGAAGATATGTGCACCACCGTGCCGCCGGCGAAGTCAATGGCGCCGTCCTTGAAGAGCATGCCGTCCGCGTTCCACACCATGTAGCACAGGGGTTCGTACACCACGAAACCCCAGAGCAGGATCAGCAGGCAGTAGGCGCCGAACTTCACACGTTCGGCAATGGCCCCGGCGATCAGGGCAGGGGTGATGATGGCGAACATGCCCTGGAACATGGCGAACAGGTACGTGGGGATGTTCGTCCCGTCCCACAGGGTTCCGGGATCGACGCCGCCCAGCAGGAAGTAGTCAGAGCTCCAGCCGAGGACGCCCGGTATGATCGAGCTCGCGCCGAAGGCCAGGGCGAATCCGAAGATCGTCCACTGCACGCCCATGATGCCCATGGCCGCGAAACTGTGCATCATGGTGCCCAGCACGTTCCGGGTGCGCGTGAGCCCGCCGTAGAACATGGCCAGGCCGGGCAGCATGAGCAGCACCAGGGCGCAGCTGACGAGCATCCAGGCGGTATCTCCGGAGTTCAGCACGGCCGCCGGAGCCGCCGCCTCTTCCTGCGCGATGGCCGCGCCGGGTACAGCAAGCGCCAGACACGCGGTGATACGTAATATGCCGCTAAGGGACATACGGAAAACCTCCCTGTTGTGATGGATTGGAAACGTTCATGTAATACTGAGCTTCCAATATAATCCCCATCTGTTACAGGGATATTTCCCGGAGGTTAAATCCTTGTAAACTGCGAAGGAATGTGAAAAAAAACACCCGGCGTTGATCGAAGTAGAGCAGCCCGGTGTGGAGCGTCGCGGGACGCAGGATATTGACGGGCCGCGTGCGGGTTTCTATATTTGCCCATGCCGCCGGTATACATCCGACTTCCTCCGACATCTTCCAAGGATACAACATGGAGTTCACACCCCTTACCTCCGAGCAGCGGGAACACTTCCGGGAACACGGCTACCTGATCGTCAAGAACGCCCTGGACGACGATCTGAGGAACCGGGTCGTGGCCGTCGGCGACCGGTTCATGGAGACGGCGGGCCCGATACACAACTATTACGCCAACCGCTACATCGATCTCGCCCTGGACGACGCCCTGGTAGAACTCACCACCAACGGCTGCACGGTACCCCTGGTCGTCCAGCTGCTATCCTACAACATTCACCTCATGCGGGGACATCTCATTTACAAGTACCCCCAGGCCGCCTCCGACGAGCCCCTCTATCCCGATGGCGATGGCCGCTCGTTCCGCAACTGGCACCGCGACCTGAACAACTTCACGCCCGACCACCCCATCCGGGGCACTGTGGCAATCCGCGTGGGTTACTGCCTGACGGACTTTCCCTCGCCCGACGCGGGGGTGACCATGCTCGTCCCCGGCAGCCACAGGCTGAACGAGGCCCTGCGCTTCAAGAAGGGCGCTCTCGACCCGCCGGAGTTCATCGAGCCGGCGCTCGAGGCGGGCGACGCCTACCTCTTCAGCACCAGCACCTATCACACGCCCGCCGTCAACTTCACCCGCGATACCACCAAGGCCCTGCTCATCAGCTACGCTTACCGCTGGTGGGCCCAGCAGCATCCCACGCCGCCTGACACGATACTCGAAACCATGGATCCCATCACGGCGCAGCTCTTCTGCCAGCCCTGGGAGGGCGACGACGTGCCCTTGCGCGCATGGGCGGCGGAACACGGCCTGCCGGTGGAAGATCCGCCCATGCGGGTGTTCGAGTAGCGGGCCGTGCGTTAATCAGCGCGTGACCGTAGAAAGGAGCCGACATGCCCACGTCAGACTGGCCGGAACTGGCCGAAGACGCGCAGAGTAGATGGAACCTGAACGCCGGGTTCTGGGACGACTACATGGGCGAACACAGCAACGATTTCCACAACCTGCTGGTGCGGCCCGCCATGGATCGGCTGCTGGCCGTTGAAGCCGGGGACGAAGTGCTGGACATTGCTTGCGGGAACGGGAACTTCTCGCGTTTTCTCGCCGGGCTGGGCGCACGGGTCACGGCGATCGACGGAAGCGCCGGGATGATCGAAAAGGCGCGGAATCGTTCGGAAGGCCATGGGACCGGCGCATCAGAAAACGAAACCGCGGGCGAAATCGACTACCGCGTGATTGACGTGACGGATACGAAGGAGTTGGTTGGACTGGGGACGAATTGTTTCGATGCGGCGGTATCCAACATGGCCGTTATGGACATGGCCGAGGTCGGACCGATGTTCGGCGCCGTGCACGGCCTTCTCAAACCTGCCGGCGTTTTCGTCTTCAGCCTCACGCACCCGTGCTTCCAGGCGCCGTACGCCGTTCGGTATGCGGAACAGGTAGACCAGGAAGGGAGAATGATCCAGAAAGTCGGAATCAAGATCGACCGTTATCTGACGCCGCAGCCCTTCGAGGGACTGGCTATCGTGGGTCAGCCCGTGCCCAACTTGATCTTTCACCGGCCCCTGTCCGCACTGCTGGCCTCGTGCTTCGAAGCGGGGTTCGTGCTGGACGGCCTGGAGGAACGCGCCTTCGACGAAAGCGTGGAAGCCGACCGCGAGTTGTCCTGGGCGAACTTCAGGGAAACACCGCCCATGATGGCCGTGCGGTTACGGCGGATGGACTGAGACAACCTACAACTGGACCGACTCGCCCGGCTTCAGCACGACGCAGCGGGCCAGGTCGCTTACCTTGTCGACGAACTCGTTCGGATCCTGCTCGATCACCGGGAAGGTGTTGTAGTGGACGGGGATCACGGTTCCGGCGCCGATCATCCTCACCGCCTCCACGGCGTCGTCGATCCCCATGGTGTAGTTGTCCCCGATGGGCATGATCACCACATCCGGCTTCTCCAGGCGGCCGATCAGGGCCATGTCGCCGAAGAGCCCCGTGTCGCCCGTGTTGTAGATCGTCTTCCCGTCGAAAAGCACGATGATTCCCGCCGGATTGCCCAGGTACACGATGGTCCCGTCGTCCGTGGTGATCGACGAACTGTGGGTCGCCTGCGTGAGCTTGACCCGCCCGAAGGGAAAGGTGTACGAACCGCCGATCCCCAGGTCGTGCGTCTCGGCGCCCTGGGCTTCGCAGTAATTGGCCAGTTCGTAGGAGGCGATGATCGTCGCCCCGCTGCGCCGGGCGATGGGCACCGCGTCGCCGATATGGTCGCCGTGCCCGTGGGTCAGCAGGATGTAGTCGGGATTCAGGGCGTCCGCTGAAATCGTCGCCAGTGGATTGCCCGTGATGAAGGGATCGAACAGCAGGTCGTGGCGGCCGTCCGACAGCGAGTAACTGGCGTGGGCGTGATAGGTGAGTTCTGCCATGAATTCGTACCTCGTCTGGAAATGAGAAAACGGCCGGGGTGGCGTATCATCCCCGGCCGCTTCTTAGGATAGGATCGCAGTTTACCGGTCGGTCTGGCCGGATCGCGCTGACTGTTCCGTACTCAGACGGCGGCGCGGGCGGCCGCCAGGGCGGCGTCGTAATCCGGTTCCTCGGTGATTTCCGTCACGTACTCCACGTACCGCACGGTGTTGGAAGCGTCGATGACGAAGACGGCGCGCGAAAGCAGGCGCAGTTCCTTGATCACGGCGCCGTAGGCCACGCCCAGGGAAGTGTCGCGGTGGTCGGACAGCGCCGTCACGTTGTCGGCGCCCGCATCGCCGCACCAGCGCTTCTGGGCGAAGGGCAGGTCCGCGCTGACCGCCAGCACCGCGATGTTGTCGCCCAGCCCTGAGGCTTCCTGGTTGAAGCGGCGGATTTCGGTGTCGCAGACCGGGGTATCGAGGGACGGCACGAGGCAGATGACTTTCACCTTGCCTGCGTAATTCGCCAGCGTGACGGTCGAAAGGTCGTCGGCCAGCACGGAAAAGTCCGGCGCCGCGTCTCCCACCTTCACCTCGTCGCCCACCAGGGTCAAACCATTGCCTTGAAAGGTAGCCGCACCGGCTCTTTCAGTCGCCATGATGTCTGTTCTCCTTGTTCGATTCATTGGATGGAAACGGCTTGCTCAACACCGGCGCAACCTACGCGCCGACCCCCATGCTGTCAAGGGATTATCCCGTCCCGTCTAAGCAGCGAAATCGCGCCGTCAAAGGCCTCGGCCGTGCGTTCCACGTCCTCAGTGGTATGGACCGAAGACGTAAGCCCGTCGACCCCCATGCAGTCCACGCCGTTCAGGAGCAAAGCCTGGCGTATGACGTGCAGCAGGTCCGCGTCGCCCCGGCGGTCCGCGGTGGCCGTTCCCGCCGACAGGATCTTGAACCCGGAGAAGGAGCCGTAGACCCGCCAGCCATCCAGCCCGTTGGCGGCCAGCACCTCCGACATGCGCTTTCGCAGCTCCGCCGCCCGTTCGTTGGCCACGGCGATGTCACGGCCATCGGCGATTCGCCTGAGCATGGCGATACCCGCGGCTGCGGAAAGGGGGTTCGCGTTGAAGGTCCCGTAGTGCAGCATCTTCTTGTCGGTCTGCCACTCCGCGTCGTCCCGAAGCTCCAGCAACTCCATGATGTCCGCGCGACCCACCAGGGCGCCGCCGTTCAGGCCCGCGGCTACGATCTTGGCCAGCGTGCTCAGGTCCGGCCGGACCCCGTAGTACTCCTGTGCCCCACCCGGCGCGCACCGGAACCCCGTGACCACCTCGTCCATGACGAAGATCACGCCGTGCCGCTCGGTGAGCTCCCGCAGGCCCGGGACGATGTCGTCGGACAGTTCGACACCGCCGAACATGGCGCCCGTCGGTTCCAGGATGAGACAAGCGACGTCGTTATCGCGCCTGAGGACGTCCGCCACGCGGTCCAGGTTGACCTCCGGCAGGCTGATCAGCGTATCGAACACCTCCCGCAACACGCCCGGCATGGGCTGTTGGTTCCCCGGTCCGACCCCGTCCAGCACCTGGTCGTGCCAGCCGTGGTAATGGCCCCGGAACTTGATGACCTTGCGCCGGCCCGTAAAGGTCCGCGCCAGCCGGATGGCCATGAGCGTCGCCTCCGTGCCGGAAGAAACGAAACGGACCGTCTCCGCGGAGGGCATGAGCTGCCGGATCAGGTCCGCCCATTCGATCTCGAGTTCGTGACACGCCCCGTAGTGCGTCCCCCGGGCCGCCTGCTCCGCGATTGCCTGTACGATCACGGGATGACTGTGGCCCAGGATCAGGGATCCGTGCCCCATCCAGTAGTCGATGATCTCCCGGCCCTCCACCGACCACTTGCGCGATCCCTCGGCACGGTCGATGTACACCGGGAAGGGGCGCATGAACCGGCCGTCGTGGGTCACCCCGTTGGGGAACCGCTCGAGCGCACGCTCATACAGCGCGGCCGACCGGTCGAAGGCCTGCCGATAGGTTGTTTCGAGCATCGTCATGAAGGTCGTCCCGCAGAAACCGCCATGCACCGAAAATGCCGGATGCACCGGGGTATCGGAAGTGCGTTGATTATGCTGCAACTGAATGACGTTCTGCACTTATTGAAGTCTACCGAATCCCTACAATATGGAGGAAGGGGAAGGGGATGACAAGGCCTATCTATACGGGGCGGCGCGGGGGTTTCGGCTTGACTTTCGGAGTGAAGATGGTAGGTTAAGCAATTAGGAATATCAGAATCCAAGATGACCGATGACTTACCCATCCGGGATTCCAATCCATGCCGTCCAAGCAATCAGTAGTAATCGAAACGCGGTCCGTAAAAAGACGCACAGGACGACGACCAGGTACCGCTTTTGCGGCCTTCCTCGTGGCCATATTCTGCATGGCGATCTGTGCCGGCCCGACCATTGGCGTTCCAGTCGCCACGGCTGGTGAAGTAAATGAGAAAAAGCCGGCCGAACCCGACTGGCAACGGCTCGACAAGGCCCTGGCGCTGGCCAAGGACTCCGGCAAGCTCATCATCGTCAACTTCTACACCGACTGGTGTCCAAATTGCAGAAGGATGAACGAGAAAACTTACCGCGACGAGGCCGTCCTGAAGCTACTGAGCAAATCCTTCATCCCGGTGAAGCTGAATGCGGAATCCTCCCAACCGCTGATCATCGAAGGCCAGACCCTGACGGAATACCAGGTGGCCCTTGTGTTCCGGGTGAGCAGCTATCCAACCACGTGGTTTCTCACCTCGGAAGGTCGTGCCCTCCTGCCCGTCAGGGGATACTACGGCCCCGATCTCTTCGCACCCATGTTGCGTTTCGTCGAAGGCGGATGGTACGAGAAGATGGACTTCGACATGTACATGGAGCGGGAGAAAAAACAGTAAAGACCGCACTGTATTCGTAATTCAGATTGCTTTTTGAACCAAGAGCGATGACGCGAAACTGCCGAACGGTTTCGAGTTCGCACCATAAAGGTTTCCATGCCAATTTACAGAATTCAAGATAAACAACTCGTGAAATTTGACGAGACTACATTCAAAGATCAGAACCTTAAGGAAATTGATTTGCAGAAAATGCTTAAATCGCAGATCAATGCGATTTCTCCAGATACTCTAATTGTATCCGAGGAATTCAGAGACTGGGAGGACAGCAAAAAACGGATTGACCTGTTGGGTATCGATAAAGACGCCAGTTTGGTTGTAATTGAGATTAAAATTACAACGGATGGCGGATACATGGAACTACAGGCTTTGAGATATGCAGCTATGATTTCGACGTTAACCTTCGATAAGCTTGTGGAAATTTACGGAACTTACTTACAGAAGAATGGCAACGAGACTAATCCGGAAGAGGGCTTGTTGGATTTTCTGGGGTGGGATGATCAACGCGAAGAAGAGTTCGCCCAGGATGTGAGAATCGTGCTCGCCTCTGCGGAGTTCTCAAAGGAACTTTGTACATCTGTAATGTGGTTAAATGATTTTGGGTTGGATATTCGTTGCGTACGTATGAAACCGTATGAGAGCAAGGATGGTACATTCCTCGAAATCCAAACGGTCATCCCATTGCCGGAAGCAGAGGAATATCAGGTGAAAATTCGCGAGAAAACGATGAAGGAGCGGGAGATCAGAAAGAGATCGAGGGATACTGCACGTTTTGAGGTAACGACAGAAGGAGATCAGATATCAAACCTAAGCAGTCGCAAAATGATACATCATGTAACGAAATACGTCATTTTAAAAGGAAAGCCAATCGGAGACGTCATTTCTTCCATTGAACAGTTCAAGCCAAATCCATTCTATGTGATTGATAGCATCGTTGGTCCGGATGAGTACAGGGACAAACTACTTTCCATATCAGAAGACAGACCGAGACGGTACTTTATTGATGATGGTGAGTTGTTTCCGGTAGATGGTAAAACATACGCTCTGACAAAAAACTGGTTTACAGAAGACGCGATAAAAGCTGCCGAATTGCTGTCTTCTAAGTTCACTGACTTAGATATAGTGATCAACAGAACTGATTCTAAGACTTAACATCTAAATTAGACCATAAAAACGGCGCCGGTAAACTCCCGCCGGGGCAATGGCAGACGGATCATGTCAGGTCCGTTCAAGAGTTCACGCGACGCCGCAGTTTCTTTGCAGTCGGCCGCTATGTCTGTCGCCGGTCGGCCCGGCCAGCCCGGTCGGCCATAAACCAAGCCCACCGGACCCTTCCTGCTTAACTCCTTCTTAACTCCTTTGTAGCTCCATTTAGTCCGCGTAGGCGGCCAGGCGGCTGCCGTGGCGGGTATGGCGCAGCTTGTTGATGGCCTTCTGCTTGATCTGGCGGATCCGTTCCCGCGTCAGGCCGAATCGAACCCCGATCTCTTCAAGTGTGTACGCCCGGTCCGAGTTCAGGCCGAAGTACAGGTTCAACACCTCGCTCTCGCGATCGGTCAGGTTCGATACCGCACGCCTCACCTCCGTCCGCAGCAACTCTTCCTGCAGTGCATCGTCCGGCATCTTGCTGTCCTGGTCCCGGAGCCGGTCCATCAGGGTATAGGCATCCTGGTCGCCGACCGGCGCGTCCAGCGAAAGCGGCGTGCTCGCCCATTCCGGCAGGGCGGGATGACGGCCCTTGCCGTAACTCCGCTCTTCGCCCTCGTCGCCGCCGTCACCCGAGGCGTCCCCGGCCTGGGCCATTTCGGCTTCACGCTTCTTGATGGTACGTTCGATCCGGCGCAGTTCCTCGATCTTGTTGACGGGCAGCCGGATCAGCCGGGCCTGCTCGGCCAGCGCGTGGAGGATCGCCTGACGGATCCACCAGACCGCGTAGGAGATGAACTTGAACCCCTTCTTCTCGTCGAATCGGCGCGCGGCTTTCATCAGGCCGATGTTCCCCTCGCTGATCAGATCGGAAAGGGCGAGGCCCTGGTTCTGGTACTGCTTGGCCACCACGACGACGAAACGCAGGTTCGCGTGAATCATGGTCTCCAGCGCTTTCTCGTCGCCATCCCGGATGCGGCGGGCCAGTTCCTCCTCATCCTCGGGCGTGAGCAGTTCCGTATCGCCGATCTCTTTCAGGTACAGGTCGAGCGACTCGTCATCTCTGACCTGGATCTTCGTGGTAAGTTTCATACCGTATCACCTCCCTGCCAGCCCTGTTGCGCGTTTTATTGTTGGCAGTCGCGATATGCCAATTTGTCATGTTCTGCCAATTTGGCATATCTATTTGCTCTTACATCAGATTAGTCGGTTTTTATCGTACAAATCTTGCGTTTTTTTTATTCAAACTAAACAGCTCGAATTCAACGACTTACGGTGCTTCCCTTACCTTCTTTCGGATGCATCCTTTCGAACTGGCACGGTCTTTGCGCTATCTAAGTTGCAGATGACGGAACTGCCGCATCACCCGCGTTTCTAAACTAATGTACGCCGGGGATGGCCATTCGGTTCCGAAAGGCGGCAAAGAGATTGTGAAGAGATTGTGAAGAGGTCAGTTGGTAACTTAAAAAAGGAGGAGCATCATGAGAGCGACGACCATTTTCCCACTGGCGAACCTGCATAACCTGCGGACCGAACTCGACGGCATGTTTCGGCCGTTCCCGCTGCGGTCCGGATTCCCGTCCCGCTGGTCGCCTCGCGTGGACACCCACGAGACCGAGGACGCCTTTCTGGTCGCGGTCGACCTACCGGGCGTGGCTTCGGAGGACGTGTCGATCAGCCTGGAGAAGGGCGTGCTCACCGTAAGCGGCGAGCGCAAGAGTCCCTTCGGTCTCAACGGCGACGCGGAGCAGCAGCCCCGCGGAAAGTTCGAGCACGCGTTTCCGGTGCCGGACGCGGTGGATACCGAATCGATCGACGCCACGTACAAGGACGGCGTCATGACCCTCACGCTGCGGAAGTCGAAGGAGTCGCAGCCCAGGCAGATTCCGATCAACGTTGGTTGAGATCCGGGCGAACCCGGCCGGTCCTCCAACCGGGGGACTGGACGGGTCCAGGCGGGTCCAAGCGGGACCGGTAAAACACGGGGCGGGAGCACCCGCCTCATCAAGCTAGCGGGCACGGCTCGTCTCCATGAGGAGGCGGGCTTTACCCGTTTCTAAGGAGCATAACACATGGGCAAGATCATTGGAATCGACCTGGGCACGACCAACTCCTGCGTGGCGGTGGTGGAGGGCGGCGAACCGACCGTGGTGCCGAACGCGGAAGGCAGCCGGACCACTTCCTCCGTCGTGGGCTTTTCGAAGGACGGCGAGCGGCTTGTCGGCGCGACGGCCAAGCGGCAGGCGGTGACCAACCCGGACGCGACGGTCTACTCCGTCAAGCGGTTCATGGGTCGCCGCTTCGAAGAGGTGCCCGACGAGCGCACCCGCATGCCCTACAGCGTGGTGGCGGGGTCGAACGGCCAGGTCAGCATACAGATCAGCGACAAGACGTACTCGCCCCCGGAGATCTCCGCGGCGGTCCTGCAGAAGATGAAGCAGACCGCCGAGGACTACCTGGGCGAGACCGTCACGGAGGCCGTGATCACCGTGCCGGCCTATTTCAACGACAGCCAGCGCCAGGCGACCAAGGACGCCGGCCGCATCGCGGGCCTGGACGTCAAGCGCATCATCAACGAGCCGACGGCCGCGTCGCTGGCCTACGGGCTCGACAAGAAGAGCAACGAGAAGATCGCGGTCTTCGATCTCGGCGGCGGCACCTTCGACATTTCGATCCTCGAAATCGGCGACGGCGTCTTCGAGGTCATGGCGACCAACGGGGACACCCACCTGGGCGGCGACGACCTGGACGATGCCCTGGTGGACTTCCTGGCGGACGAGTTCCAGAAGGAGGCCGGCATCGACCTCCGCAACGACGCCATGGCCCTGCAGCGGCTGAAGGAAGCGGCCGAGAAGGCCAAGTGCGAGTTGTCGACCGCGGGACAGACCGAAGTGGCCCTGCCCTTCATCACGGCGGACGCCTCCGGTCCCAAGCACCTGAACCGCACCATGACACGGGCCCAGCTCGAACAGCTCGTGGACCCGCTGATCCAGCGGGTGGTGGCGCCGTGCCGGCAGGCGATATCCGACGCGGGCCTCTCGGCCTCGGACATCGACGAAGTGGTGCTCGTGGGCGGCTCGACGCGCATGCCCAAGGTGCAGGAAATCGTCAAGGAACTCTTCGGCAAGGAGCCCAACCGGGGCGTGAACCCGGACGAAGTCGTGGCAATCGGCGCGGCGATCCAGGGGGCGGTGCTGTCCGGCGACGTAAAGGACGTGCTCCTGCTCGACGTCACGCCGCTTTCACTCGGCATCGAGACCCTGGGCGGCGTCTTTACGCGGCTCATCGACCGGAACACGACGATCCCCACGAAGAAGAGCCAGGTCTTCTCTACCGCGGCGGACAACCAGCCGTCGGTGGAGG
Source organism: Gemmatimonadota bacterium (assembly GCA_009841265.1). NCBI lineage: Bacteria > Pseudomonadati > Gemmatimonadota > Gemmatimonadota bacterium. The sequence goes on along the minus strand of VXMB01000007.1, from coordinate 449,938 downwards.
TGCACGTCCTTCAGGGCGAGCGCGACATGGCCCTCTACAACCGGACGCTGGGCAAGTTCCACCTGGACGGCATCCCGCCGGCGCCCCGGGGCCTGCCCCAGATCGAGGTGACCTTCGACATCGACGCGAACGGCATCCTCCACGTCTCGGCCAAGGACATGGGCACGGGCAAGGAGCAGCAGATCCGCATTGAGGCGTCCAGCGGCCTGTCGGATGCCGAGATCGACAAGATGGTCAAGGACGCCGAGGCGCACGCCGACGAGGATTCGAAGAAGAAGGAAGAGGTGGAAGCCCGCAACCAGGCCGACCAGCTCGTGTACTCGACGGAGAAGTCGCTGGAAGAACACGGCGACAAGCTCTCCGCAGAGGACCGCGGCGCCATCGATTCGGCCCTGGCCGAGTTGAAGACGGCACTGGAGGGCAGCGATCCGGCGGCCATCAAGGCGGGCACCGAGAAGCTGACCCAGGCTTCCCAGAAGCTCGCGGAAGTCCTCTACCAGCAGGCCCAGGCCGAACAGGCCGCCGCCCAGGCCGCGCAGGCGGGCGCGGCCGGTCCCGAGGGTCCGCAGGACGGTCCGCAGGGTCCGCCGCCGGGTGCTCAGCCGGAGGGCGATCCGCAGGCGCAGAAGAAGAAGAAGGAAGACGGCGCCATCGACGCGGATTACGAGGTGGTGAACTGAGGGAGAGCCCAGGTCTGGCCGATGTTCATTAGCTTTTAAAAACAGAAACGCGGGGCTCGAGGTGAGTCCCGCGTTTTTTAAGTCGGCGGCACGCTACCGCATCAGCGTGCCATAATCTCGCCGGTCAATCATTCCCTTAAACGATACGTGACCCCCAGATTCGCATATCTCCACAGATCCGTGCTCAAGCCGAGCGATGCGACCAGGGCCAGTCTCGGGGAGACGGAGAATCCGGCGCCTATGGCCAGCACTGGATGGATCGTTAAAGTCTGGTCTTTATCGTCGAATGGGTCCAGGTCACCCCGCTTGATTTCCAGACCCAGATGTCCTTCGGTGTAGAATAACCGGTCCTGATCGTAATACAACCTGGCGCCCGCGGTGATCGGAATGCCCTGGTACACCGAGTCGACGATTCTCACGATTTCGCGTCGCTCAACCTCGCCAGACTTGGTGCCGTATTGATTGAAGCCTGCCTTGCCGATGATATTGAACATACTCGAAGGCCGGACCGGATAGACAACCGTCACTAGACCGCCGACCCCCTGTCCGTCCGCCAGCCTGCTCAGTTCTTCCAGGGCGAAAGACGCATGCCCCTCGATTTCAAGTGAAACCTGGGCTTGAGCTTTGCCGGCTATCAGAAAGGGCATCGCCAGCATACAGGGCATCGCCAGCAGGAAGAATAAACGTCGCATGGTGGTTTCCTTTATTGGATTACGTTATTCACCTTCAAGCGTCTCCAGATCCGCCAGGTCCCTTTGCCTTCCAGTTGCCCGCTTGTTCTTGATGAGTTGGTCTTAACAAGCTTGTCGCGTCTGATGTCGAGGACTGTGACGGTAAACTTCGAATAACAACTACGCCACGTGAGGATCGCCTGACGATCCGAGCAACGTGTTGTATGGGGCCGTCGACTTTGTCTCCATATACTTGACGGCGCAGACGTTGAACTTCAGCGAGGCGTTCTTCTGGCGTTTTGCTCAACCAGTTGGGCCCGATCTTTCCTCGTAGAGCATTTATCGTTAGTGGAACGTTTATTGGAAGTCTTTTTTGACATTGGGTAGTCCGTGAGACCAATTGGGCTTAACCAAATTAGCCCATAAGTTATAAAGTGTCAACTTGATAGACTGCGTCGTCTGCACGACCCCGCGGACGCCACATTGAACTGGCAAGAGGCCAGGAACGCGTTACTCGATACCGGTTGACTATGTCTTGCCCGCCATGTAAAATCTCCCCGGAATCCAGCCCGGGAGGCACCATGGCACAAGGCAGCACCACAGATCCCCTCTCCATCACACTCGGCGTCGAGGAAGAGTTCTTCCTGGTCGACCCGGATACGCGCGACCTGTTGCCCGATCCCGACCCGCGCATCTTCGAAGAATGTGAGAAGAATCGCGGGGAACACAAGGTCGTAGCCGAGTTCCTCCGGTCCCAGATCGAGACCACCACCCGGGTCTGCACGTCCGTGGCGGACGTCCATTCGGCCCTCATCGAGACCCGACGCCTCGTCATCGACGCGGCCGCGCAGCACGGCGCCGCGGTGCTGGCGGCCTCCACCCATCCCTTCGCGGCCTGGCACAGCCAGGTCGTCACGGCAGGACGCCGCTACGAACAGTTCGCCATGACCTACCAGCAGGCCGTCCGGGAACTGCTCGTGGGCGGGATGCACATCCACGCGGGATTCGGGGACGGCGGCAGCCGCGTCCGGGTGATGACGGCCATGCGCCGCTATCTGCCCCTGCTCCACGCCCTCTCCGCTTCCTCGCCCTTCAGCAGCGGGCGGGAGACCGGCTTCAAGTCCTACCGCCTGACCCTCTTCGGCAGCATGCCGCGCACGGGACTGCCCGGACCGCTGCACTCCTGGGAGGAATTCGAGAAACTGGTCGAAGACTACCAGCGGATGGAGTTCATCAAGGACAGCAGCGAGCTTTGGTGGGACATCCGGCCCTCCCGGGCATTTCCCACCCTGGAACTGCGCATCTGCGACATCTGCCAGACCGTGGACGACGCCATGTGTGTCGTGGCGCTATACACCTGTCTCGTTCGGTACCTGCTTCGCCTGGACATGGAAGGCCGGCTGCCGACGGAACCGCCGACGGAACTGATCAAGGAGAACTGCTGGCTCGCCCAGCGGTACGGCGTGGTCGCGTTCCTGGGGGACACTGAAGGGTCGGGCCGGCTCGATATCGACGAGTACGCCGAAGCCCTGGTCGAAACACTGTCCGAAGACGCGCGCGCCATGGAGTGCGAGGACCAACTGCGCCACATTCTCGACCTCATCCGGTACGGTACCGGATCGGACCGCCAGATTGACCACTACCGGTTGCGCCGCCTCGAAGGGGACACGGAAGCGGAAGCCCTGCGGGCTGTGGTGGATCTCGTGGTCGAGGAAACGGGAAGCGGCCTGGATGCGCCGACCGCGGCGTAACGGTGGGACTACTGCGTACTTCGCGACCGGACTGGAGCACGCCGCTTCAACCAGAGCGCACTACTTCTGCAGAAGAGCGCCTCCTCAACCGGAGAGCATGTCTTCATCCGGGGATCCTCTCCCCGAATCAAAAGGAGACCGCATCATGATACACAGAATCGGGGTTCTGACCCTGTGCCTGGTCGTAGCGGCTATCACCGGACGCGCATCCGCTCAGGTAACCACGCCGGTATCCGCGCAGACCTCCACTTCGGCATCGGCGCAGGCCTTGTCGCAGGACGGCTGGTACCTGCGGACCAACCTGGGTTTCGCGGTGGCCCCAGGCCTGACCGTCCATGCCAGGGACAATGACTGGGGGACCCGTTGCGACAAGCTGTCCAATCCGGGGCTCGCCGAGACGCGCCCGGATGAATGCGCGAGCGCGCCGCCACCCGCGGAGTGGACGCACGAAGTCGGAGCGGGCGATGGCGTGCAGAGCGTGCTGGCCCTGGGCTATGTCTGGAATAGCCTGCGGTTCGAGGGTGAATACCTCTACCGGACCACGACCTATACACGCGGCGAGGGCGACGGTCAGATCCTGGATGCCGTGACCCAGGAGAAGCAGCAACAGGAACTCGAAATCATCGACGGCGGATTGGAAGATCTGCTTTCGCACAGCATCTTTGCCAATGTGTATTACGAGTTCAAGAGCAATTCGCCTTACACACCCTACATCGGGGTCGGCGTGGGGCTTTCCAGCACTTCGCTCGACTACTACGGACGATTCAAGCGCAATGACGACCCGGCCGCGATCTCGACCTTCCTCCATCCGGAACGTAAAGCGCGGCTCGCCGGGACCACGACCATCGGCCGGCACAAGATGAACGATCTCCTGGCCGCCTACCAGGCGGTCGTGGGCGTGGATTACGCCCTCAGCGGTAACCTGGGGATCGGGGCAAAGGTTCGCTGGTCAAAGTTCAGCGAATTCGACGACGAAGAAATGTGGACGCAGCTCCGGAGCCACGCCTCGTCCGTGGGCCGGGGATTCGACGTCATGTATGGCATTTCGACCGACGAGCTTTCGATGGTCGGCGTCAGTCTGAACATGATGTACAGTTTCTGATTCGGTCGGAGCATGGCGAACAGCTACTTCAATGGCGAACAGCTACTTCAAGGGTCATGGACTCGGCAATGAATACATCGTATTGGATCCCCGGGAGCTGAACTTCCAGTTGACGCCCGGTCGCATCGCCCGGATATGTGATCGTGAGAAGGGCATCGGAAGCGATGGCATCCTGAGCCTTGAGGATTCCGGTTCGGCGGACTTCGGCCTGCGGATCTGGAACCCCGACGGAAGCGAGGCAGAAACCTCGGGCAACGGACTGCGGATTTTCGCGCTGTACCTGCACGCCACGGGCAGGACGCGCAAGAAGTCGTTCACGGTGGAGACACGGGGCGGCACGGTACGCGTCGAGACGCAGCATGACCAATGCGGTGCAGAAGATGCCTCCGGTCCGGTATGCGGCGCGACCGTGCACATGGGCCGGGCAACGTTCAGACCGGAAGCGTTGCCGTGTACCCTCGAAGTCGACGAGCTGATCGAGCAACCGATCAGGACCGCCGGGGAAACGCTGACTTTCACCGGCGTGAACGTCGGCAATTCTCATTGCGTGGTGTTTCGTTCCCAGGACCGGCAGTGGAGTCGCGACGACCTGCTTAGGCTGTGTCCAGCGCTAGAGACCCACCCGATCTTCCCCAATCGAATAAACGTTCAACTAGCCGAACCCACCGGTCCCAGCAAGATTCGCATCCTGATCTGGGAACGCGGTGTCGGCGAAACACCTTCATCCGGATCTTCTGCTTGCGCGGCTGCAAGCGCGGCGGTGCGTCTAGGGCTGGTGACGTCTCCCGTTAGCGTGGAATCACCAGGCGGGGCACTGCTAGTCGATGTGGACGAGAAGTTCAAATTGACGCTGACCGGACCCGTGGCAGAGGTAGCTCGGGGAACCTTCAGTGAGGCGATGTTACGCGAGATTCTGGACGCGGATGATTAACCACAAACCACTTGACACAAAGGCGTCTGCGCTCTATATTCCGTTGCTGTTGTAAACGCCATTTTCCTCGGTAGCTCAATGGCAGAGCGGGTGGCTGTTAACCACTAGGTTGTTGGTTCGAATCCAACCCGAGGAGTTCCTCCTTTGAAAGTCCCCGCGCCAATTCCAGCGTAGTTCATGCCAAAGGACACAAGCGACCGGAAGTCGCGAACTGTCGGTTATCCGCCCACCTACCAGGCAAACACCGTTCCCATCAGCTGATCCGGGGCGTCCCGCAAGGTGTCGTAGATCTTTTTGGCTTCGCTGACCGGGACGACATCGCGGATCAGCGGCCCAATCTTGATCAACCCCCTGGCGATCAGGCGGCACGTATTGTGAAGGTCGTCTCGATCAAAATGACTGTTCTGCCTGATCCGGACCTCACGGCCCTGTCCCAGATTGAAGGTATAGGTCACTTTGTCCCGGCCGGCGATGAACAACATCCTGCCTTGCGGACGCAACGCGGAGATCAGCTGGTCTTCCATACCCGGAACGCCGGCAAAGTCGATCACGACGTCAAATGCGGCCTCACCGACTTTCTGATTCCATTTCTCCCCCGAAACATCGAGCACGGTTTCCGCCGCGCCGATCTCTTTCGCGATCGCCAGCCGCCCCCCATCGATGTCGCAGATCGTAGCGCGCGCGCCCATGCCGGCGGCGACCTGCACGGCGACTTGCCCGAGGATACCCGCACCCACGATCAACGCGCGTTCGCCCACGCATAGTTCCGCGTTGCGACAGGTACGCATCGCGACACTGCATATGCCTAGCAGGGCGGCCTCTGTAAGATCCATTGAATCGGGCAGCCTCAGGAGCAGGCCGTCTTCCGGCATCACGGCATACTCGGCGTGGACCGCGCTCATAAACAGCACGTCGCCTATCTTCAGTTCGCAGACGTCCGGCCCGACCTCGATGACTTTTCCCACATTCTGGTAGCCGTTGCCCCCGGTGGGCAGATCGGCATCGTCGGGCGCGTAATTTCCGCCAATCAGCTGATTGCGTTCCGTTCCGTTCGTCACGCCCGTGTAAATCGTTCTGGTCTTTACTTCGTTGCCCGACGGCCCTTCCGGGTCCGGCCAATCCGGCACGAGGACCTTCTGCCTTCTCTTGTCAGGCAAGCCCTGAAGACTCAGTGAACGCACGGTCTGGTCCTTCATGGGATCATTACGAATTAAATCGCCTTCGAACGCTTACTTAAATGCCCAAAGGCCCAGAACTCAACACTTGTCCAACTGCAACGTTACCCGGGCCGATACAACGACATCACCCGCTTGATCCTGTCAAGATGAGCAGCCTCGACCTCGGGCCAACGCCCTTCGTGCTCCCCACCCTCGCGCAATGACTCGCCGGTCCAGCCCGTTGGTGACAGGTCTTCCATGAAGATGATCAGCAGTTCCTTGCGGCTCATGTCGTCCGGTATGTGAACGAGCCGCGCGTAGGCGTAGTTGTCCGGCATGGTATAGCCTTTGTCCGCCGCGAACTTCCGGGCGAGATAGCCGTCGGTCCCCGGCCAGCCGAGGCGCATTAATCGATTCGATGTACCGGCCGCGGTGTCGGTATAGAAATCGAACGCCCCGATCCGCAATCGCAACGGAGAATCGGAATAGTCGTAGGTGTAGTCGTTATCGGGCAGGAAGCCTTCGAACTGGATCCAGACAAAGCTCTTCAGGGTTCCGTCCGGATGTTCTTCGACAAAGAAATGTTGCTCGACGTCGGCGGTGCCGTAGAGCACGAACTTCTGCCCTCCGATGTGCCGGAATCGCTCGTCGAATGTCATCCGCACCGGCGGATCGCTTTGCGAGAAGAGCGTATTTCCGGTAACGGTTCTGCTCAATCCGGAAAATCCAGGCTCGGTCGTGCGCCGCGCCGGATCGAACCAGTACATGACAGAGATGAAAGAAACGAGCACTGCCAGCACAGCGCCGCCTGCCCACCAGATCCACTTTCTCTCCAACGTCCAGTCCTCTTGATCCGTTTGCGGACGCCTGTGTTACTGCTTAATCACCCTCACCACGGGCACCGTTCTTCGCGCCGACACTTCCCGCTCCAGCGACGCCAGCCCCGTCGGAGCGTCTTCATCGACACCGAACTGATTGACATCCTCATCGTCATTCCCGATTGTCGATGCGACCCCGGTTCCCGCATCCAGGGTGTACAGTTTGGCCGTCCATCCACCGGTCATGTACAACACGCCTCGGTGTGAGGTCAGCCCGGTCGGCAGATCCTCGCCGACTCCGAAGTCAACCGCGTCGCCAACGGGTGACGCGATCCCCGAGTCAGGATTCAACCCATAAAGTCTGGCCGTATTGTAGCCGACCATGAACAGGCCGCCATCGTGGGACGCGAGGCCGAACGGATGGTCTTCGTCTACGCCAAACTCCACGATGTTACCGACCGGGGTGGCTACTCCCGTCACGGCATTCAGTTCGTAAAGCCTGGCATTCGTCCCACCGGCCATGTACAGCGTGCCGTTGTGGGACGCCAGGCCCATGGGCTGGGATTCACCGACTCCGAATTCCACGGCGTCGCCGACCCGCGTGGCCACGCCCGTACCGGGATCCAGCGTGTACAGCGCCGCGTTCCATCCGCCCGTCATGTACAACATGCCGTTATGCACGGTCAGGCCGTAAGGCTGGTACTCGTCTACGCCGAACCGGACGGCTTCTCCCACGGGTTTGGCTTCCCCCGTATTGGGATTCAGCCTGTACAGCCGGTCAGCGCCTTCGCCAACCATGAGCAGTCCCTCGGTGAAACCGGCTTCGTCGCACCGCGACCCCATCCATTGATCCAGGCCATCGACCCAGTTCAGCAAGGCCGGTGTGCTCGGCAAACAAAGACCGTCGTTGTCGTGATGGTAAAACGTCCTGACGTCCGAAAGACCCGAAAATGTCGCGGGTATCGTGCCGGTCAGTTTGTTTTCGTGGAGATAGAGCACTTCGAGGTCGTCGAGAAGGCCCAGTTCGGGTGGAACAGCGCCGGACAACTCATTTCCGTAGAGGTACAGCGCTTCGAGATCCTGGAGCCGTCCGAATTCGGATGGAATGGGACCAGACAGATCGTTGTTATGAAGGTAGAGGAATTCGAGATTGGCAAGTTGGCTCAGTTCTACTGGAATTGGTCCCGTAAGCTGGTTTCCATAGAGACTCAGCAGACGCAGCCTGGGTTGATCGCCCAAGACCGCCGGGATCTCGCCGGTAAGATTGTTGGAGTTGAGGTACAGCACCTCAAGTTTGTGGAACTGACCCAGATCGGCGGGAATCGTTCCGGACAACCTGTTCTCATCGAGATCCAAGCGTTCCAGGTTTTCCAGTTGCGTCAATTCAACCGGAATCTCACCTGACAACTGGTTCCGCCAAAGGTTCAGGAACTCCAGGCTTTCCAAATCGCCCAGTTCCGGCGGGATCGGACCGGTCAGTTTGTTCGTGTCCAGGTGCAGAAATTCCAATTGCGAGAGCTGTCCTATTTCGGCAGGGATCGATCCGATGAGTTCGTTGTTGTTCAGTTCCAGGTGCTCAAGATTGGTGAGCTGACCCAGTTCCGGCGGGATCGGACCGGTCAGGTCGTTGCCGCCAATGTCCAACCGTGTCAGGGTGGTCATCTGACCCAGTTCCACGGGGACCGAATCGGACAGGCTGTTGTTTCCGAGGTTCAGTATTTCCAGATGGTCAAGCAACGCGAGCTCATCCGGAACGGATCCCGACATATTATTGGCGCCCAGGTCGATAATCCTAAGCTCCTCGAGTTGAGAAAGAATGACCGGGATGGCGCCCGATACCTGGTTGCCCGCTAAATCCAGTTCCCGCAACAGCGACAGATTGACCAGGTTTTCAGGCAACGTGCCCGACAGGTTGTTCGAGCGCAGTTCCAGCCGGATCACCCTACCGTTGGCGTCGGTCGTTATGCCGTGCCATTCGTTCAGGGGTTCTTCACTCAACCAGTTATCGCGCTCATTCCAGTTCGCACCGTCCATCGCGTGGTAGAAATCGATCAGCGTGGTACGATTGCTGACATCGATGGATACCGTAACCGTCACACTGGCCGAAATCTCACCGGAGATGGCCGTAACGACCGCGCTGCCGTTTCTTACGGCCGTGACCAGACCGTCGTCGCTTACCGTAGCCACCGATTCGTCACTGATCGACCATTTCACTACCGCGCCATCGACGGCCTGGCCGTTTTCGTCCAGCACCGATGCCTTAAGCGACGCGGTTTCGTCGGCCATGGTCAGCGTTACCGACGACGGCTCAACCGTAATCGTTCGCGCCGCCTGGGTTACGTTGATCGTGGACTTGCCCTGTTTCTGTCCCGCGGTGGCCGTTATATCGGCCGTGCCGTTGCCTAGCGCGGTGACGAGCCCTCCGCTGGTCACGGATGCCACGGATGGATTCCGGCTTGCCCAGACCACCGTGTGTCCAGACGATGTCGCGCCGGCCTCGTACTGCACCTGCGCATCGAGCTGCACAGTCTGGCCAATCGCGGTCAGGGTAACTGTGTTGGGTGTCACGACTACGTTGGCTGGTCCGGCCGGTCCGGTGGGACTATCCTTGCCACAGGAGGTCACCACAAGAAGCGCGAGTAAGCAGAAGAGGCGGATCGGATTCCCTAGGATGGCCTTTTTTGTGTATCGTGCAATACCGTTACCGGCGGAGGAGGGTGAAGCTGATTTGCCACTGGTACGATGGTCGCAAAGCATATGTGAATTCCCTTAGCGGATTTGACTGAATGACTGGAAACATCCCAAGTGAATCATGGATGCTACCGGGCGCAGATCGGCCAAATTTACCACACGAAGTTCAAAATACAAACTGATTTCACCATGTAGTTTCGTGGCCGGGAAGTTCGCAGCATACCGCTCTTCTTAATTACGTACCCGCATTCGGCGTCTGCGCCGCCACGTGCGCAGCGAATCCCGAGCCGGCCTCCGCGTAGAGGTTGTACACGCTCGACGCGCCGGCCTCTTTGAGCACAGCGATCTCATCGGGGAATCTTGCCGTGGCGGCGACCCGGCAGTAGGACGAGGAAGCCTTGAGCTGGTCGAGTACGGCGAGATTGGACGCCAGGTTCGGCAACGCCAGCAGGACCAGTTCGAGGGTGTGGGCGGCCTGAACGCGGTCCCAGAAGTCCGCGTCAGTAGGATCTCCGAGCAGTACGTGGCGGCCACTCGACTGCTGCCGTTCCACCTTGACCTGATCGAGGTCTACGCCTACGACGGTGTCTCCGAATTCCTGATGCATGTTGTCATAGGCCGCGGTGCCCACGCGGCCCATGCCAATGATGGCGATCGTTGCTCCACCGGTATCGAGCGGCTGGTCGTCGGGAAGACGCTCGGACTTTTGAAGGCGATCCCACAACGCCCGGTGCCGGGCATAGATCTGGTGGGCGGCGACATTCAGCGCCGCGGAGATGACACAGGACAGCGCCAGGGAGATCGCGATGACGATCAGCCATAGGCCGTCGATCCAGCCATTGGCTACCCCGATGGCCGCCACAATGAGTCCGAACTCGCTGAAGTTGGTCAGGTTCAGCGTCGCGAGCAGCGAGGTGCGCGCACGCAGCTTGAACGCCGTCAAAAGGCCGAAGAACAGGGCCGACTTCAGGAAAACAAGCGGCGTTATGGCTGCGCCGATGAGCACCGCGTCCAGCGTCAGCGGACCTGAAAGCCCTATGGACAAAAAGAAGGCGAGCAGGAACAGGTCCTTGAATCCGATCATGGTCTTCGCCATTTCATTGGCTTTCGCATGGTTGGCGATCAGCGCACCGAGGGCGAGTGCGCCCAGGTCGCCCTTCAGTCCGACCAGTTCAAATACTTCCGCGCCGCCCAGGGCCAGGAGCAGTCCGCTCAGCACCAGGAGCTCGCCATGGCCGACTTTCTGCAGAACAATCAACAGCAGCGGACGCGCCGGTATGAGGAGCAGAACGAGCAACGCCCAAAAGGATGGCCACATGCCCACCGAGATCGCGATAAAAGCCACGGCAGCCAGGTCCTGAACGATGAGAATGCCGACTGCGATGCGGCCATGCAAGGCCGCCGTCTCCCCCTTGTCCTCCAGGACCTTCACGACGAAGACCGTACTGGAAAAACTCAGTGCGAAGGCGATCAGCAACGACGGGTAAATCCCGATATCGGAAAAGGAAGGCGCATTTAGCATGGCAAGCAAAAGGACGATCGTTCCCAGGATCAGCACAGCCAGTGCCATGTGCAGGCCGGTGACGGCCCATACCTGGGGTCGCGCCAGGGTCCGCAAGTTGAGCTTCAGGCCGACGACGAACAACAGCAGCGTTATTCCGAGATCGGCCAGCTTCCGGAGCACATCCCCGCTGGCGATGCCGAACAGGTTGAGCACGAATCCCGCAGCGAGGAATCCAACCAGGGGCGGCAGCCCTACGGCCCGGGAAAGCAGACCCAGCGCGAACGCCACGGCGAGCCATGTGATGTCACCCAGTGCAATGGTGATCCATTCGAAATCCATCATGTCACCCTTCGTGTCTAATAGCTTTTGTCCTGGACTACCCGCAGGCCGTCCTTGTCCTTCCACGCTCGTCCGCACTCATCCACGCTCGTCCATCCAATTACCCACCGCGTTCTATCGGTGTCAACGCAAAACCACGGGAAGTCGGACGCTCAGGCCTGGCGGGCGATCTTTCCTGTGCCAATGCAGTATAACGACCGGGCGGACGCCCTGTGCCTGTCGCGTGATCATGCATGATTGTTGGTTTTTAAGCCCGGCCGGGAAGTCCGCTTGACGCCGCTTCCGTCTCCTGTTTCATTTCGGAACAGGATCCGCCAGCGACGCCAGGAGCCGGTGGCGCCACGACGTTAAAGCACCAAGTGCCGACCCTGGTGCCGCGCACGGCCAAAAGGCGCGGACTGGAGTGAACATCATGGAAGGCAAGACGGCCGGGAAACCGACGAAGGCTGGCGAGAGAGGAGCTGACCCGAAAGGGGTAGCGAAGACCGACGCGAAAAGGGCCACTTCGAATGAGGCTGGATCGAAACCGGTTCTTCTCTCAGGTGGCAATCCGCAGATCGCCAAGGCCGACGGCGACGCTCCCGTGCAAGCCTACATCGCGGCCATGCCGGGTTGGAAGTGCGACGTGGGATGCCACCTCGACGAACTCATCGTCCGCATCGTGCCCGGCGTGCGCAAGGCCGTGCGGTGGAACTCGCCCTTCTACGGTATCGAGGACCAGGGCTGGTTCCTGAGTTACCACGTATTCACCCGCTACGTGAAGGTGACGTTCTTACAAGGCGCGGCATTGAGACCCGTTCCGCCCGGCTCCGGCAAGGACAAGGACTCGCGCTGGATCGACCTATACGAGGGCGAGTTCGACGAGGAGCGGATGGCGGATTGGATTCGGCAGGCGGCCGCCATACCCGGTTGGCGCGGGTTCTGAAGGCCTGCTGATCGCGTATCCGGACCGAGGGTTCATGACCGGATCCCAGCCAACACATTCATCGCAGCCGGAAACCATCCTCATTACCGGAGCCACGGGGTACATCGGGAGCCGGCTGATTCGGCGTCTGGTAAACGGATCACACCGGGTGCGTTGTCTCGTTCGACGCCCGGATGCGTTGTCCTCGTTGGCAGCGAACGATGTCGATGTAGCAGGCGGCGACCTGCTGCGGCCGGCAACACTGCCGGATGCCCTGCGAGGCGTATCGACGGCCTACTACCTGGTCCATTCCATGGCGTCCGGCGGTGACTTCGCACTGGAAGATCGAAAGGCCGCGACGAACTTTGCGGCGGCGGCGCGCGCGGCCGGGGTAGGGCGTATCGTTTACCTTGGCGGCCTGGGTAATGGACAGCCACTGTCCGGCCACCTGGAAAGCAGGCGGGAAGTCGGGGAAATCCTTCGAAACTCCGGCGTGCCGACGATCGAATTCAGGGCATCCATCATCATCGGCTCCGGTAGTCTTTCATTTGAATTGATCCGCGCCCTTGTAGAGAAACTCCCGGTGATGTTGACACCGAAATGGGTTCATACCCAGTGTCAGCCCATTGCCATCGATGACGTACTCGACTACCTGGTCGGCGCACTCCACGTTTCCGGCGCGGTCTTCAACCGCTGCCAGGTTTTCGAAATCGGTGGACCGGACCGCGCCTCCTACCGGGATCTCATGGCGGAATACGCCCGGCAACGCGGATTGAAGCGCATGCTGATCTCCGTACCTGTCCTTTCACCCCGCCTCTCCAGCCTGTGGCTCGGCCTGTTCACACCCGTCTACGCGCGAATCGGACGAAAACTCGTCGAAAGCCTCCGAAATGAAACAGTCGTCGTCGACGAGTCCGCCTTGGAAGCTTTTGCCATTCGGCCCAGGGGTATGGCTGAAGCAGTACGAAGGGCGTTGGATAACGAGGATTGGGAGTTCGGGTAGACACCACAACTTGCTTTCAGGACGCAAAACGAAACGGAGAACGAGTAAAGGGGCGTATTGAAGCGACGGTTGACCCTATGGCCAGGGCGCAATCGGGCACAGACAAGGCTTCTCGGTCAACATCTGGATCTGTTCATCCAGGCTGTCGATCAGAACATCCTGCTCGTTCAGACCATCGGCAAGCGTACCATCCAGCGGTGTATTGTGCCGGTAACCCCGCCGTTGCATCTCCGCGACTAGAGCTTCGTGCCGGTCGTACAGCGCCGCGAGCCGACCGACCCAACGTTTCGTCTCCGGATGCTTCCGGTATCCTGTTTTCCCCAGCGTTATGACGTTCCATAGCCCGTGCAACTCCCGGTGCTCACCCAGGAGGTGCTGTCGGCACAGGATTTCGGGGGGAAGGTCCCAGATGCGCATGGTGTCAGGCTCCGAACTCGACGGGTCGACTTCCTACTTAAACCTACGCCGAATTCGGTACCCTGGGCAAGCATTCCATATTCACACCTCATCGTCAATCACACCTTATCGTCAGACCCGCGGAAGTTGACACAACTGGGTCGTCTGCAAAATCCTAACGTCATCCGAATAAAACCTGGTATCGCACTTGACAATCAGAAGGTATGACATATTATCATACCAGGAGGATTAAGTTATGAAATCCAAAATTGCGATAACGCTGGACGAGGAAATCGTTAAGCAACTCGACTATCTAATCATGCAGCAGTCATATAAAAACAGAAGTCAGGCGATTGAGGAAGCCGTGTCGGAGAAGCTGGATCGTCTCAAGCGGGGAAGGCTGGCGCGGGAATGTGCGAAACTGGACCCGGTAGAGGAACGGGAACTGGCTGAAGAAGGAATAGAGGAGGATGCGGATAATTGGCCCGAATATTGAGGGGTGAAATCCGCTGGGCGAATTTGAGTCCCACACGTGGCCGGGAGCAAGCTGGACGACGGCCTGTTCTAATCTTGAGCCACGAGATTTTTAATCAACGATCCGGTACGGTGATCGCCATGGCGATTACGAGTCAGCCTCAACGTGCCGGTTTCCCGCTGACCCTTTCGCTCGATTCGGCAGATCTTCCAAAACAGTCGTGGGTTAAGATCGGCCAGGTCCGAACCCTTTCAACACAGAGAATCGGTAGCAAGTTGGGCCATGCAACCGGTGACGAATTGGATAGGATCATAGAAGGACTTTGCGAGATTATAGGTCCATAACGACTGTAGGAGAGAACTGCCGGCACCCGGGATTTCGGCCTTACGGCCAACAGCCAGTACTCTCCCGTTTACTGTATTGAGTAAAATCACTCAATATCGTAATTTCCGCAGAATCAGAATAGAGACCCGGTCCACTCACCCCTCTCACCTTTGCCGCCACCTACCGGCAGAAGCAGGACGTTTCAATGGGGATGTCGGCGCGGGCCTTGGCGAACGCCAGCCGCTGTCTCAGGAACCGAAGCTCGTTGGCGTCTCCTGCGTGTTCGACGCATTCCACCAGCCCCTGGAGCGCCCACACGTTGTCGGGATGCTGGCAGCATCGGGGCAGGCTTCCGTCATAACCGAGGTCGGCGCGATACACAGCTTCGGCTTCATTGAATTCGCCCTGTTCGGCGAGCAGCGCGCCGAGGGCGTGACGCGGGGGATGCATCCAGGCCCAGGGCTCGGTGTAGTTGAGCGCGTCGTCCCGCGAGACGGCGAGACGAAGGCTGTCGAACGCTCGGCTGTAGTTCCCCTTGCGGTATTCCAGCTCGCCGTCGAGCATGGCCTCGCCAATGCGGAGCATGTCGCGCACCGTGTTGCTGAGAAAGATCGCGTCCTCAGGGATCGCGGCCGCCGCCCGGTCGAACGCTTGGCGGGCGGCTTCGGCCTCTTCGATCTGACCGAGGGCGGCGTGCGCCACGCCCTGCCCGTAGGCGTGCATGGCGGTTGCGATGGGACGCAGCGTACGCTCCTCCGGTTCGGGCGATGTGACCAGGTCGTGCCAGCGGCCGAAGCGAACCAAAACGTGGATGGTCATGGCGGAGTAGCCGTCGAGGATGGAGGCCATGAACGGCGCGCTCCCGGCGATCAGTTCGGGTGTGGCCATGGCGCGGATCCTGTCGGCGGCATGGGTGGCTTTACCGTATTGCCCCAGAAACATGGCCACGTACATGTAGAGATGGAGATCGTGACACCGCATGGTGGTGTAGAAGTTCTGGTCTCCGGCGTAGTCGAGGTACTTGTCGTCGGCGGCGACCGCCCGTTCGCTCTGGACCACCGACTGCGCCCAGTCGCCGCAGAGGACGTAGACGTGCGCCGACATGTGCTCCAGGTGGCCGGCGTCGGGCAGCAGCCCGCGCAACAGGTCGGCCGCGTTGAGCCCTTGCTCCGGCATGGGCGACATTTCCAGCATATGGATGTACAGGTGGCAGATCCCCGGATGGACGGGCCCGTCACGCGCGATCCGATCCATCCAGGACTTCATCACCGGCAACACCTCGGCCGTGTGGCCGCGCGGATTCGGTTGGCCGGTCTGTAGATCCCAGAGCTGACGAGGCGTACAATTCAGCGCCGCGTCGAAATAGAAGGCGGCGATGTCCGGATCATCCTCATGCGCCTGGCTGGTGTCGCGCATCGCGTCGGCGAAATCCCGGTGCCAGGCGTCCAGCACCCCGGTGTCGCGCTCGTCGCCATTCAGGTAACGTTTTGCCAGCGCCTCGATGAGGGCCTGCTCGGCCGGCGTACCGTCACCGGCGAGCGAGACCGCGGTCGTCACCGCGTCGTGGCAAACCGGCAGGACCCGGGCGATCTCGGCTTCGGTGAATCGGATCCAGGCCCGGTTGTAGTGGGGTCCGTTCGCATAGGCGATCCCCCACCAGGCCATCGCGCAGGCGGGGTCCGCGTCGGCCGCACGCCTGAAGCAGTCCACCGCCTCTTCGTGATTGAAGCCGTAAGTCCAGTTCAACCCGCGGTCGAACCAGCACTGGGCGGTATCCGAGTCCGTCGTGATTCTGCGGGACCAGGTACCGAGATTGAATGGGTAGCTCATGGTGGGTTGCTCGTGGTTGATCGGTGGCTGGTTTACGTGGCCGGCGGTCGATGGCGTTACGCGGGTTCCAGGTAACCCGCGGCTTCGGCGGTCCGCGCCCATTCCAAAGTACGAAGAAACGCGCCGCGCGTCACTAGCTCAAATCCTTCGATCAGTAGCGATGCCCGGAACGGGGCGAACCAGGGCCGCGTATGGGCTGCTGCAAAGGCTTCGCGAAGGCGATCGACCGTGTGTTGGGGCATCGCCGGAACGGTGACGAATGCCGGCATCGGTACGGTCTCGGTCGATTCAAGTATGCGGACTTTCTCTGTAAGCCCAGGCAGGTACTTCCTGACCAACATGTGCCAGTAGGCGTCCAGCGGTCCGATGTCGATACTCCCGTCCGCCACACTGTCGAGGATCTGCCGCGCCGTGACGAGATGGCCGACGGAGCGGCGATAGAGGCGCGGACGATCCTCGCTGCGATAGGGCAGAAGATGATAGCGCAATGCATTGAAGCCCGACTGCGAGTGTGCGACCGTCCAGCCCACGGTCCCGCCAAAGGTGTCGGACAGCGTGCGATATGTCGCATCGTCGCGCACGATCAGGTCGGTCCGGGAGAGCGCTTTGCCTCCGGCCCAGGACGCGTCGGAAATGGGCGATGCCAGGGGCACGACATCGGCGAGGTCGAGCGCGATCGGGTAACCGCACATCTGCACGCACCCAAGGTCGTTGCGGCACCATAGGTCCTCGAGCGGCTGCGGCGCCGGGTAAGCGACGTAATCGAATGCCGTACCAGCATCCTCGGCGACGTGGGCGATGAGATCCTTCCACGCCGCCTCGGCTTCTGGGCTGACGGCGTACATGCGGGCATTGGATACAAATGGCATGGGCGAAGGACTTTCGATACGGGAGACGGTTGGAGAAGTACGGTAGGAGGGCTGGAAGCAATTATGGCAAGGTGTCTATTGGTCATCCAGAACTGATATCGCGCAGACCAACACTTCACTAATTATGGATCGAGGAACGGAAACCTGCAGAAGATTGATTCATGGAGGATGCGAATAACCGGCCGGAACACTAAAGGTTAAATCCGCTACCCGGATTCCTTATTCACCTCGTTCAACAGGTTCCGCAGTTCGGGCAGGAGTCTTGGTACGTCCGTCCGGATGACGTCCCAGATCACGTCGTCGTCTATACCCCAGTAACCGTGAACCAGGCGGTTACGTGTTGCTATGAAGCGGCGCCAGTATATTTCGGGGTGCGCATCACGCAAATCGCCTGGAATATGAATTGCCGCCTCGCCGATCAGTTCCAGATTGCGCAATGTGGCATCGTAGACGAGCGTGTCGGTACTGAACGCCTCATGGTCCAGTCCTTCCGTATTAGAAAGTACTTTCTGGCAGTAGTCGATCATATCCTGAATATGGCGCCGACAATAACGTGCTTCGTTGTGGGTTTCAGACATCGACCATTTCCCGTTCAACATACGGTCGTATCTCCGCCCGCAACGCTTTGTCTGTTACCAGATCGACCGGATAACCCAGCAGGTCTTCCAGGTAGAACTGGACACCATGATAACGCTCCGATGTCGCGGGCGAGTCGAAACCAACCACAACACCGATGTCGCTACCGTCAGTTGCCTGGTCGCGGGCGATGGGACCGAAAAGGGCGAGCTCGGTAACACCGTATAGCTTCACGAGGGTTGCCTTGTGCGTACGGAGTATGTTCAGGACGGAGTCTTTGCTCATCAGGTCAAGAGTCCTGTTTCTCGTGTTGAGATAAAGCCCTGCTGCATACATTACACCGGATTCCGCCACGGTTTGCTCCGCTACTGCAGCGGTCCTGGCGAAGGCCTCGGCTCGTTCGCGTGCGCGTTTGGCGGCCCTGTGTATGGCGGCCTCGGCACCGACAAAGTCCGGATCACGTGGTCTGCTGTTTGCCAGTCGACTGTCTGAATTCACCTCTGACTCACCTCTTCCAACAGTTTCGGCACCTCGCCTGAATTGTCATATAAAGCCCACTCATCAACAAGATCCCTATAAATGTGCACGAAGTTGCTCCAGCCGGAGTCGAACCGTCGGCGGATATCGACCTCGGGTACGCCATGCCCGCCTTCGGACACCCGTTGCGCAACGCGCGCGATTGCGGTTTCAGGGTCGGGTAGGCCCAAGAAGAACAGCTTTACCAGATATCCTTGTTGCCGCCAGCGAGGAATCCTTCGGGCATAATTACGTCCGCTCAGTGTAGTCTCAAAAGCAAAACTCTCACCTTTTTGAGCATATTCATTGATCAGCGTCAACATCAACCGGCCAGCTTGAAAGGTTGTTCGATCAGGACGAATGGAGTTCAGACCCAGTGCGATGAAATCGGCATTAACGAAGATCGGGCAATCAGCCTCATTGGGCAAGAATTCGGTGGCAAACGTGGTCTTCCCCGCCCCATTCGGTCCGGCAATTACGAATATCTTCTTTTCGATCGTATTTTGCAAAAGCGGACTGCATCCTGTCTTGTCTCTTCTTTTAACTCATCCTGGATTTGTGAAATCGGCTCAAGTTATCCAATTTTCTCATCGGTTGTTTCTCATTGGAATGTACGATATTTGTCATAAATTGTCATCAGGTTAGCGATTCATCGACCACTTCGAACACTTTCATGCCGGTCTCATACCGCCTTTCACCTGCTGAACTAAACTTGATACGCTTGACGCCACGCATTACATCACCACGCTGTCCAAGACCCGCTGTGCAGGCATCCTCGGCCGAGACTTTATTGTGGAGATTTTACTTTTAATATTGAAGTATACCGAATCAATCGTTTAAACTCCACAGTCAGCTTTCACAGCGCTTTCACAGCGCATTGGTATGGATGATGCCCAAAACCAGCGTTAAAAGCCAACGCACGACCGGGCCAATCCGTGCCGCGCGGACTTAACACCTACTGTCCGCCGACGGCTGATCATCTATCATGAATCTTCGCCAAATGGTGACCAAATACCGATGACTGACGACAAGATGACGGCCAACAAGAAAAAGACAACGCTCAGCCGCCGTAACTTTATCGCCCGAAGCAGCACCGCCCTAGTCCCTTTGTTCCTGGGCTCCGGCTGCTCGGACAACGTCACGGGTCCGGATGACAGTGACCCGACCGAGGCGCCGCCCGAACCGACGCCGACGCCACCACCTGAAGACAGCGTCGACGTGATCGTGGTGGGCGCCGGCTTGTCCGGGCTGGTCGCCGCGTACGAGTTGGTCCGGGCGGGGCACGATGTCCAGGTCCTGGAAGCATCAAACATAGTCGGGGGCCGTGCACAGACGCTACGCGAGCCCTTCGACGACGGGCTCATCGCCGAGACCGGTCCGGCCCGCATCCCGCCCTCACACGATCTGACGCTCGGTTACATCGACCATTTCGGCATCGAGACATCGCCCTTCTATACCCAGGAGGGTGAGTACCTCGTCGTTTCCGATCAGGGGGTCCGCCAGCGGCAGACACCGGCCGTGTTCCTCAGTGGGGGTCGGGACGCGTGGCTCAAGATTCCGGCCGGGATCGATGCCTTGCCGATGGCCTTCGCCGAAGCGCTCGGAGACCGCGTGCGGACCGGCTTGCCGGTGACGAAAGTAGTCCGGGACGAGAGCGGGGTGGCGGCCACCTACGGACCCGCCGCGAAGGAACTGCGGGGTCGCAAACTCATCTGCACGGTCCCCCTCCCGGTCATCGACAAGATCGAGTTCGACCCCGTCCTCTCGGCATCGAAGCAAGCGGCCTTCGAAGCCACCTCCTACCAGGACGTCACCCGGGTTTACGTCCAGTATGCGCAGCGAATCTGGGAGGACGACGGCTTGAACGGATGGGGGTTGACTTTCGCGGAGGGGTATTCGGAGTTCTGGCATCCCACCTGGAACCAGGAGGGGCCTCGGGGTGTTCTGATGTCCTACATGTTCGGAGAACTGGCACGCAGGATCGCGGCGACCTCACCCGGCGCCATCGTGCCCGGTTTCATCGGTCGCTTCAATAACCTGTTCCCCGGCACGCGCGAGGTTGCGGAACACGGAACCCACTTCGCATGGGAGCATCAGCCCTGGATCGGGGCGGCCTTCGCCAATTACAATCCTCCGTTCTCGGAGCACCCTGAACTGGCATCGCCCGAGGGCCCCATTCACTTCGCCGGCGAGCACGCCTCGGGGAGTAGGGGTTGGATGCAGGGCGCCCTCGAGTCGGGTCTGCGGGCCGCCAGGGAGATTGATACGTCGGTTACCGAGGAGCGCTCCCGCGCGACCTTGGTCATCTCGCGCCGGCAGATGGTGCGCCGAATTGCGGGCATCCCGAATATGCCGGGGTGGCTGGTGCCGTGAGCCGTTTCGGCCTTGACGCTCCTCCCCTATCCGCCTACCTTCCTCCCCATAATCGACCAGCCAGAACCTCACGAAGCGCCCCGGAGGCTAAGCATGTTCACCCCGGATCAAATCGATCATTACAACCGCGAGGGATACGTCGTCTACCCGGATTTCATATCAGGTGAGGACCTCGCAGCCTTGAAGTCGGAAATAGACCGGGTATCGGAAAGTAACACGAAGGCGAATCACGACGCCGCGCGCATGGAGATGGAACCGAACCAGGAACCGGACGGTATGCTGGTGCGGCGTATCTACGAACCGTGCACTTACTATCAGCCCTTCCGGGATTTCTCGGAATCGACCGCCCTGCTGGACTGCGTCGAACAGCTGTTCGGCCCGAACCTGCTCTTCCACTACAGTAAGATCAACATGAAACCCCAGAACATCGGGTCCATCGTGGAGTGGCACCAGGACCTGTCCTACTACCCCCTGACCAACCGCGATTCGGTGTCCATCCTCTTCTACCTCGACGACACCTCCGAGGAGAACGGCTGCCTGAAGGTCATTCCCCGGCGCCACACGAAATCGTTGATGAGCCACAGCACCGAGGGGTTCTTCCGGGGCAAGGTCACGGAGGAAGTGGACGATTCCGAGGCCGTGCTGCCGGAAGGCACCGGGGGCACGGCGATCTTCATGAGCGCCATGACGCCTCACGCTTCGGCCATCAACTCGTCGGACCGGCCGCGTAAGACGCTCATCCTCAGCTACCGCGCGGCCGACGCCTTCCCCATCCACTGCGGGGTCATGTCGGACAAGGTCGAGGCGCACAGCCGGCTGGTCCGCGGCGAACGGGCTTCACAGGCCCGCTTCACCATGGCGGATTTCCCCATTCCGCGCTATGAAGACGAGGTCGCGTCGCTTTACGATCTGCAGGAGAGGTCGAGGAAGTCGGCGTGACAATGGGTCCTACGGCAGGTCCGCCTAAGGCAGGTCCGTGCTCCCCATGAGGTAGCGGTCCACTTCCCGGGCGGCGCCCCGGCCTTCGTGGATAGCCCAGACCACCAGGCTTTGGCCGCGGCGGGCGTCCCCGGCCGCGAAGACGTTCTCTACGCTCGTGGCGTACTTCCCGTATTCGGCCTGGGCGTTTGACCGGGCGTCCCGTTCCACTTCGAGCTGCTCGATCACCGGATCCTCGGGACCGGAGAAGCCCATCGCCAGAAGGACGAGGTCGGCGGGCCACTCCTGCTCCGTGCCCTTCTTCGGGCTGAAGGGCGCTCCGTTGCTGGGGACCGACCAGTCGAGGTCGATGGTGCGCAGGGCCTTGACCCGGCCCTGGCCGTCGTCGATGAACTCCACGGTGCTGGTGTCGTAGCGCCGGGGATCGGCGCCGAAGAGGGCCTTGCCTTCTTCCTGGCCGTAGTCGAGCTTGTAGACCACCGGCCACTGGGGCCAGGGGTTGCCCGGCGCGCGTTCGGGAGGCGGTTTGGGGATCACGTCGAACTGGTTCATCGTCCTGCAGCCGTGGCGGATTGCCGTACCCACACAGTCGGTGCCTGTATCGCCGCCGCCCAATACGATCACGTGCTTGTCCTTGGCCGAGATGTAGTTCCCGTCCTTGTGACCCGAGTCCAGCAGGCTCTTCGTGTTCGCGTGGAGGAAGTCCATGGCGAAATGGACGCCGTCCAGGCCGCGGCCCGGCGCGTTGCGCACGAAGTCGTTGGGTTTGGTGGCGCCGGTGCAGATCACCACGGCGTCGTTTTCGCTGCCCAGGTCCGCCGCGGGCACGTCCCTGCCGATCTCGACGCCGGTCACGAACTCGACGCCCTCGGCCGTCATCTGGTTGAGGCGGCGCTGGACGACCTTCTCCTTGTCGAGCTTCATGTTCGGGATGCCGTACATGAGTAGTCCGCCCGGTCGGTCGGCCCGTTCGTAGACCGTCACGTGGTGGCCGGCGCGGTTGAGCTGGGCGGCGCAGGCCAGGCCGGCGGGCCCGGATCCGATGACGGCCACCTTCTTGCCGGTCCGCTTCGGCGGCGGATCGGGCTGGATCCAGCCTTCCTCGAAACCGCGGTCGACGATGGCGCACTCGATGCTCTTGATGGTCACCGGATCGGCGTTGATACCGAGTACGCAGGAGCCCTCGCAGGGCGCGGGGCAGACCCGCCCGGTGAACTCGGGGAAATTGTTGGTCTTGTGCAACTGCTGGAGGGCTTCCTTCCAGTGGTTCCGGTAGACCAGGTCGTTCCAGTCGGGAATGAGGTTGTTCAGGGGGCAGCCCGACGCGCCGGGTCCCTTGCCCATCGGAACCCCGGTGTGGCAGAAGGGAATGCCGCAGTCCATGCAGCGGGCGCCCTGCTCCCGCAGCGAATCTTCTGCCATGGGCAGGATGAACTCTTCCCAGTCGCCGACGCGTTTGAGGGGGTCACGATAACCTGCCGTCCCCCGCTCGTACTCCATGAAGCCGGTTGTTTTACCCATAAATCCGTCTGTTGAAAGTTATCCCTTGCCGCCGTTCACGCCTACGGGGACGGCTTCAGGCACTGTCTCGGCAGGATGTCCGTTGGTCTCGGCTTCCTGCGCAGCCCGTTCCGCCATTTCCTTGAGTGCGCGGCGGTAGTCGACGGGCATGACCTTGACGAAGGCGTCCCGGAGTTCGGACCACCGGGCCAGCACGTCCTCGCCCCGGTCGCTGCCGGTATACCGAACGTGGGCCTCGATCAGCCGCCGCACCTCGGCGACGTCCTCTTCCTCGATCAGCGGTTCCAGATCCACCATCTCCTGGTTGCACAGTCCGGGGAAGACGCCCTTTTCATCAAGGACGTAGGCTACGCCGCCGCTCATGCCCGCGGCGAAGTTGCGACCCACCGGACCGATGACGACCACGCGGCCGCCGGTCATGTATTCGCATCCGTGGTCGCCGACGCCTTCGACCACGGTCTCGGCGCCGCTGTTCCGCACGGCGAACCGTTCCCCGGCCCGGCCGCGGAAGTAGGCCTGCCCTCCGGTGGCGCCATAGAGGGCCACGTTGCCGATGATCACGTTCTCGGTGGGCACGAAGCTCGCGTTCTCGGGCGGGAAAACGGCCATGATGCCGCCGGACAGTCCCTTGCCCGTGTAGTCGTTGGATTCGCCTTCCAGGAGGAAGGTGATGCCCGGCGCAAGGAAAGCGCCGAAACTCTGGCCGGCCGACCCGTGCAGCCTGGCCCGGATCGTGTTCTCCGGAAGGCCTTCCTCGCCGTGCCTGCGGGACACTTCCGCGCTGAGCATGGCGCCCGCCGTCCGGTCGATGTTGTGGATCGCGTGCCGCAGCGCGACAGGCTGGCGGTCCTCCAGGGCCTCGGTCGACAGTTCGATGAGCCGCTGGTCGAGCTTCTTCTCCAGGCCGTGGTCCTGGCTCTGGCAGCAGTAGCGGGCCACGCGGTCGGGCGCCTCCACGGGCGCGAGCATGCGGGTGAAGTCCAGGCCCTTCGCCTTCCAGTGGTCGATGGCCTTGCGCGTATCGAGGCAGTCGGTGCGTCCCACCATCTCGTTCACCGTCCGGAAGCCCAACTGGGCCATCTGCTCGCGCATCTGCTCGGCGATGAACATCATGAAGTTGATGACGTGCTCGGGCTTGCCCGTGAAGCGCTTGCGCAGCTCCTCGTCCTGCGTCGCCACGCCCACGGAGCAGGTGTTCAGGTGGCACTTGCGGAGCATGATGCAGCCGCTCACCACCAGGGCGGCCGTGGCGAAACCGAACTCCTCGGCGCCCAGCATGCAGGCGATGACCACGTCGCGGCCCGTCTTGAGCTGGCCGTCGGTCTGTACGACAATGCGGCCCCGAAGGTCGTTCTGGACCAGGACCTGCTGGGTCTCGGCCACGCCCAGTTCCCAGGGCACGCCCGCGTGCTTCATGGAGGATTCCGGCGAGGCGCCCGTGCCGCCGTCGTACCCGCTGATGAGGACCACGTCGGCCTTGCCCTTGGACACGCCGGCCGCCACGGTGCCCACGCCCACCTCGGCCACGAGTTTGACGTGGATGCGGGCCCGGTCGTTGGCGCTCTTCAGGTCGTGGATCAGCTGGGCCAGGTCCTCAATGGAGTAGATGTCGTGATGGGGCGGCGGCGAGATGAGCCCCACGCCGGGGGTCGACTTCCGCACGCGCGCGATCTCTTCGAAGACCTTGTGGCCCGGCAGCTGACCGCCTTCCCCGGGCTTCGCGCCCTGGGCCATCTTGATCTGCAGGTCCGTGGCGTTGACCAGGTAGTTGCTCGTCACCCCGAACCGGCCCGAGGCCACTTGCTTGATGGCGCTGTTCCGCCAGTCGCCGTTCTCGTCGGGATAGTAGCGTTCCGGGTCCTCGCCGCCCTCGCCCGAATTGCTCCGGCCGCCGATGCGGTTCATGGCGATGGCCAGCGTCTCGTGGGCCTCCTTGCTGATGGAGCCGTAGGACATGGCACCGGTGGAGAAGCGCTTGACGATCTCCGATGCCGGCTCCACCTCCTCGATGGGCACCGGAGGCTGCGCCTGCTTGTAGTCGAACAGGCCGCGCAGCGTCCCCAGCAGACGCGTCTGGTCGTCGATCTGGTCCGTGTACTGGCGGAAGAGTTCATAGTCGCCGGTGCGCGTCGACGTCTGCAGAAGCGCGATGGTCTGGGGGTTGAAGAGATGGTGCTCGCCGTCGCTCCGCCACTGGTAGTAGCCCCCCACGTCCAGCGTATGTCCGTTCGCCACAGGACGTTCGGGATAGCCGTGGTGGTGATGCTGGCGGTACTCCGCTTCGATCTCGGGCAGCCCTATGCCCTCGATGCGGGACGCGGTCCACGTGAAGTACTTGTCGATGACCGACTGCTTCAGGCCGATGGCCTCGAAGATCTGCGCGCCGTGGTAGGACTTGATGGTGGAGATGCCCATCTTGGACATGGTCTTCAGGACGCCCTTGCACAGGGCGTTGATCAGGTTCTCCCGCGCCTTGTCCGCGCCGGCCGCACCTGCCGGGCTGACCGAGCCGGCCGCGCCGAGCGGGCTGGCCGCGCCGGCTGGCGGTTCGATCAGGCCGTCGATGCTCATCCACTCGACCGTTTCGAGGGTCAGGTAGGGATTAATGGCATTGGCCCCATAACCGATGAGCAGGCAGAAGTGCATGACCTCCCGCGGCTCGCCCGATTCCACGACGATGGCCGCGCTGGTCCGCAGTCCTTCCCGTATGAGATAATGATGCACGGCGGCGGTGGCGATCAGGCTTGGGATCTGGATCCAGTCCGGTCCGACTTTCCGGTCCGAAAGGATGAGCAGCGTCGCGCCCCGTTCCCGGATGGCCCGGCCCGCCTCGTGGCAGAGCTCGTCCACGGCTTCCTCAAGAGTGCCGGTCGACCGCCGGAACACCGCAGGAAGCGTCTCCGATTTCAGCCCGGGAAAGTCGAGTTCCCGGATGCGGGCGAGTTCCCCGTTGGACAGCACGGGGCGGGGAATCCGGAGTTGCCGGCAGTGATCGGGCGTTTCGGCGAAGAGGTCCTGCTCGGGCCCGATCGAAGTATCCACGGACGTGACCAGCTCTTCGCGGATGGCGTCCAGGGGAGGATTAGTGACCTGGGCGAACAGCTGCTTGAAGTAGTGGAACAGCAGTTGCGGCTTGTTGGACAGGACGGCGATCGGCGCGTCGTTGCCCATGGACCCCACGGGTTCGTACCCATGGGCCGCCATGGGGCCGATGAGGATCTTCAGTTCCTCGCTGGTGTATCCGAAGGCCCGCTGCCGTTCTTCCAGCGTCGCCAGGTCGAGCGCGGGTACGTCGTCCGGCTCCGGCAGGTCGTCCAGGTTCTCCATGTGCTCGTCCAGCCAGGCGCGATAGGGCTTGCGCGAACTGATCTCGTGCTTGATCTCGTTGTCGGTGACGATGCGGCCGCGGATCGTGTCGATAAGGAACAGGCGTCCGGGCTGCAGCCGTCCGCGCGTAAGGATCCGTTCGGGCGGGATATCCAGCACCCCGGCTTCCGACGCGCCGACGACGAAATCATCCTTCGTCACCACGTACCGGAAGGGCCGCAGTCCGTTGCGGTCCAGGGTCGTGCAGATGCGGTCCCCGTCGCACGCCGCGATGAGGGCCGGACCGTCCCACGGTTCCATGAGGCAGGCGTGGTATTCGTAGAAGGCCTTCTTCTCGTCCGACATCGACTCATGGTTTTCCCAGGCTTCCGGGATCATCATCATGAGGGCGTGGGGCAGCGACCGTCCCGTGGAGACCAGCAGTTCCAGCGCGTTGTCGAACCCCGCCGTATCGCTGGCGCCTTCGCGGATGATCGGGCTCAGCTTGGCCATGTCGTCGCCGAACAGCGGAGACGCGAAGAGCGCCTCCCGGGCGCGCATCCAGTTCTGGTTCCCGCGGATCGTGTTGATTTCGCCGTTGTGGCAGAGCAGCCGGTAGGGATGGGCAAGACGCCACGACCCCAGCGTGTTCGTGCTATACCTGGAATGAACCAGGGCCAGGGACGTGACGATGGACTCGTCGGACAGGTCGCGGTAGAAGGAATCCAGCTGATCGGCCCGAAGCAGTCCCTTGTAGACGATGGTCTTGCTCGAAAGGCTGGCGATATAGAAGTCGTCGCGGTTGTCCTCTGGAAGCTTCGCGTCGACGGCGTTTTCGATGACCTTGCGGATGACGTACAGCTTGCGCTCGAAGCGGTCCTGATCGGACACCTGGTCGCCGCTTCCGATGAAGAACTGCCGGATCAGCGGGGACACCTGGGTCGCCAGTTCCCCGGCCTGGCTGAAATCCACCGGCACGTCGCGCCACCCCAGGAACACCTGGTCTTCCTCCCAGACGGTCTTCTCGATCGCCCGCTCGCACCACCGGCGGTGTTCGGCGCCTCTGGGCAGGAACACCATGCCCACGGCGTACTGGCCGGCTTCCGGCAATGAAATTCCGGAGAGCCTGCATTGCCGCTTGAAGAAGTCATGGGGAAGCTGGAATAGCAGTCCCGCGCCGTCACCGGTGTGGGGATCGCATCCGCAGGCGCCCCGATGCTCCAGGTTGACCAGCACACGGATGGCGTTACGAATGATGGCGTACGACTTCTCGCCGCTCAGATTCGCCACGACACCCACACCGCACGCGTCGTGCTCATAGGCCGGATCGTAGAGACCCCGGGGTTTTTTCATATAAAGATCGCCCCTTTTCCGCATCCTTTCGGTTGCGAAAATCGAATACGGGAACGCGATTTCCAGTTTCTCAATTCAAACCGGAGTACTGGAATACCGTTGATTCGCAATAACAGACACGGTTTCTTGAAGGAGGAAAAAGAGAGGATAGTCCGTTATTCGCACTTGTACCAAATTCCGGTTGAAACCCTGTATATAACCTGTGCGATCAACTAAGTAAAGTAGAAAATGCACCGTTCCACCGAGAAAATGACCGTGAACATACACTCCACGATCTCACGCTATTGCCCGCCCAGCAAGGCCTTTGATGGGTCCTGTCCATGAGCGTCCGCTCCCTCACCGATCTCGAACTGCGCGGCCAGCGCGTACTCGTGCGCGTGGATTACAACGTGCCGCTCGACGAAGTGGGCAGCATCACCGACGACACGCGCATCCGGGCGTCGCTCCCCACGCTGCGGCATATCCTGGACCATGGTGGCCGGGCCATCCTGATGACCCATCTGGGACGGCCAAATGGGATTACGGAGAACCTGCGGTTACGGCTGGTGGCGGACCGGTTGTCCGGACTCCTGAGCCAACCGATAGGCTACGTGCGAGAGACGGTTGGACCGGTCGCGGAACGTGCCGCAGCAGACCTGGCGAACGGCGAATGCCTCCTGCTGGAGAACGTCCGGTTTAACGACGGGGAGACCCGGAACGATCCGGACTTCGCCCGCGAACTGGCTGCGCTGGGGGACGCCTACGTGAACGACGCCTTCGGAACGGCCCACCGCGCCCACGCATCCACCGAAGGCGTTGCGCGACTGCTGCCCGAACGCGCGGCCGGATTCCTCATGCAGAAGGAACTGGACTACCTCTCCGGAGCGATCGAAAACCCGAAAGGGAAGCTGGTTGTTATGCTCGGCGGGGCCAAGGTGTCGGACAAGATCGGGGCGACACGCCGGTTCATCGAGATCGCCGACGCCCTGATCATCGGGGGCGGCATGGCCTATACCTTTCTCGCCAGCCGGGGCGAGGCCATTGGAAGGAGCCTGCTGGAGGATGATCGACTGGGTTTCGCGTCGGAGATCCTGGACCGATCCGCCGACCTGGGCAAACCGATCCTGCTGCCCGTGGACCATGTTGTCGCCGACTCAATCGACTCCGGTGAGACTGCGCTTCATGTCGACCAGGTCCCCGACGGTTCGATGGGCCTCGATATCGGGCCGGTAACCCGACGTCAATTTGTCGAGACCATTGGCGAAGCGGGTACCATACTGTGGAACGGCCCCATGGGCGTCTTCGAGATCGAGGCGTTCGCGGAGGGCACACAAGAGGTCGCCCAAGCAATCGCGGAGGCAACCGGCCGGGGAGCCGTGTCCATCATCGGCGGCGGTGATACGGCCGCGGCCGTCAACGCCCTCGGTCTAGCCGGGCGCATGAGCCACGTATCAACCGGTGGCGGTGCTTCGCTTGAACTGCTGGAAGGCAAGGTGCTGCCAGGGGTTAGTGTACTGGAAGTGGGTTGATACTCCCGTCACCGACAGCAAGCATCAATTCCCTATAAAACTGATGCCCCCGAGGTTATCCGGAAACCGGCCGAAATGCTGGGGCATAACCTCGTAAGACCGCCAGGCACGTTGCCATGCGTATCGTGGCGTGCCTATCCTGGCGGCGACCGGCCCCGCAATAGATTCAATCGTCGTGGTGTTTCCTCGAAAATCGGTAACGCGGATGTCTATCTCACCCCGACTTCTAGGCTGATCGCTGGTCAGAACCAGCTGCAGGCTGCGGAACTGGGTGTACCGTTCGCCATAGATGCTTCCCCACAGGTTTACTTTGATGCCATCGGGCGTGGTCTGCTGTGTGATTTTGATTTCCTCGGGCAGTGCGAGCACCTTGCAGCTCTCCAGGTCCGGGGAGATGAACTCCACGCTCGTAAGGTACTCGGCGTTTTTCGTCTCGATGGTGTACCGCCAGTTGTTGGGGCCGGCCGGCATGACCGTCACCGCGACCAGATCCTTGGATTCCACCAGGGCTGGCTTGCGGGCGGCGCATCCGACTACGGTAAGCAGAACGAAGGTCGCCATGACTGCAAAGACGGTGATACGTTGGGTGCCGGGATGAGACATGTTGCACCTCCAGAATGTGACTTCTTGTAAACCTATATCGAATTTACTCTTATCCTCAATACCCCACCAGGTGAATCGGATGATTGGGGCGAGTTTCCTTCCGCCGCCTCCAGGTCCTATCTACTTGCACGCCCCGCCTCGTTCTACTTCCTTCAAACGGTCTCCGGTCTGTTGGCGTACGATGATCTCGGCCGCCGTGCGCTGGTCCATGTTCCGTAGTGCGTCGGTCGTACCCACGAAGAAAATGGTCGCGCTGCCGCCGCCACGGCGTGGGGAGCGTGCCAATCGAAAAAGCCCGTAGCAGATTATCAGGATTCCGCAAATGGCGAGTAGAGGGGCCAGGTGTGGCTGAATCAACAACAACAGATCGTTCGTAACCGTCTGGATCAAAATCAGCCGACCTTCCCGCAGTACGACCGCTTGTCATCCTCGTTAATTTCAAAGCGTGGCAGATACTGTACGTTAAATTCTAGCTTCTGAGCACTCACATTGGTTAGACGCTGTGGGGCACGGGAAGTTTCCGGTTTCGACCCCGATCGGGCTACCGATGAGCCACCGAAACTGTCCGCCCGATCAGGCCGCCGGCTTGCCCCGGCCCTCCTCGATCTTCCTGCGTCCCGGCCTGAAGTATGACTGCAGGGCCTCCAGGAAGCTGCGGGCCGCCTTGGAAAGGTACCGCCCCTTGAGGTAGATCGCCCCCATTTTCTGGCGGGGACGGTTTCGGAAATCCCCGATCGTGACCTGCGCGAGCGTGCCGTTTTCCAGTTCCTCCTGGATGGCTATGGAGGGAACGATGGACAGGCCCGCTTCAATCCGCACGAAGTGCTTGATGACCTCGATCGAACTGAGCTCCATGGCGACGTCGAGCTGTACCCGCGATTTCTCGCACAGATCGTCGATCAGCCGCCGCGAGGCGCAGTGCTGGTCGAGCAGGATCAGCGGATACTGCTCCATGTCCTTGAGATGCACCGTCCGACGCTTCGCCAGGGGATGGTCCGGCGGCGTGATCAGCACGTCGTGGCGGGAGAACAGCGGGATCGTCTCGATCTCCCGGGGCAGGTAGGCCAGCGTGACCACGCCGAGATCCACCTCGCCGTCCACCACGGCCTGGATGGTCCGCAGCGACGTGGCGTTCTTCACGACAATGTCGATGCCGGGATAGCGGTCCTGGAAGGATTTGAGGATGGCCGGCAGGCGGTAGCAACCCGTGGTGTCGGACGTGCAGAGCACGAGACGGCCGGCCTCGAGCCTGTCCAGGTCTTCCAGTTCCTGCACGGCCTCTTTCATCAGCCCTTCCATCTCGCTCACGTACTTGAGCAGCACCTTGCCGGCCTCGGTGAGGGCGAGATGCCGGGTCGTCCGGTGGAAGAGCGGCTGGCCGATTTCGCCCTCGAGCTTGGCCACCTGGATGCTCACGGCGGACTGGGACCGGAAGAGGGCTTTTGCCGCCAGAGAAAAGCTTCCGTGACGTGCCACGGCATGAAAGGCGACGGCTTGATCGTAGGACAGGTTCATTTATTTGTCCACGTAATAGCGCGTATTTAAATTATTAATTTGACTAATATATCTGAGCCGGTATTATGTCAAGGCAAAATCGGCGGGATGATGTATATTGATAGACTCGAATCTCGAGCCGTCGATTGACGCGAAAACGGATCAGCACAACCTCGGATCACCGTACCGGGATTCCGAACGGGGAAATGGATCCTCAAACGGTTTCCCTCGGAGGGCATAAATGGCGCAGATAGCCTCTACCGTTTCTCACAGTCTCAAGGAATACCGCCTTCTGCCACGCCTGACGCAGGCCGACGCGAACGCCCAGCTCGCGTCCCTGGAGACGCGCCTCTGCCGGCAGGGGGACGGCTACCTGGCGCTGCGCACGCCTTTCCTCAGCGCGGCCATGCAGGCGGTCACCAGCGTGGAGATGGCCATCGCCATGGCCCAGCTGGGCGGCATGGGCGTGTTCGCCGTGAGCCAGACCATCGAGGAACAGTGCGGAAAGATCGACGCGGTGAAGCGGTTCAAGGCCGGGTTTCAGACCGATATCGTCACGCTGTCGCCGGAACAGTCCATCGGCGAGGTGATCGGCATCATGAACGATACCGGCTACCACACCTTCCCGGTGACGGATACCGGCGTCTTCCACGGCAAGCTGGTGGGCGTGATCACGGACAAGGACTTCGACGAGCGGTACGATCATGGTCTCCGGGTGGGCGACCGCATGAAGACCGACGTGCAGACCGGCGCCGAGGAGGACGACCTGAAGACGGCGAACACGCGGATGATCGAGTACGGCCGCGGGTTTCTGCCCATGGTTTCCTCCGAAGGGACGCTGGTGTCGGTGGTGTTCAAGCGGGACCTCGACAAGCATATCCGCCATCCCCATTCCACGGAAGACGCCCAGAAGCGCCTCGTGGTCGGCGCCGCCGTATCGACCCATCCCGAGGACAGGGAACGGGTGGAGGCACTGGTCGAGCACCAGGCCGACGTGATCGTCATCGACGCCTCCGACGGCCATACCGAGTACCAGGGCGAGACTTTGAAATGGATCAAGTCCCACTACGACATCCCGGTGATCGCCGGGAACGTGGTGACGCGGGAGGGGTTCGACTACCTGGCCGCCAGCGGCGCGGACGCCGTCAAGATCGGCATGGGCATCGCATCGGGCTGCACGACGCAGATGGTGAAGGCCACCGGCCGCGGCCAGGCCACCTCCATACAGGAAGTCGCCGCGGCCCGCGACGCGTGGGCAGAGAACTCGGGCGACTATCTGCCCCTCGTGGCGGACGGCAGCATCCAGGGTCCCGCGGACATGCTCGTCGCGCTGTCGCTGGGCGCCGACACGCTCATGATGGGCAATCTCCTGGCGCGGTTCACCGAGAGCCACGGCGAACTGGTCCGCAACGCGGCCGGGGACCTGGTCAAGGAATACTGGATGGAAGGCAGCCGGAAAGCCTTCAACAACCGGCGCTACGCGCAGCTCGCCAGCACCTTTTTCGAGGAAGGCATCGTGGGCCAGGTGCCCCACGCGGGGTCGGTCTACGACAAACTGCCCATCGTCATACAGATGCTCAAGTCGGGCATGGCCACGGCGGGATGCGCCACCATCGAGGCGCTGCACCGGGACGCCGTCCTGGAACTGCAGTCCAACGTGTCCCTCGACGACAGCGGCGTGCACGACATGTCCGCCATCCAGTCCATACAGGAGTTCGGGATCACCTGATAGATCACCTGAAAACGAGGTGCGATGAAAGTCGTTTTCTTCGATTTATTCGAAACGCTGATCACCGAGAAGACAAAAAGCGCTTTCCAGTCGAGATCCCCGAACTACGTGAAACTGCGCACCTCGCGGGACCGGGTGGTGCAGTGGTGGGAGGATTTCGGCGAGCGTGTGATGACCGGCGAGTTTTCGAACTGCCTCGCCAAGTTCCTGCACATGCGGGATGAAGTCGGCTCGCCGGTCTCGGACCGGAGACTTGGCGAAATCGCCCGGGAGTACGAACAGTGGAAGAGCCGGGTCATATCCGAAGTGGATCCCGGAGTGTTGGAGATGCTGGACAACGTCAGGGCCCGCGGGCTCGGCATCGGAATCATCAGCAACGCCATGCCCTGGGAAGCGCTGGCATGGAACGCCTGTCCGCTTCGGGATCACGTGGACGAAGTCGTTTTCTCCTGTGAAGTCGGAATGATGAAACCGGACAGGAAGATCTACGATCTCGCCTGCGCGCGCATGGGTGTCCGGCCGTCCGATGCATATTTCGTCGGAGATGGTGGCTTTGACGAACTGCGCGGCGCGGCAGCCGCCGGTATGACGGCGATCCAGGCGGCCTGGTATCTGCGGCAGGAAGTGGCATGGCCCTGGGATCATCCCCTGCCCCGGGCGGAGTCGATCGAAAGCCTGCCGTCCATGTTGAATTAACACACACCTGACCCCTTTCGCGCCTGTCGCAGCGTTCATTCCCGGACCACGCCATGACCATTCCCCAGCTGAAACGCAAGCTGCGTCAGCTCAAGCAGACCGAGTGCCGCATCCGGTTCAGGACCCGCCCGCGGGAGGAACACCAGGCGCTGGTCTGGGATGCATTCTTCTCCACGCGGACCGCGGACGATGGCCGGGTAGCCTATTCCCTGAACCGGCTGGCGAATATGGATCACGAGGAGATCAAGAAGGTCTACGAGGGCTTCTTCTACCGCGTTTACTTCCAGTATTTCAAGGAACACGGCCTTTCCATGGCCGACGCCTACGACCCGGGACTGCTGTCCCTCCTCGGCTTGCCGCCCTACGCGACTTTCCAGGACATCAAGCGGCGGTACCGGGAACTGGCCCAGGTCCACCACCCCGACCACGGCGGCGACCACGACGCCTTCATCGAGGTCGTGGACGCCTACGAGCGGCTGACGGACAAGGGCCGTCCTTGATCTTCCCGCCGAAACCGTCCATATTCCCGGTGTCCCAGTTTAACTGATTTCATGATTTCTGCAGGAGTTTTCCTCATGAAAACCGTACCCTGTCCCGTCTTACTCTTCGGGATGCTGATCCTTCTCCTTCTGCCCGCAACGGTCCTCGGCCAGTCCAACGCCGACGCACGGTACATCGTGGAGCACTATGACAAGATGGAGCGCTACGTGCCTATGCGCGACGGGGCGAGGCTGTTCACTTCCATCTACGTGCCGAAGGACGATGCACGGACCTATCCCATCCTGCTGCAGCGCACGCCCTACAGCGTGGCGCCCTACGGGGCGGCGTACAGGACGCAGATCGGCCCGTCCATGCTGTTCGCACGCGACGGGTACATCATCGTCTACCAGGACGTGCGCGGCCGCATGATGTCGGAAGGGGAATTCGAGGCCGTGCGCCCTCATAACCCGGACAAGACGTCGGACGCCGACATCGACGAGAGCACCGATACCTACGATACGGTCTCCTGGCTGCTTGAAAACGTGCCCAATCACAACGGCCGCGTGGGCGTTTGGGGCATATCGGCGCCGGGTTTCTACGCCACCCACGCCCTGATCGACGCCCATCCCGCCGTGAAGATCGTTTCGCCCCAGGCGCCGGTGACCGACTGGTGGATCGGCGACGACCGCCACCACAACGGCGCGTTCCAGCTGCAGGCCAGCTTCAGTTTCCTGTCCTTCTACGGCCAGCCGCGTCCCGCGCCCACGACCCGGCGGGCCACGGGGTTCCGCGATTACGGCACGCCGGACGGCTACCAGTGGTACCTGGATCTCGGGCCCCTGTCCAACATAAACGAGAAATACCTGCACGGGGAGAACAAGATCTGGAACGCCATGATGGAGCATCCGGACTACGACGAATTCTGGCAGGCCCGCACGCCGCTGCCCCACCTGAAAGACGTGAAGCCGGCGGTGCTCGTGGTGGGCGGGTTCTTCGACGCCCAGGACCTGTACGGCCCGCTGAAGACGTACGCCGCCGTGGAAAACAACAACCCGGGCCTCGTGAACCACCTCGTCATGGGTCCGTGGTGGCACGGCGGGTGGGCGCGGGGCAGCGGCCTGCGGTACCAGGACATCTATTTCGAACAGCCCACGGCGGCGCACTACCGGGAAGCCATCGAACTGCCCATCTTCAACCACTATCTGAAGGACGGTCTCGATCCGCAGCTGCCTGAAGCCAGCATCTTCGTCACGGGTTCGAACGAGTGGCACGCCTTCGACCGCTGGCCGCCCCGGGAGGCACGCGAAGCGAACCTCTACCTGGCGCCCGGCGGCGGCCTGTCCTTCGACCGGCCGATGGGCGCGGACGACCACGCCGAATACGTCAGCGATCCCGCGAAACCCGTGCCCCACACCTCCCAGGTCGTCATCAACCGCGACGACCGGTACCTCATCCAGGACCAGCGGTTCGCCGCAACACGGACCGACGTGCTGGTCTTCGAGTCCGATGTGCTGGAGGAGGACGTCACCGTGACGGGCGATCTGTTCGCCAACCTGTACGTGACCACGACGGGGGAGGACGCGGATTTCGTCGTCAAGCTGATCGACGTATATCCCGATACGGCGAGCTACGTGGGCGAGAACCCCATGAATGTGAAGATGGGAGGTTTCCAGCTCATGGTGCGGGGCGAGGTCATGCGGGGCCGGTACCGAAACAGTTTCACCCATCCCGAGCCCATGCGGCCGGGCAGCGTCACGCGTATCGTATTCGACATGCAGGACGTCGCCCACACCTTCAAGGCGGGGCACCGCATGATGGTGCAGGTGCAGAGCAGCTGGTTCCCCATGGTGGACCGCAATCCCCAGACCTGGGTACCGAGTATCTACGAAGCAAAAGAAGAGGACTACCAGACGGCCACGCACCGGGTGTACTTCTCTCGGAGCGCGCCTACCCACCTGAAGATGAAGCTGCTGGAGTGATGGGTCCCCGGGCTGGCGGTGAGGGCGGCGGTGAGGGCGGCGGTGAGGGCGGCGCGGAAAAAGCGGTCCGGCGATGGTCGAGCACCACCCGACGCGGGCAGTAGATAAGCGCGCACCGTACTGCGCGCCCCGTCAGACGAAATTGAAGCCGTACCATGGTAGCTGGACGGGGAATACACTCTCCAGCGCGGTCCTGAGCAGGCCAGGCGGAATCGTCTCGATGGGATCCTCATCGGGCGGTAACACGCCGAAGACGAGGGCGCCAAGGTCGCTTGTGGCGACGGCATGGTACTTGCCTCCGCATCGAAATACCACCGAGTCCGCTACGGCGTCCCACGTCAATACGTCCGGGCCCAGCACATCCGCGATGTAATCCTCGAATACCTGCAGCAGCCGTTCCGGTTGAAGGACAAGCACCGTACCCGTGAATCCCTGGGGCACCGCGATCACGCCGTGGGGCCGGAGCAGGAAGGCCAGTTCGATGTCTGACGCCGTGGTCACGATTTCGAGGTAATCCACATCGTAGCGGTCGTACAGGCAAGGCAGCGCGCGCAACAGTGCGGACCGCGAGCCCGCGATCTCGGCCAGCCTGGCCCTGCGGGCTTCGTCTTCCCGGTCGGGCCGGCGTTTCTGGATGCCCGCGTAGGCCATCAGACGCCCTTCCTCGCGGATCGCCACGGTCTCCCCGTCGCGGTCGCAGATCCATGCGGCGTCGACCGCCATCCGCAGATCGGCCGTCGATCGCACGTATCGGCTGGGCTCTTCCGCGTACAACCGGGTCATTTCGTGCAGGTCCTCGGGGCCCGCTCGTTGGATGTCCGTTTCGCCCACGGCCGTTTCATCCGCGCCCGTTTCGCCCGCGCCCGGGCCATCACCCGGGCCATCGCCGATGGGCAGCGTGTCCCGGGGAACGGTATAAAGGGCGTACTGCCCGATGCGCTTCGCACCGAGGCGCGTATAAAGCCCCCTGCCTCCCGATATGGGCATGAGCACGGCGTCCTGTGCGACGGCCTTCCGGACCGCCTCCTCCATCAACTGCGTCGCCAGTCCCCGTCCCCGATGGGATTCATAGGTCGCCACCGCGCCGATGCTCATCGTGGACATCCGGCATCCGAGCACAGAGATGTCCCGCGTCAACGCGCCCACATGGGAGACCACAACGCCCTCGTCGACTATGACGAATAGTTCATCGTAGTTCTCCGGCGTAAAAAGCAACGGATACTGCGCCTCCATGCGTCCCACGCCGTCGCCGCGGAAGACGGTATTGATCAGGGTGCAGAGCGAATCGAACTCCGTCGCCTTCAATCCCCTCGGGCCTTCCATCGGCTGACTCCTGTCACTATTACTTTGTACGATACTTTACTTGGGCATGGCGCCCGTCGCGGACCGTCTCAGTCCCGTCGCGGGCTACCGCGGATCTTTCAATGCGCCCGTCGCGGTGTCGTCGCGAGTCGGCCGCGGGTCCTTCGCGGCACTTTGAAAACCGGTCCACGCTTTATATATTCCCGATAGAAAGGGGTGTCAAGCACGGGGCGACGTACAGGCACGGGGCGGCGTTAGGACGCGGCATACAGACCATGTACATTTCCGAGATCTTTCATTCCATTCAGGGCGAGGGCCTGCTGACCGGCGTCCCCTCCGTCTTCATCCGTACTTCGGGATGCAACCTGCGGTGCCGCTGGTGCGACACGCCGTACACGTCGTGGTCGCCCGAAGGCGTGGAGCGGTCCGTGGACGAGATCATGGTGGATATCGCCGGTTTTCCCTCCCGTCACGCGGTGATCACGGGCGGCGAACCGCTTCTCATGAAGGATCTGCCCGAACTGACCGAGAGACTTTGCGACGAGGGATATCACGTCACCATCGAGACGGCCGGCACCGTGTACGCCGACCTGCGCTGCGACCTGGCCTCCCTCAGCCCCAAGCTGTCCAATTCAACGCCCTGGATCGAAGAAGATGGGAAGTATGCCCCGAACCACGTAAAACTGCGGATCAACCTGCCCGTCCTCGGTCGGTTCATGGCGGCCTACCCCTATCAGTTGAAGTTCGTGGTCGACCGCCAGGAAGACCTGGACGAAGTCGAATCACTACTCGCGGACCTGGACGACGTGGACCGGAACCGGGTGCTCCTCATGCCCCAGGGGCGGACGGCCGGGGAGTTGAGCAGCCGCGGCGCGTGGGTCGCCGAGGCCTGCAAATCCCGCGGCTTCCGGTACTGCCCGCGGGTTCATATCGACCTCTACGGGGACACCCGCGGGACCTGACGCCAGCCTGTTTCCCGCTTGTCCACGGGCCGTCCGCGACATGGACGCCAGCCTATTTCTCGCTTGTCCGCGGGCTGTCTGCACCATATCTTGAGCCGTTGCATTGATGCCGACCGGATGGATACGACACGCCTCATCACGGAGCGGATATGAACGACCATGGCAGGGATTGGGACCGGGGTCTCGTGAGCTATCCCGATCCCGATGTCGAGATCATCGACGACCGGTTCAAACCCTACGTGCTGCACACGGCGGGGATCGAGCGGTTGTTCACCGGGACGCGGTGGTCGGAAGGCCCCGTATGGATCGGCGACGCCCGATGCCTGGTATGGAGCGACATCCCCAACAACCGCTTGCTGCGCTGGGACGAAGAGACCGGCGCGGTGTCCGTCTTCCGCAAGCCGTCCAACAACACCAACGGCAACACGCGGGACCGCGAGGGGCGGCTGATCTCCTGCGAGCACGACACCCGGCGGGTGACGCGCACGGATCACGACGGGACGATCACCGTGCTGATCGACCGGTTCGACGGCAAGCGGCTCAACGCGCCGAACGACGTGGCGGTGCACTCCGACGGCTCGGTCTGGTTCACCGACCCGGGGTACGGCATCCTGATGAACTACGAAGGGCACAAGGCCGAATTCGAACAGCCCACCCGCGTGTATCGACTGGACCCGTTCACGGGCGGCGCGACCGTCATCGCCGATGACTTCATGCGTCCCAACGGGCTCTGCTTCTCGCCCGACGAATCACGTCTATACGTTGTAGATACAGGCGCTTCCCACG
The DNA here is from genome assembly GCA_009841265.1 of Gemmatimonadota bacterium. Classification (NCBI taxonomy): domain Bacteria; kingdom Pseudomonadati; phylum Gemmatimonadota; species Gemmatimonadota bacterium. The sequence goes on along the minus strand of VXMB01000007.1, from coordinate 410,370 downwards.
ACCCCGACGGACCCGCCCATATCCGGGTACTGGACATTTCGGGTACCCGCGCCACAAGCTCCCGCATATTCACCGACATGAAACCAGCTTCCTCCGACGGCGTCCGGACCGACGTGGACGGCAATCTGTGGGCCGCCTCCGGCTGGGGCGGACCGGACACGAACGGCGTGGTCTGCTTCTCCCCGGAAGGCGACCGGCTTGGGATGATCCACCTGCCGGAGCCCTGCGCCAACCTGTGCTTCGGCGGCGTGAAGAAGAACCGGCTGTTCATGGCCGCCAGTCAGTCGCTGTACGCCCTCTACGTCGAAGCCCAGGGGGTGCAGCGGCCGTGACGCGTCTACAGCAGGCCCCCGACAACGGGTCCATGCTCATTTTCGATTTCGACGGCGTCCTGCTGAATTCCGTCGTGGAGATGTCGATCACGGCCTACAATGCGGTCACGGGCGGACTGGCCACTTCTCCGGACGATCTGCCCGGCAACGCGGCGGCGCTCTTCGTGACCAACCGGTTCCACGTCCAGCCAGCCGGCGACGCGATCAACCTGATGGCCTGGTGTGTCGAGAACGCCGGCCTGCCCGTCGACCACCGGCTGGATCCGGCGGAATACCGGGCGATCCGCGAATCGTCGGACGTTCCCCTGAAGGAACGCACGGTCCGGTTCTTCGCGGCCCGGAAGCGGTTCGTCGTCCACGATCCCGTCCAGTGGCCGTCGCTCAACACGGTCTACCAGCCGGTCTGGGACGAATTGAAAGGGGTGGACGCCGAAGGGATCGTGATCCTGACCAACAAGAACCGGGAGGCCACCGTGACCCTGTGCCACCACTTCGGCCTGGCCGTCCGGCCGGAAAACGTGTACGCGGGCGATCACGGGGCCACCAAGATCGAGAACCTGGAGGCGATCAAGGCGCGGTTCGGCCGGGAGCGGTACGGGTTCGTCGACGACTCCATAGGCAACCTGGTGGAACTCGACGCCCATTTCAACGCCGGTAAGCCCGGTAACGCCGGTGAGCCCCAGCTCGAACTGATGCTGGCTTCCTGGGGGTACATCGGACCGGACGACCACGCGCTGGCGCGACGCGCAGGTTTCGCCATCCTCGACCAGGCCGGCCTCATCGCCCGCATCGCATCGATGAAGGGCGTCGGAATGGAAAGCCCATGAACCGGAACCCGGACTACAACCCCGGCAGTGCGCTCGAGGTCATCGATCGTCTCCCGGAACTGCGCGCCCTCGTCGTCGGGGACGTCATGCTCGACGTCTACGAGTTCTGCCGGACCGGCGACAGCAAGCCCATCGATTCGGAGAAGCCAGGAAAGCGGGCCTACCAGGCACAGGAGACGATCAAGGTGCTGGGCGGCGCGGGCAACGTGGCCGCCAACCTGGCTTCCCTGGACGTGCGCACCACCCTCGCGGGCGTGACGGGCGACGACGAACATTACTTCAAGATCCGGGAGCTCGCCGACGGTTTGTCCATCCGCCACGGCCTGATCCGGGACGGCGGCCGGGCCACCACGACCAAGGTCCGGCTGTACCTGGACGACGACTACCTGCTGCGCCGCGATTCCGAGAGCACCGACCGGGTGGGCGAAAGGATCTCGGCCGCGCTGGTGAAGGAAGTGCTTCGCGCGCTGCCGGAAACCGACGTGGTGGTCCTGAGCGACTACGACAAGGGCGTCTTTACCACGGAGAACGCGGGCCAGATTATCCGTGAATGCCGCCTCCATGAAATCCCGGTCGTGGTCGATTTCAAACCGGGAAACCGGGAGGCCTTCTCCGGCGTGGACATCATCGCGCCGAACGCCGCCGAGGCCACCGAACTCATCGGCGGGTTCTCCATGGACCGGCTGGAAACCGACTGCCGGCGACTGCACGACGCGCTGGGCTGCCGGAACACGGTAGTCACCCTCGGCGCGCACGGACTCTGCGGCGTGGGATCGGGCGGGTTCTTCCACGTGCCCGGGCATCGGGTACAACCCGTAGACAAGGTCGGCTGCGGAGACACGGTACGGGCGGGACTGGCCATCGGCGCGGCGCTGGGGCTACCCCTCGAAAAGGCGGGGGTGCTCGCCAACGACGCGGCGGCCGTCATCGTGCAGAAACCGGCCACGTCCGTCCTCTCCAGGCGCGAACTGCACGATTTCGTGGCGCGCAAACCTGCAGAGGAACTGCGTGCGGCCGAGAACGTTTAATCTTGTACATTCAGCAAAAACCGGATAGTATTTACATGAACGCAAGAGCTTACGGAAGCGTGTTCGGCAGGAGACGAACAATGACGCGCCTGAGTCTGTTTACCGCGGGTCTCGCGCTGGTCGCGATGGCCTGCAAGTCCGGTCCTACCATAGATGGCACGGACGTCGATACCTTCGACGCATCCATCGCCGAGGTCAAGGCCACCCTGGCCGAGGACGACCAGGAAAGACTAGACGACGTGCTGGATGCGTTCGAGTACCTCTACAGCGACAACGTAATCAGCTCGCTGAACGCGTCAGACGCCATACAGAACCGGATCCGCGGCCGGCTGGACGGCATGGACGCGACGGACATCTTCGCGGAGTGGAACGAGCGGGTGAACAAGGCCATCGAGGCCCTCGAGGAGAAGCAGGAGAACACGGATTCCGCCATGGAAAGTCTCAAGGACGTGAGGGTGCGTGGGGTCGAGTACTACGTGCAGCGCGGCCGGTCCGTCGTGAAACTCTCCATACACAACCGGACGGAACACCGGATCTCCAAGGTGTACTTCCGCGGTTCGCTCATGAGAAGGGAACCCCGGAAGTGGATCCTGGACGACGATTTCAACTACAACATCCGGCACACGGAGGGCAAGGACCTGGGGCCGGACGAGCGGGCCGTCTGGAACTTCGCCCTGCTGTCGCCCGTCTGGAAGAACGCCCCGGAGGACGTGGACAACCTCTTTCTGTACGTGATCGTCACGCGCATCGACGGCGCGCCCGAGCAACCCATCTACGACGCCTACACGGATCGTTTCACGCCCAAGGACCGGAGACGGCTCCGGAGGCTGATTTCCCTCAAGGAATCCATCGGGACGTTCGAGCCCGATCCCGAACCCGATCCAGAGACGGATCCAGAGACCGGGTCGGAATAGACATCATCCCTCTAGTTCGCGCATTTCGCCTAACTCGCGCCTTCCGCCTGGTTTGCTCCTTCCGCCTAACCGATATACCGGTCCACCGTATCGGCGAAGATCAGGAATTGCGGGTTGCTGCGGTGAGTCTGCCGCAGGGCCTGCACCGTGCGGCCCTCCTTCCCCTCCTCGTGAACACCCCGGCAGTACGCCTCCATTAACGTAGGTTCCAGCGGTTGCCGGGAGTCGTGGAAGCTGTCCGCGAAAAACCCGAAGATCATGCCCACGATACCGATGCCCACCATCATCATCAGGACGGTGGCCCCCTGTCCCAGGGGCGTGACCGGGTACTTGTCCCCGTACCCCACCGTGGTGGAGGTCACCACGGCCCACCAGATGCTGTCGCCGTAGACATTGAATACCTCCGGCTGGGCGCGGCGTTCCACCTCGTAGATCACGGTAGAGCTGATCATCAGGTACATGATGGTGATGAGGAAGATGGGAATGACCCGGACGCGATTGGTATACATGGACCGGGCGAACTCCGCCAGCTTGGGGCTGTACCGGAACATCTTGAGCAGCCGGAGCGTCCGCGCGCCGCGCACCAGGCCGAGCTGCTCCTGGGTCAGGCCGGGATAGAATCCGATCCAGAAGGGCAGGATGCTGACCAGGTCGATCAACCCGAGCCCGCTGCGCAGGTACTTCCCCTTGTGCGGCGCCAGCTTGATGCGCAGCACGTATTCCAGGGTGAAGAACCCGGCGATGACCCGTTCGATCCAGATGAACCCCGCCCAGGCGCCGGCGTCCAGGCTGCTGCGCGTCTGGGTATACTGCAACTCGATAAAATAGAGGATCATGTTGACGGCCAGTACGTAGGGACCGAAACGGTGTACGGCCGCAAGGAGGGAGGACAGGATTCCCGGCATGGTTTGCCTCCTGGGAGAGTTCGGTGGGCTTATCTAAGGCATATTTAAAGAGAAAGGCCCACCGTCCGCTTTTCGCATCGGGTGAGCCTTTGATTTCAGATCCTGCGACGGTCTCAGGACTTCCTGGAACGCAGGGCCGCCAGCCGGTCCCGCGTCGACGAAGCGGGTAGCGCGGGTTTGTCGGCCGCTTCAAGGGCCGCCGCGATGTTTGGATCATCGCTGATTTCGGTCTGGCCGAAGGCGCCGATCTTCAGCTCCGCGGCACGGGAGGTCGTCTCCGCCTTCTCCGTCTCCTTGTCCATGGCGTTGAGGGCCGTGTCGAGACCGCCCATTGAACTGCTCAGTCCCGCGGCCTGCCGTACGCCCTCGGCACGTTCGAGGGACCGCTCCTTCTTCATACGGGCCTGCTCCATGCGGCGCTGGGCCTGTTTCAGCTGGACCTGCGCCTTCTTGAGCTTCTCCGCTGCCACATCGTAGGCCTGGCGCAGCTCGGTCGCGAAGGCCTCCGCTTCCTGGTCCTCCTGGCGCTCCCGTTCGATCTCCGGGTTCAGACGCTCCAGTTCCGCGACCAGCTTCTCCAGGCTCTCCTCCAGCTTGGGCCGCTGGGCCTCGTCCGCCCCTTCGAGCTGGCCTTCGATCCGTTCGGCGGCGGCCAGGTACCGGTCGTACTGCGTCAACAGCGCCTGCGTCTCTTCATGGTCCTTCTTCACGTCCATCTCGGCCTTGCCGACCCGCTTCCCGAGCTTATCGAGTTCCTCTTCCATGAGGGAGATCTGCGCCTCGGAGGCGGTTTCCGGGTCGAAGGCCACCACGGCCTGGGTGAAGGACTCCAGGGCGTTGCCGGCCTGTTTCTTGCCGACGCGGGAGAGAAACTTCCAGATCATTTTTTCATCCTTTCGCGTTTAAATAACCGTGACTTCCTCGAGCATCAATGCCACGCCCAGATACAGTTCTATAACGCCGTCGCCCGCGCTGATCAACAGGAATTCGTCCACGCGCTCGGGATCTTCCGGGTTGTGGGGATCCCCGCTCGCCACCCGGAAGTAGGACATGGCCTGCTGGGTTTCCTCGAAGACCTGCTCTCCGTACGCGTCGCGGATGATCCGCTCGTCGACCTGTACCGGGGCAGACTGCCCGTCGCCGTCCATCCATTCCCGCTGGTAGCTTCTTTCCTCCCCGTCGCCGTGCAGCACTTCCGGGGATCCTATGATGCCGTCCGTGCTGTTCAGCCACTGTTCCCAGACTTCCTCGGAATGGGGATACAGATCCCGGTCGAGCACGTACAGGCGGCATTCCACGGGCTCCCCGTGGTCCGACACCACCTGGAGAAACGCCGAGGTATCCTGGAGATAGCACCGGTAGGCCATGGCCCCTTCGCCGAGGTCGATCTTTCCGATCGCCTCGATGGCCATGGGAAAGGAGGGAAAGTTGAAATGGACGAGACCGGTAAAGGTGGACGACGCGACAGCATCAATGTCGACCAACCGGTCGATGGCGACGCCCAGGGGCAGGTCCTGGTCGACCCGCTCGGGTTTCTTCCGAAAAAAACCAGCCGCCTCTTTCGCCTGCTTCTTCGCTACGGAACGAATGATGTGAAAGCTCATCGGGCCTTAGCGCTACTCCTCGCCCACGATGGGCTTGATGTCGTCGATGGACCGCCACAGGGCGTCCTCGAAGAGGGTCATCGGCTTGCTGCCGTAGGTATCCACCCACTGCTTGGACAGGATCAGGATGGCGTCCACCGTGAGCGTCTCGACGCTGCTGTCGAAATAGCCGAAGAGCCAGCCTTCCTGCAGCTCGGGATAGGTCTCGTGGGGGATCGTCGCCACCTCGTAGATCGTGTTTCCGAACTGGTCCACGGCCGTGCTGAAATAGTGCTCGTCCACGGCGACCATGCTCAACTGCAGTCCGTACTGGCGGTCCGCCTCCTTGAGCAGCTCCGAGTTGAGGCCGGCGACGAACAGCATGACCGAATTGGCATCTCCCGCCACCTGGCTCAACGCTTCCTCGTAGCTGGCGAACCGCGTATTGAACTCCCCGTACCTCGGATCCTGCAGGACGAAGCCCTCCCAGGCCCTGTGCGTCCCCGAACCCCGGGGGCCGACGTACACGATATGGGTGTTCGGCTCGAGGTCGGAGACGCTCGCGATGCCGCCGTCCTCGTTGACGATCAGTTGCACGTACTCGGTGTACAGGGTCGACTGCAGCCCGACCAGTTGGTCTTCCGCGTCAGGGTTCCTGCGCAGGTAGGAGTTCAGGATGTCGCTCTGCACGAGGATCGCGTCGACCTGGTTCTGGACCAGGTTGTTCAGGTTCTCCTCCGAACCCGCCGTCGTCTCGAGCATCACGTCGAAATCAGGCAGGTGCGTCTGCAGGATCTGGCCGAATCGATGGTAATTGCCATTCGCCACCCCCGTATTCACCGTAATGCGGGGTTGGTTCGGATCGGCGGTGGCCACGACTTCGGCGGCCAGGGCGATCGCCGGGGTGACGCCGGGCGGCAGGTATTCGGGATCTCTCGGCGTGCCTTCCAGCGTGGCGACCTGTCGGTCCAGCTCGTCCAGCTTCGCACGCAGTTCCGCGTTGTCCTCGGCCAGGCGCTCGGCCTCGCCGCGCCATTCCTGGTACCCCGGGTCGTTGGCATGGTGATGGGCCACAGCGTAGTGACGGCGGCTGCTCATCATGTCCAGCATGGACCACATGAACAGGGCGTCCCACATGCCGAAGCTGGGGTATGACATGAAGGCGTATCCCGGCGTCCTCCAGCCCATGCCCCCATAATAACTGTCTCGGCCTGCGTAGTAGTTGTCGTAGGACGTGCGGTTCTGCGAGCCCCGGTTGTAGAGGCCGTTATCCCGGTAGGTGCTCGTATTGGCGGCCGAGTTGGACGACCGGGCGAAACCGGCCTGCCTGGACTGGTGCGTGGCCAGCGACCGGCGCGCCGTTTCGCTCTGGACCCGCCGGCCCATGACCGAAGACCGCGCCGTGGCCCGGCCGGTGGATGCGGCGCCTGCCCGGGTCGAACGCGCCGCGGTGGCCGAGGGTTGCCCGGCCGACGTGCTGCGCGCCGGCGTGGCGGATTGCCGCGTCGTGCGGGCCGGTGTCTGCCGCGTGGCGGCAGCCGTGTTGCTCCGGGAGAAAGGGCTGCGCCGGCCAAAGGAACTGCGGCGATTCCAAAGGGACCGTGAACTCCGGAAACCGCCGAAACCGCGGCGGGCGTAGGCTTCCTCCGGACCGAATGGACCGAACAGTCCGGTGATCTCCCGGATAGTTCGTTCCGCGTTTTCAGCGCTTTTCGAGATTGGCACGGCGCTTATCGCGCTTTCCGCGGTCCGCGCCGCGTCGTCGGCCGAACGCAGGCGATCGGTCGCCACCGAACGCTCCGCGCCCGGTCCGGTCTGCAAAAAACCACCCATCAGCGCGATCAAGCCGGTCATCAAGACCAGTTTCAAATATCGAGACATGAGGTACTTCCCCTGTGTAGTCGGGTTGTGTGTTCGGAATCTGGCTCTTTAAAGATATAGACTATGTACCCTTCAGGCAAGTTGCAACCGGCAGGGAAACCGCGCGAACGACGAATGAAGATGCCATTGACCCCGGAACTCGACGGCGGTAACATACCGAAATGCGAATCTCCGACGTCCGCGTGCGCCAGGTGGCCGTACCGCGCATCTACGATACCTACTGCGCGGACCCCAAGTTACTGAAGGCCACCATCGATCACGGTCGGTCCACCTACCAGATCATCGAATTGAAGACGCCGGATGGCTTGACCGGTATCGGCGAGGTCTCCGATATCGCGCCGCGGATGGACGCCCCTACACCCACGGTGCTGCGGGACCTGTTGTCCGGCGTGCTGGCCGGTGGCGACGTGCTGGCCGGCAGTGACGTGCTGGCCGACGGCGACGTGCGCGCGTGGCGCAGCCTCTATGACAGTGTCGACGAGGCGCTTCCCGGCGACTGGTACCCCGAACTCCGGCAATTGATGCTCTTCGGCGTCGAATGTGCGTTGCTCGACCTGGTCGGAAAGACGCACAGCCTTCCGTTGTACGAACTCCTGGGCGGCCGGTGCCGGCGCGCCGCATCCGTTTCCTGGGTGGCCTATCTGCGCGGCGACGCCACGCTCGAAGACGAACTGCGTGCTCTTGAGCGGGAGGTTGCCGACCAAGTGGGATCGGGCATGAAGGCCTTCAAGCTCAAGGTGGGCGAGGACCACGAACGGGACCTCGAGCGGGTGAGACTTACACGCAGGATTGCGGGACCCGAAGCCTACATCAAGGTGGATGCCAGCGGTTACTGGGAGGAAGACGAGGCCCTGGCCAGGCTGCGCGACATGGCGGAGGCCGGGGCCGACGCGTGCGAGACGCCGATTCGCGCGCTCTCACGGCCCATGTCGCGGGAGGATCCCGCCCGGATTGAAGCGGATGCGGAGGGCATTGCCGAAGCGCTGGCGAAAGTCCGCCGCCGCTCCCCCATACCCATCATCGAGCATGTCGCCGATCTCGGGGACGCCTTCATGACGGCCCTGATCCGCCACCGCGCCGTGGACATCGTCAACGTCGTCCCTTGCCAGGCCGGCGGGCTTCGCCGCGCGGGCCGCCTGCTCCACGCCGCGGAGACTGCGGGGATGCCCGCCTTGCTGGGCAGCACCATCGAACTGGGACCCGGTACCGCGGCGTCGGTGCATCTCGCCGTTTCATCGGCGAACGTCGAGGTACCCTCGGACCTGGTGGGGCCCGGCTTGCTTCGGGACGATGTATGCGCCAACCCCTTCACCCTCGACGGCGGTGAACTCGCTCCTTTCGAGAATCCGGGGTTGGGTATGGACCTGGATGAAGAGAAAATAGATCGGTGGTCGGGATAGGCGGGTCCGTGCGATCCCGGCGAATCCCGGCGAACCCGGGTAAGCCGGACGGACCAGGTGAACCCGCACCGTCAACGCCTGGGCCTGCCTTGCCTGTCCGGCATCAGGCTTGACGCTTCCTCCGCCAGTTGCTCGAACGCTTTAAACTCGTCGGCGGAAAGCATGCCCTTCAGGTTCTCCTTAAACTGCTTTTCATTCGCTTCCAGTTGTTCGCGCAGCCAGCTCCAGTCCTCGGACTTCGTGGCCTGCTCCACCAGCGCGGCCTTCTGAGACGAGGCTTCCTTCACGACCGGGCGCAATTGGAGCACCTGTTCGTCGGTCGTGTCCATCCGGATGCTCAACACGTGCCAGATACGGTCGACCGGGAAGGTACTCACCGCCCGCATTCGTTCCATCATGGCGTTGTTCTGGCCACGGCCGCCCCCGCGGCCGAATCCGCCTCGCTGCGCGGCCGCGTCGTTTACGACAAACGCAGTCATGATCAGGCCGAGTATGGCCAGGTGAAGACGGTATCTCATGTTTCGACTCCTTTTTTAATCCAATTTGGCGATTGAATGTTGCGGCATGATTCCGCGGTTAAATGCCGCGGCCGGACCTGGATCCTTCCGCGGCATGTGTTCGTCTACGATCACTGCGTCAAACCACTTAACGCGCTTCGAATTCCTTCAGCTTGCGACACCTGCTCAACGCAGGTTGCGCGATTCGCGGCCGTCGCGCCGCCCACGCATCCCGGAGTCCCGGCGACCGTCGCGCCGGTCGCGGAATGACTCCCGCAGGTTCTCCTGCTGCTCCGGGGTCAGGACATGCTTGAACTCGGCGCGGTAGAGCGCGCTTCGCTCGAATACGGCGCCCTGGGCCGCCGATGCGGCCGCGGCCAGTTCCTTCACCCTGTCGATGTCCGGGCTGATCTCATTCATCAGTTCGCGAAGATCGACCCGCGCAAGCCTTGAGTCGGCGCGAAGCTGTATCATTTCCCGCGTGTAGGCAGAACGCAGCGTCTCGATCTTATCCTCCTGCTCGTCCGTGAGCTCGAGACCGGACATTCCTCTCCGGGACAGACGCGTCCGCACGTCATCCGCGTCGTCATCGGCGAGATCGACGGCCAGGATGTCATCGAACTCGCCGGACGATCCAGCCGCTGCGAGTTCAGCTACTCCGTCGAGCACGTCAGCATCCTCATGACCGATCCGGCCCATCGCATCAGAAGCCCAGGCCAGTACGACAATAGTCCAGGTCAGTACGACGATACTCAGCGCGCCGGCGATGGTTCCTGAAATGATCTTTTTCATTTTGTCGCTCCCTTCGTGGTAATGCTGGCGGATGTATGAACCGCGATCTCCGGAGATCGTCTTCGTGCTGCTCTACAGGATTAGACAGTGGCCGGGTGAAGTTTATTCCGACTTTCTTTACATCCGTACATTGCCCGGTTGCGGGTCCAGAGGCCGGGCATTCAACCGGCGATCGTGCCACTCATGGCCTGTCGGAACGAGGAGTCAGTGGTCGCCGCCGTTCCCGCGCCCTTCCGTACGGTCGTCGCTCCCGCGCCCTTCCGAACGAATGCTGTCAGGACGATCCCCCCGGGGGCCCTCGCCGGCCCGGTTGCGTCCGGGCGGCCGTCGGGGACGGTCTCTGCGCGATTCGTGATCGCCATCACGGCGGAACTCGCGGATGCGTTCGCGTCCTTCGCGGATCCGCTTGATCCGCTCGAGTTGCGTTTCGGTAAGGATGGGTTCCAGGTCCCTGTGCAACGAATCGACCAGGACCTGCATCTCCTGCCGGTGGCGCATGTAGTTCTCCCGGAACCCGGGTTCGTGCTCGTTCACCACTTCCCGGATCCTCTGCATCTGCGCCGGGTCCGGCCGCACCATCCTGACCCACCGTTCCACGAAGCGTTCCCGGGTCACCTGGGGCGGAGGTTGCAACTGGTCCCGGGCAAAAGCGCCCAGGATGAGCGCGCCGCAGACCATGCCGATGATCAACGTGGCCAGCAGAATGGCCGCGGTCTTCAGATGGATGTTCATAATTCGCCCTCCGATTCCAGCGCGATCCGCGCGTCGTACAGGTCTTCAGGATACAGTTCCTCGGTCAGCCCGAACGACGTGGTGATGGAGACGTTTTCGGACGTGGCCAGGTTGTAGGTCAACAACAGGACGGCAGCGACCGAAGCGGCCACCGCCACTTTGCGGAACATGAGGGACAGCGCGTCCTCGAATTCAGGCGTTGTCCCACCTTCAGGATTCGACGCCGGAATGGCCGTGGATTCCGCCGCCAGGCGTTCCATGACGCGTTGGGAGAAATCCGCCCGGAACGAGGGCGATTCCTGGTTTTCGACCTGGCTTCGCAGCCGGACCAGTCGCTCGTATTCGTCCCGCAGGCCGGGATCGCGCCGCAACGCCGCGTCCAGGCGGCTTTGTTCACCGGGCGTCAGGGACGCATCCAGCGACCGGTACAGCAGATCCAGTTCAGACCGTTTCATGGACAAGCTCCCTGTTAGAGGAAATAAGCATGCGTTTCAGTTTCTCCTGGGACCTCCTCAGGCGGGACAGTACCGTCCCGACGGGCAAGCCCAGGATCTCGGCGGTTTCTTTCGTCGAGTAGCCCTCTATCAGCCGGAGTACAATCACGGAACGGAATTCGGGCTTCAATCGGTTCAGCGCCGCCTGAATCCGGTCGGCCGTGTCGTCGTATTCGGCACTGGCCGCCGGGTCGGCATATTCCGGTTCCGGTGTGTCGTCTTCCCTGCCCGGCGGTGTGAAGGGGACGAAGATCGAACGTCGCCGGCGTTTTTTGAGTTCGGTGAGCGAGAGGTTGATGGCGATCCGCGTCAGGTAGGTGCCGACTGACGCCTGACCGCGGAATCCTCGCAAGCCGCGATAGAACCGGATGAAAGTCTCCTGCCCCGCGTCCTCGGCTTCGGGAGTGTTCCCCAGCATGCGGATCACGACGGACGCCACGCGGCCTTCGTATCGTTCCACGAGGGTGCGGAAGGCGTCCTCGCACCCATCGCGGGCGGCGTCGACCAGTGCTTCGTCCGTCAAGGCGTCTTCCCTCATCCCGCTTCCCTCGAATGGCCGGAACAATATGGTCAGCATCCAACGGACTGTCGGCCGGCGCGGCCCGTTAACGCATCTCGAAAGTACCGGAGATCGATCCGAACGGTTGTCGCTGCCTACTGATTAGACCACGCCGGCGCCGATTCTATTCCCACAAAATTCAGAAATAAGTTACTTCTTTCACACGGAACCTGCTCATTGAGCCAAAAAATCGGTCCGTTCTTTCCGGTGAATTCGAAGTTGCGACATGATGCTGCATGAAGGGAGTTCTCAAGTGCGTGGTGTTTGTCTGGCGATCGCGTGTATGTTTTCACCGCTGCAGGCCGAGGGGCAGGCGAATGTCAGGTTTGGAGGCGGACCCGCCATGCCCATCGGTGACCTGGCGGACGGTACGGCTTCGGCCGGCCCTTTTCTGGTCGCTGGCCTGGCGATACCCGTCGATGAAGGTTACTTCCTGTTGCTCGAGGGCCATCACAGTCGTTTCGGAATTGAAGGCTCGGCGTTTTCGCATTCGAATGAAGGGATGGCTAACGAGGGGTCGGCATCGGTTGCCGATAAAACGCTGACGGGTGGCAATGTGGGCCTGCTGATTGAGGGGATCGCGGATCCCGTGGGATTCTATGGCCACGGGGGCGTGGGATGGGTCAGGGCCACAGGTCGGCCCGATCGCTTCACGGGCCGATCCGATCGCACTGCCGCGGGTGAAGACGCGGACTCCGGTACCAGCGACCACTCGTTCATGTTCGTGTTCGGCCTGGGGGTCAACCTGACCGTCAGCGACCACGTGCGGTTGTCCCTGGAGGCGAGGTACAACCATGCACGCAATGTGTTCGATGAAAGCGCCCGGTGGATACCCGTAACCGCTTCCGTGGTGATTCGGCTGTAGCCCTGAGACGCCACCGGGAATGAAACGCGGGACCATCTTTAAATACATTGACTTTGACGGGACGATGCATCACAGTGGGAGACAGTTGCCCGATCGCGGAAAACTCCCTGACAAGCGTGGTAAAATGGCTTTTGATCAAATGGAACAACGACGGATCATGGGGCATTTCGCGACCGGCGTGACCGTCGTAACCACCTGCTACGAGGACAGGCCGCAGGGCATGACCGCCAATGCGGTGGCTTCCCTCTCGCTGGATCCCCCGCTCATTCTCGTATCGGTGGACGTGAAGGCCCAGATGAACACCTACCTCAGGGCCAGCGACTGCTTCGCCGTCAATATTCTGACCGAAGAACAGGAAGAAATCTCCGTGCGTTTCGCAAAGCACGGTCCAAAGGACTTTTCAGGCATCGCGTACCGGACCGAGGCCACGGGTTCGCCCGTTTTCGAGCAAGCGCTGGCCTACGTTGACTGCCGCGTCACAGAAATACTGCAGGGCGGAGATCACGACATCTTCATCGGCGAGATCGTTGCGGGCGGCGCCGGGCAAGGGCGCCCATTGGTCTTCTACGGCGGCCAGTACGGAACGCTTTCCGGCTGACCGCATCATCCGGAGCATCCATGCAATACGGTTTCATCATCGACAACAGGAAGTGCATCGGGTGCCACGCCTGCACCGTCGCGTGCAAGGCTGAGCACGAAGTGCCCCTCGGCGTCAACCGGACCTGGGTGAAGTACATCGAGAAAGGGACGTATCCGAACACGTCGAGGCATTTCTCCGTCATGCGGTGCAACCATTGCGAGGACGCCCCCTGCGTGGAGATCTGTCCGGTGACGGCGCTGTACACCCGGAAGGACGGCATCGTCGATTTCGATCCGCGGCGATGCATCGGATGCAAGGGCTGCATGCAGGCCTGTCCCTACGACGCCCTGTATATCGATCCGGACACCCATACGGCGGCCAAGTGCAACTACTGCGCCCACCGAGTGGATATCGGTCTCGAACCCGCCTGCGTGAACGTCTGCCCGGAACACGCCATCATCTCAGGCGATATGGACGATGGTTCGACGGAGATCTCCCAGTTGCTCGCGAAGGAACAGGTGACGGTCCGAAAGATCGAGAAGGACACGAAGCCCCGCCTGTACTACATCGACGGCGACGAGGCCTCATTGACGCCCGGGGAAACCGCGACGTCGGACAACTACATGTGGAGTTCGCAGTCGGACGGCGTCGGCCATTTTGCCCGGTATATCGAGGAACGGACCGCCAAGGCGGATCCGGAGGACATGATCCGGCAGCTTGGGGGGATGGGACAGGACGGGCAGGTTGGCGGCGACCGACAGGATGACGCTGGTGGCCGGGCTGGAGCGGAACCAGGCAGCGATCGGGGCAATGGAAAAGACGCCGCGGCGCGCCGGGTCTACGACGCACCGGACAAGGGCGTCCTGTGGGGCAACGACGTGGCAGCCTACGTGTGGACCAAGGCCATTTCGGCGGGGGCCTTCCTCCTTCCCTTCGCGGCCTCGGTCTTCGGGTATGCCGTCGATCCCGTGCTCGCGTGGGCCGGCTGCACCGTGGCCTTGACGTTCCTCCTGGCCACGACGATCCTGCTCGTCAGCGACCTGACCCAACCCAAACGCTTTCTATACGTGCTGCTTCGTCCCCAGTGGAAATCCTGGCTCGTGCTCGGCGGCTACGCCCTGACCCTCTACGGGCTGGCGCTCACGCTCTGGGCCGCGGCCATGTGGACCGGTCGGACCGGAGCGGCTGAAATCATCGGCTGGATCACGGCAGTGTTGGCGGTCGTCACGGCAGTATACACGGCCTTTCTCTTCGCCCAGGCCAAGGGGCGGGATTTCTGGCAGAGCCCGACGCTGGTCCTGCACATGCTGCTCCACGCGGTACTGGCCGGTGCGGCGGTGTTCGCCCTGGCGCACCTTTTCGGCGAGCCCGGCGAGGCGTGGACCGCCTTCGTGCGGAACACGTTAATTGTCGCCATCATCCTGAACCTGCTGGTCATCGCGTCCGAGATGCTGACGCCCCATCCCACGGCCGACGCCCGAAAAGCCGTGCAGGCCATCGTCCGTGGCAGGTACCGGGGATACTTCTGGCTGCTTGGTATCGCGATCGGCAATCTTGTGCCCGTCGTACTGGCCTGGATCGGCGGTGAAGCGGTCCTCGCCGCGGCGGGCGCGGGCGTGCTGATCGGTCTCTACGCGACGGAGTACGTCTGGGTCAGAGCGCCGCAGGACATTCCGCTGAGTTAACGCACTGACGATCGAGGATGGAAAAGACTCCATGTCCATACGCCATAAACCGGGATTGATCGAATCGCTGGCCGAGAAGATCGGCCTGATCCCCAACCTGCACGAAGTGGACGGACCGGATCTCCCGAGCCTGACCGAAGGCGGCGCGCTCACGGACTACCCGCCGCCGGACCAGTGGGACGACTGGGTGGAGTACGAGGCCCAGGACTGGCCGCGGCAGCAGACCAAACGCTACATGGTGGTGCCCACGGCCTGCTTCAACTGTGAAGCCGGGTGCGGCATGCTCAGCTACGTGGACAAGGAGACGATGGAGGTCCGCAAGTTCGAGGGCAATCCCTACCACCCGGCCAGCCGGGGGCGCAACTGCGCCAAGGGTCCGGCGACCATCAACCAGATCCGCGACACCGACCGCATCCTCTATCCCGTGCGCCGGTCGGGCGCCCGGGGCAGCGGCGAGTGGGAACGGGTGTCCTGGGACGACGCGCTGGACGACATCGCCGGCCGGATCCGCGAACGCCTGCAGCAGGGCGCCAACAACGAGATCGCCTACCACGTGGGCCGACCCGGCGCCGAGGGCTACATCGACCGGGTGCTCAAGGCCTGGGGCGTGGACGGGCACAACAGCCACACCAACATCTGCTCGTCGGGCGCGCGCTTCGGTTACGCCCTCTGGCATTTCTTCGACCGGCCGTCGCCGGACCACGCCAACGCGCAATTCATCCTCCTCATCAGCGCCCACCTGGAATCGGGACACTACTTCAATCCCCACGCCCAGCGCATCATCGAAGGCATGATGAAGGGGGCGAAGCTGGCCGTCATGGACCCGAGGCTGTCCAACACGGCCAGCATGGCCGACCACTGGATGCCGACCTATCCGGGCAGCGAGGCCGCGGTACTGCTGGCCATGGCCAACGTCATCCTGCAGGACGGCTCCTACGACGGGGAGTTCATGAAGACGTGGGTGAACTGGCAGACCTACCTGGAGAAGGAACACCCCGACGGGCCGCGCACCTTCGAGCGGTTCATCGAGGCGCTCAAGGCCGTCTACAGCGAATACACCCCCGAGTTCGCCGAGCAGGAGAGCGGCGTACCGGCGGCGCAGATCGTGGAAATCGCCCGGGAGATCGGCCGGGCGGGGTCGCGGTTCGCCACCCACAACTGGCGCAGCGCGGGAAGCGGCAACGCCGGCGGCTGGGCTGTGGCGCGGTGTCTCCACTTCCTGAACGTGCTCACGGGCAGCGTCGGCACGGAGGGCGGGACCTCGCCGAGCGGTTGGAACAAGTTCAAGCCCAACGTCTTCGATCACCCCCCGGACCAGAAGTTCTGGAACGAACTGCATTTCCCGAAGGAATACCCCCTCTCCCATTACGAAATGAGCTTTCTCCTGCCCCATTTCCTGAAAGAGGGACGGGGAAAGCTGGCCGTTTACTTCACCCGGGTGTTCAATCCCGTGTGGACGTATCCGGACGGGTTCACCTGGGTCGAGGCGCTGCGCGACGAGGAGAAGGTGGGGCTGCACGCGGCCCTGACGCCCACGTGGAACGAGACGGCCTATTTCGCGGACTACGTGCTGCCCATGGGCCACGCCAGCGAGCGCCACGACATCATCAGCTATGAGACCCACTCGGGCACCTGGATCGGGTTCCGCCAGCCCGTCCTGCGGGAGGCGCGGCGGCGCATGGGCGATCCGGTGACCTTCACCTACGAGGCCAACCCGGGCGAGGTGTGGGAAGAGGACGAGTTCTGGATCGAGCTGTCCTGGCGCATCGATCCCGACGGCAGCCTGGGGATCAGGGACCATTTCATTTCACCTTACCGGCCCGGCGAGAAGATCACCGTCGACGAATACTACCGGTACATCTTCGACCACGTGGACGGGTTGCCCGAGGCCGCCGCGGAAGAAGGGCTGTCCACCCTGGATTACATGCGCAAGTACGGCGCCTTCGAGGTGGAGAAGACGGCCTACGCAAAGCACCTCAAGAAGCTGGATGACGAGACGGCCGCCGGGGCCGAGGTCGATCCGGAGACGAATACCCTGGTCGCCGACGGCAAGACCGTGGGCGTCATGGTGGACGGGACACCGCGCGCGGGCTTCCCCACTCCGTCGCTCAAGCAGGAATTCTACTCCCAGACCATGGTGGACTGGGGCTGGCCGGAGTACGCCATCCCCACCTACATCAAGAGCCACGTGCACCCCGACGCGCTCGACCGCGATAAGGGCGAGTTCCCGCTGGTGCCCACCTTCCGGCTGCCCACGCTGATCCACTCGAGGTCGGGTAACGCCAAGTGGCTCAACGAGATCTCCAACCGCAACCCCGTGTGGATGCACCGGCAGGACGCCGACCGGATGGGCATCACCACGGGCGACCTGGTCCGGGTGACCACCGAGATCGGCCATTTCGTGGACCGCGTCTGGGTCACCGAGGCCATGAAGCCCGGCGTGGTCGCCTGCTCACACCACCTGGGCCGTTGGCGGCGCAAGCAGGACGCGGACGGCAACCGCTGGTCGGTCAACCTGGTGGATATCCAGGAAGCATCCGGCGGCAAGTGGCGTATGAAAGTGATGGACGGCATCCGGCCCTACGAAAGCGCCGACCGCGACTCCTCCCGCATCTTCTGGCGGGATGGCGGCGTGCACCAGAACATCACCTTCCCCGTGCACCCCGATCCCGTGAGCGGCATGCACTGCTGGCACCAGAAGGTCAGGGTCGAAAAGGCCCGCGACGAGGACGCCTACGGAGACGTGTTGGTGGATACGGAGAAGTCCTTCGAGGTGTACCGCGAATGGCTGGACCAGACGCGCCCCGCGCCCGGACCGGGCGGACTGCGCCGGCCCCTCTGGCTCAATCGCCCCCTGCGGCCGGCGGAAGAGACGTACTACCTGCCTGAATAATCCGTCGTTTCCCTTACGCTTTCTTTGTGCTTCCTTTATGCTTCCCGCAGGGTATTCCGGACCGCGGAGCACACCGCCTCGTCGGCCGCCGGCATGGCGCCGGTCCGCGACGCCACCCAGGCGCCGAGCCGGTTGGCGGCTACGCTCACCCGTTCAAGCGGCACGACGCGCAGGTACCCGCTGGCCAGGACCGCGGTGAAGGCGTCGCCGGCGCCGATGGTATCCACCACGTCGACCGGCACGCCCGGGTGGGCCACGGTCTCGGACGCGGTGACCAGCAGGCTGCCTTCCGCGCCGCGGGTGACGCAGACCACTTCCAGCTCATACCGCTCGCGTAGCTGCCGCGCCATGGACTCGAGATCCACTCCCCCGAGGTCCAGCAGGGGACAGACCGTGCGCAGTTCCTCGTCGTTCAGCTTGACAATGTGGGCATGCTGGAAGGATTCATGCAACAGGGCCGGGGTGTACCGGTCCTGCCGTAGGTTCACGTCGAAGAGGCGAAGGGCGGAGGGCCGCAGAGCCTTGAGAAACGCCGTGACCGCGCTCGTCGAAGCCGCCTGGTGACGGCACACCGTCCCGAAGCACACGGCATCCGTCCGGGCGGCCAGCGCCGACCAGCCGGGCGTCCACGCCATGTGCTCCCACGCGACATCACCGTTAATCGTAAATTCAGGCTGCCCGTCCGGTCCGAGGGCGACGTCGACCGTCCCGGTGGGATAGTGCTCGTCTCGCTGTATCGCGTCGGTGGACAGGCCGAGACCGGCGATTCGGTCCACGGCCCGGTCCCCGAGGTCGTCCCGGCCGACCCGGCTCGCTACGATGCCCTCTTCACCCAGAAGGGACGCGAAGTAGGCGAAGTTCGCCGGAGCGCCGCCGAGCTGGGGGCCCGACGGCAGCATGTCCCAGAGCAATTCACCCAGGCCGACGATGACGTAGCAGTTTTTTATTTTAGCTCCACCTCGATCGTGCCGAGGGTCGTGTAGCTCATCACCGCCTTGCTGCCGGCACCCATGCGGGGCGGCGGGAAGACCGTTCCGGTGATCACCACGTCCCCCGCCCGGAGGTACTCGTCGCTGTAGGTGGTCAACTCGTTGGCCAGCCAGGTCAGCGCCTCCAGAGGATCCACGCCCATGTTCATGGTGGCCAGCGCGGAGGCCCTTTCCTCGCCGTCGATCACTACCGTCGCGGTTTCCATCGTGAAATCCATCTCATCGAGGGGCACCCGCGTCTCGCCAAGGATGATGCCCACGTGGAACACGTTGCCCGTGACGTCATGGTCGCGCGTGGACGGATTCTCCTCGGTACCGGCCGTCCACGTGGAAAGCAGTTCGATCACGCCGACCACCGCGGTGACGGCATCGCCGACCTGCTCGCGGGTCAAATCGGGACCGGGGAGATCCTGGCCGATCAAAAAGGCGAACTCGCCTTCCACGGTCGCCGAGTCGGGCACGAATGCCGAGGCTTCGACGGGCGTCCCGGGCTCGAACACGTTCGACGCCATGATGTGGCCGTAGATAGGATCCAGCGTGGCAGGGTCCTCGGGCATGCGGGAGAACCCGATCTTCCAGCCGACGCGCTCTTCATTCTTCAGTTTCTCGGCCAGGATGTCCGCCTGGATGTCGTAGGCGGTCTGACGGTCCATGTCGGGGAAGTTGATCGCCATGGCCTCGGTATTGATCTTCTTCCGCTCCGCTTCCAGCAGGTGGGCGACGATGGCGGCCCGGTCCGACTCGGGCGTCAGGGTCGTGGTGAGGACGTCGGCGTCGGCCGCAGTTTCAGCGTCACCCGTGGTTTCGGACTCTGGCGCAGCCGTTTCCTCTTCCGTGGCCGCGCAGGCCGACAACATGGTCACCAATGCGCCACCTGCGAGTATTGCCATCAGATTCCGGTACATAATGACTCCTGTAAAATAGGTAAATCAGGAAGGATCACTGTAGCATCCCGATGAGTGAAAACGCCAGGACGAGGAGAAACGCAGTCGTCAACACCCAAGTCAACCACCGCTTATCGGGCTGGCGCACCCAGTAGAACACGATAAACGAAAAGGTAAGCGCCTGGGCTAAAGTCTCGATGCTCCCGCCGCCGAACTGCGAGCCGAAGGGAATCGTCGTATAGATCAGGCCTTCTATGGAACCCGGTGCCGGACCGAACGTACTCAACATCCCCAGCACGACCAGGACCGCCCAGATGGTCAGCCAGCCGTAAGCCCGGCCGAAGTATTCGCGGCGCAGCAGGTAGAACACCACGCCGAACAACACCCCTCGGATGGGCTGAAAGAGCGGTCCGGCCATCAGGACCGGATCGTCCATGCGCCGCATGTACACGTTGAAGACCGGTTCATCCCAGAGCGACTGGTAGTCGAAAAACGCGTAGGCCAGCGCACCGGCGACGAAATAAGTGACAGTGTGCACGACCGTCGTTTTTATGACGATTGCCGCCAGCTTCAGTTGAGAGGCTTGAACCAATCTCCACTCCTGAGACCACGCCCGAATCCAGGACGGCGATCTGCGCCTGAAACCGCTTCGGGGTTCACGGCGCCACCAATCTCCGCTTCTGAGACCACGCCCGAATCCAGGACGGCGGCAACTCCGTACACCAGGACGACGATATCTGGAGTTTATACATAACATGCCCTCTGTCAAGTCTTTACCCTTGATCTGAAGCCGATCGAAAAGTACTATTTTACGCATATCTTTTTGACAGACGCACCACGACCGCGACCGTTCAATTCAACCCGCAAGGAGCGATCTATGTCCGCCGACGACCACCTCGTTTCATTGCTCCAGGAACTCGTTCACGCCCGGGGTCCGTCAGGCCAGGAAGACGAGGTGCGGACGGTATGTGAACGGGAACTGCAGTCCCTTTGCGACGAGACCTGGATCGACGCCGCCGGCAACGTTATCGGCATGCTGAAGGGCGCCTCGCCGGACGCCCCGGTTATCCGCGTGATGGCCCATCTGGACGAACTGGCCCTGGTCGTCAAGCGCGTCAACGAGGACGGCACGCTCCGGGTCAATCCCCTTGGGGGCATCTATCCCGCCAATTACGGGCAGGGCCCCGTCGAGATCCTGGCAGACGACGGCATCGTTCCGGGCGTCCTCTCTGTCGGTCCGCAGCACACGACGGCCGATTCCGCGCGGATCTGGGAAACGAAGGCCAAGGGCGGCAACGTGGCCATGGACTGGAATCACGTGTACGTCTTCACGCGCCGGACGGCTGAGCAGCTGAAGGAGGCGGGCGTGCACGCCGGTACGCGCGTCGTCATCGCCCAGTCTCGGCGCGCTTTCTGGGAAATCGAAGACTGCATCGGCGGGTATTTCATGGACAACCGGGCGGCCATCGCCATCGCCATCGGTGCGGCAACGAGCATGAGGGACCAGGGCGTCCGGCCCGCGGGCGATGCCTACCTGGTGATGACCACCTGCGAGGAGATCGGCGGCCACGGCGCTGCCTACGCCGCGCGGACCCTGCCCGGCGAGGTGTCCCTGGCCGTGGATTCCGGCCCGGCCTGCGAGGAGTATGGCGTGGCACTCTCCGACGAACCCATCGTGGTCTACGGCGACGGGCGGGGACTCTACGACAAGGCCGTCGCGGACCGCCTGCTGGCGTGCGGACGGACGCTGGACATGGAACCCCAGTGCGCGTACTGGCAGAGCTACGCCTCGGACGCCACCATGGCCAAGTCCGTGGGACAGACGCCCCAGGCCGGCCTTTTATGCATCCCCACGGAGAACACCCACGGTTTCGAGATCATACCCCGCAACAGCCTGGTCCGTTGCGCCGCCCTGTTGGCGGCCTACCTGGAAAAACCGGTGTAACCGAGAGGAACGGAGCAACTTCATGCCCCTGAAAGTCACCAACGTGGAACGCTTCACCGTCACCGTGCCGTTCACGCAGGGACAGCGGCCCATGGCGGAGCGAACGGTATACAACTGGTCCGTGTTCGAACTGTGCAAGGTCACCACCGACGCCGGCCTCGTGGGCTGGGGCGAGACCATCGTCCACTACATTCATTCGCGGGTGACCGACCAGAGCGTGCAGCGCGTCATCGGCAAGAGCCCGGCGGACTTCATGCAGGACGATACGATCGGCGCCGGGCTGCAGATGGCCCTGTTCGACGTGGTGGGCAAGGCGCTCGAGGTCCCGGTTCACAAGCTGCTGGGCAGCAAAGTGCGGGACTGGGTCCCCATATCCTGGTGGTCCAACGAGGGGCCGCCGGACGACTGGGTCCGCCAGGTCCGGGACGCCGTGGACAACGGGTACACGACCATCAAGCTCAAGCAACGGCCGTGGCACGACATCCACGAACAGATGACGGCGATCGACGCCAACGTGCCGCGCCACTTCCGGGTGGACCTCGACGCCAACGGCTCCATGCACAACGCCGCCGCGGCCATGCCCGTCATGCGCGGCCTGGAGCGGTTCGATATCGTGGCCATGTTCGAGACGCCCATCCCGCAGACCGACCTCCTGGGGAACCGCCAGTTGCGGCAGGTCATCAGCCGTCCCATCGCCATGCATTTCGGATCGCCGCCCTACACCACCGCGATCCGCGAGGCGGTCTGCGACGGTTTCGTCGTCAGCGGCGGCGCCACGCGGGTGAAGTACCAGGGCATCCTCAGCGCGGAGGCCAACATGCCCTTCTGGCTCCAGATGGTCGGCAACGGACTCACCACCACCTGGGCCGCCCATCTCGGCGCCGTGCTCACCCACGCCACCTGGCCCGCAATCACCTGCATCAACCTGTACCGCCACCACCTGCTGAAAAACCCCATCGAGGTGGTCGGCGGCTTCCACCGCGTCCCCGACGGGCCCGGGCTGGGCGTCGAAGTGGACGAAGAGGCCATGCACGGCTTCCTCGTCCCGGATGACGTGATGAGACCTTTTCGCGACCGGGACGAACCCTACGACTTTCCCAGGCCGCGCTTCATCCGCACGGCGGTGTTTCCCGACGGGCATCGCGTCCATTTTGGCAACATCCGCCATGGCTGGGAACTGGAGGCCTATACGCCCGGCATCCGGACCGAATACTGGCGGGAGGACGGGACCGCGGAGTTCGACGACCTGTGGCGCCGCACCCGGGAGTCGCCGGTTACCGAGCGCTAACTCGGATTCCGGGGCACGCGTCAATTCCGCGACACAGCCTGCACTCAGCGACATAGCAACGGAGCAGAACCATGAGACTGGCAGACAAGACGGCGATCGTAACCGGCGCGGCCTCGGGCATTGGACGGGGCACCGCGGAGAGGATGGCGCGGGAAGGCGCCCGGGTCGTGGCCGTGGACATCAACGAAGTGGGGTTGGAACAGACGGTCGAATCGATCCGCCGGGATGGCTGGACGGCCACGGCCTGCGTCGCCGACGTGGCCCGGGACGAACAGGTCAGCCACATGGTCCAGTGCGCGGTCGACACCTACGGCGGACTGCAGATATTGCACAACAACGCGTACTGGCACGCGCCCGGACCGGTGTGCGACCTGGCGGAAGCCGATTGGGACCGGACGCTCGACGTGTGCCTGAAAGCGATCTACCTGGGCTGCAGGCACGCCATCCCGGTCATGCGGGAATCCGGTGGAGGCGCAGTTGTCAACACGGCGTCGGTACACAGCCTGGTGGGATTCCGGGACTACGCCGCCTACGACGCCGCCAAGGGCGGGGTCGTCGGGATCACGCGGGCCGTTGCCGTGGACTACGGACCCGAAATCCGCAGTAACGCGGTGCTGCCCGGCGCCATATTGACGAATGCCTGGGACGGCCTCGACGACTCGATTCGCAGGCCCTACATCGACCGGCCGCCCATGAAGCGGCTGGGCCTTCCGGAAGACATCGCGTCCGCCGTGGTGTTTCTCGCGTCCGACGAGGCGTCCTTCATCACCGGGGCCAGCCTCGTGGTCGACGGCGGACTGACCATCGTCGGGGACGCGTAGCGTTTCCAGTACGGACGCGTAGCATCTCCGGCAGGGACGCGTAGTGTTGCGCACTTTCCTGCGAGATTCGCGTGAATCGATCCGACTGATTCGTAAAATGCGAAGTGTCAGGAACGGCGTTGTTCCCTGTGATCAAGCCACCACTTTCCGAAAAAAATGAGCGTTTCCGATACATCGAAACCTTCGGCCCAGGAAACGGTACCCGCCATCCATCCCTCTTCGGGAAGCGTGAACCAGGTATGGCTGCTGGCCTATCCAATCATCCTGGCCAACATGTCCGAAACGCTGCTGGGCGTGGTCGACACGTACATGGTCGGCCAGCTGGGCGTGGCCGAGATCGGCGCCGTGGGTCTCGGATCCATGCTCGCCTGGCTCTTCTACCTTCCGTTCCTGGGGCTGGCCATGGGGTTGAACACCTTCGTCGCCCAGAGCTACGGCGCGGGCAACCGGAAGGACTGCGGCTACATGACGTGGCAGGGGCTGTACATGGCCGTGGCCAGCGGCGTGCTGATCCTGCTCGTCATCCCCTTCGTGCCCCTGTTGTTCGACCTCGCGGGGCCCTCCGCCGAAGTGCGGCGCCTGGGGATCACCTACCTGCAATGGCGGCTGATCGACGGTCCGGCCTTCATGGTCGCCATGACCGCGGCCAGTTTCTTCCGTGGTATCGGCGATACGAAGACGCCGATGAAGATCGGCATCACCATCAACATCATCAACGTCATCCTGAACTACGGGCTGATCTACGGACACTTCGGCCTGCCCCGCCTCGAGGTACAGGGATCGGCCATGGGATCGGCGCTGGCCGGCATACTGGGCGGGGGAATTTACCTCGTCCTGTACCTGTCCCGGCGGCTTCGTCCCTACGACAACCGGAACGTGCCGCGGCCCCGGTGGCTGGACCAGGTCCGGCTCTTGAAAGTCGGCGCCCCGATTGGCCTGCAACGGTTTCTCGACATCGGCAGCTTCGTCATCTTCGCCGCCATCATCGGAAGGCTCGGGAACGCCCAGCTGGCCGCGAACCAGATCGCCATCCAGCTGATGTCCATCTCCTACATGATCGGCCTGGGCATCGGCATGGCCGCCGCCACCCTCGTGGGGCAGTACATCGGGGCCAAACGTATCGCGCTGGCCGAACGCAGTGCCTACAGCGCCCTGAAACTGGCGATGGGCATCATGGTCTTTGTCGGCCTGGCATTCCTGCTGTTTCCCGAACCGCTGGTCAGCTTGTTCAACGACGATCCCGACGTCATCCGCTACGGTAGGCAGGGACTGCTGTACGCGGCGCTGTTCCAGGCCTTCGACGCCCTCGCGGTCATATTCATCGGCGCCCTGCGCGGCGCCGGCGACACCCGGTGGTCTGCCGTGGCCGCTTTCATCGGCGCCTGGGTGATCTTCCTTCCGATGACCTACCTGCTCGCCTTCACCCTGGAACTGGACTTCTGGGGCGCCTGGCTGAGTGCGACGATCTACATCTGCCTGCTCGGAATCGCCTGCGTCTACCGGTTCCGGCAAGGTGCCTGGAAGAGGATGGTGATATAGCGTGGTGTCTTACATCGAATGCGGCCGTTTATCATCGAATGCGGGGCGATTTCCAACAGGAGAATGGAGTATTGAGTGTCTAATAACAAGAAATGCCTGATGATCGGCGGCGGCGGCATGGCCGGCGCATGGATACGCCGATTCTATCCCCGGTTCGAAGACCGGCACGAAATCGTCGCCCTGGTGGATATCAACGCGGATATCCTCCACGATGCCGGGAAATTCCTGGGGCTTCCACGGAGCCGTCGATACACGGACATGGCCACCGCCTTCGGGGAGGTGGACGCGGACTACTGTACGATCGTGATCCCACCGGCCGTCCACCGGGACGCCGTAATGCTGGCGGTGGAACACAAGCTGGACATCCTGAGTGAAAAACCGATTGCCGACACGTGGCCCGCATGCGTAGATATATACAGGGCGGTCACGGAAGCCGGCCTGAAGATGCACGTGATTCAGAATTACCGCTATTCCAGCCGCATGCTGACCATGCGGCAGGTGCTGCGGGACGGAGAACTGGGACGAATCAACCACATCCAGGGCCGCTTCGCCGCGGACTACCGGAAGCACGGCGCCTGGGGCGCCTTCCGCTACGAAATACCGCACACCCTGCTCGTGGAAGGCGCCGTGCATCACTTTGACATGATGCGGAATCTCTCGGGGGGAGACTGCAAGACGATCGCCGGTTGGGAGTGGAACCGGCCGTGGAGCACCTTCCAGGGGGATTGCTGTGCCATGTACGTGATGGACATGACCAACGGGGTGAAGGCGGCTTACGAAGGTTCGTGCCTGGGTGCCTCCGAGCAGAACAGCTGGCACCAGGAGTACTACCGGGCCGAATGTGAAGAAGGCGCCGTCGCCATTGGTAGCGACGGGGTCACGCGCATGTACCGGCACACGCCGGGCAAGGGCATGCGCGTCGAGGACGTCAGTCCCGTCGTTCCGGAGTACGACGGGCACCAGTGGCAGATCAACGAGTTCCTGGACTGGATCGACGGCGGACCCCCGCCGGATACGCGCCTGGAACATAACATCCGAAGCGTGGCCATGGTCTTCGCCGCCATCGAGGCCTCGCGCAGCAGCAGGTCCGTCGACGTTGAGGAGATGGTCGGGCAGGTGGCGGGCTCAGCCTGAGGGAGGTACGGGTAACACAGCTTATGTCGAATCAGAAACTACCGTTCATCGACGCCTTTTTACGCCTGGAATCCGCCAGCGGCATCCTACTGATGCTCGCGACCGCGCTGGCCCTGATTTTTGCGAACTCGTTCCTTGAACCGCTCTACCACTTCCTGCTGAATATACCGATTCAGATCCACATCGCCGCGCTGGATATCCACAAGCCGCTGCTGCTCTGGATCAACGACGGGCTGATGGCCATTTTCTTCTTCCTCGTCGGCCTGGAACTGAAGCGCGAATTCCTCGAGGGCGAGCTGTCGGACCGGCGAAACATCATCCTGCCCGGCGTGGGCGCCATCGGCGGTATGATCATCCCCGCGTTGATCTATTTGCTCTTCAACAGCGGCGATCCTGACGCCTTGCGAGGTTGGGCCGTTCCGGTGGCCACGGATATCGCCTTCGCCCTCGGCGTGCTGGCCCTCCTGGGCTCCCGCGTGCCCATTTCGATCAAGGTTTTTTTCACCTCCCTGGCCATACTGGACGACATCGGGGCCATTGCGATCATCGCGGTATTCTACACGGCGGAAATATCGGTGACCGCCCTGCTGGTGGCCGCGGGCTGCGTACTGGTGCTGGTCTTCCTGAACAACAGGAACTGGGTCTCCCACAGTTCCTACATGATGGTCGGCGTCATCCTGTGGATCGCCCTGGTGAAGTCCGGAGTGCACGCGACGCTGGCGGGCGTGATCCTGGCCATATTCATTCCGATGCGCTCCAGAACCGACCCCGACGTCTCGCCGCTCAAGATCCTGGAGCACGATCTGCATACGGTCGTCGCCTTCGTCATCCTTCCCGTGTTCGCTTTCGTCAACGCCGGGATCAATTTCGAGGGCATGACGCTCGAACAGGTCCTTCACGGCGTTCCCATCGGTGTGGCGCTGGGCCTGTTCCTGGGAAAACAGATCGGTATCTTCGGCCTCTGTTGGTTATTCATCAAACTCAAATGGGCCAGCCTGCCCTCCGGCATGTCCTGGTCGGGCCTCTATGGCGCCAGCGCCCTATGTGGTATCGGGTTTACCATGAGCCTCTTCATCGGGTCGCTGGCCTTCACAGACATCGACACTTACGGGGTATTCGACGAAAGACTGGGCATCATGGCCGGTTCGCTGCTGTCCGGAGTGTTGGGTTACATCGTCCTCCGTAACAGCCTGCCACCCGCGGAGAAGAAGGTCGAGCCGGTCGAGGAAGAGGTAGAGAGGGTGGTGTGAGGTTGAACGCAGGTTTCTACGCCGCATCCAACGCCTGGTCCAGGTCAGCGATGATGTCATCCGGATCTTCCAGGCCCACCGAAACGCGCGCTTCGAAACCACCGTCCGCGCCTTCGCCCGAGGGCAGGATCAGCGTCTCCACATCGCCCAGACTGTACCACGGCTTGCACATCTTTAGCCGACCGATGAAAGTGTCGAGTGAGACGCCGGACCCAGAGAAGAACCGCATCATTCCTCCATAGCCTCGAAGATACCCGGTCGCGACTTCGTGTTGGGGATGGGTTTGCAGTCCAAGGTAGTCGACCCGGGCGATCTTTTCGTGCCGGTCGAGGTATTCGGCCACCTTCTGACCGCTGGCGCAGTGCCGTTCCATCCTGAAGGCCAGGGTCTTGAGTCCCCGGTGCACGAGGAAGGCGTTCATAGGCGCCAGCACGCCGCCCATCAGGATGCGCATATAGTGGATCTGCTTCCGTATCTCTTCGTCACGGCCCACAACGATACCGGACAGTGCGTCTCCGTGACCGGCCATGTATTTGGTCATGGCGTGGAGGACCACGTCGGCGCCGTAGTGCAGGGGACGTAGCAGGTAGGGGGAGAGGAAGGTGTTGTCCACCACGACCAGCGCGCCGGCTTCGTGGGCCATGTCCGTGGCGCGGGCCAGGTCGATAAACTCCATGGAGTGGGCGTACGGTTCGAAATAGACCATCCGGACGGACTTCTCCAGCGCAATTTTCAAGGCGTCGAGGTCGCACAGGTTGACCATCTCGACGTCCACGCCCCATTTCACCGGCAGCACGTCCTGGAACAACATGTGGGTACCGGCGTATACAGTCTCGTGGCAGACCACCCGGTCGCCGCTCCGCAACAGGCCGAACAACGTCTGGCTGACCGCCGACATGCCGCACGAGGTCGCCTGCGCCCACTCCGCGCCTTCGAGGATCCTCACCTGTTCTTCAAGCGCACCGCTGGTGGGACCTCCGGCCTTGTCCAGCCCGCGGCCGTAGGAGTTCGTCCCTTCGTAACCCTCGCGGTAATTGGTGTTCCCCTGGTAGATCGGCACCGCGGACGACGTGCCGTGGTAACCCCCGTGTATGGCGTCCGTGGTGAAATCCCGGTTTTCGGCCGACTTGTAGTCGTCGGCGGCAAACCGCAGTTCGTGGTCGTTGGGCATGGCGGGAGTCCTCGGAAACGAATCGAGTGGTTGTTGTGTGTTGGCGTCAGAACCGATGCGGAAACAGTGTCAAAAGTTTCCACGTAACGTTACTATAGTATCGGCATGATCCTATCGTTCAAAGACCGTTTTTGTGGTCGAACTTGTAGACTACCACCAGGAGTTAAACATGCCTGCTGCTATTATGCCTCCGATTCATCCCGGTGAGATCCTCAAGGCAGCGTTTCTCGAACCACCAGGTCTGAGTCAGTATCGTGTTGCCGTGGATATATCAGTACCCCCGCGCCGAATAAACGAGATCGTACACGGCAAACGCGCCATTTCGGCCGACACGGCTTTACGGCTGGCTCGTTATTTCGGAACTACGGATCGATTCTGGCTGAATCTGCAGACTCACTTTGACCTGGAATTGCAGAAAGATCGGCTGGGAGAACGATTGGAGACAGAAGTACGCGTGCTGAACCGATCGAACTGAAAGCGTGCATACCCCATGTCCCAGCTTCCTGCATTCCTTCCTAGACTACTCGCCGAAGCCGGGCAAAGCCGTAATCCCATCCGGTCTGTCGAGCCGCTCAATACCGGCGTGACCAATCGAACCTCCCACTTAAAACTCCGGGACGACACACGCTACATCCTCCGCGAATACGAATGGCCTTACGCTACAGATGACGACCTGCAAAGGGTCGAAAAAGAACTTTATTTACACGATCTGCTGCTGAAGCATGACGTACCCGTGCCGGCCATTGTCGCGCATCACGATGATGAAAGCGGACGCGCCGTGCTGATGGAATACAAGCCAGGACCCCTGCTGGGTAACGTAGTCGAGTCCCTGACCGACGATCAGCGCGCTAAAGCCTGGCGGACCGTCGGCGCCGCGTTACGAAAAGTGCACTCAATCCAACTTCCCGATCGCTACGCGGGATTGATCGTCGGTCAACGCATTCAGCCCTTTGACGAAGGAACCTGGGGTGAATTCCATTACCATCAGGCCATTCGACATGCGGAGAACCTGCTGAAGCGGGAACTGGGAATTCGTTTCGAACTGTCGTCGATGAAGCGCGTTTTGAAGCAGGCGGTACCCCTGCTGAACGAAAGACCACTGGCCTTGCTGCACAACGATCCCCATCCCTGGAATGTGCTGGTTCACGAGGATGCCGGCCACTGGAGGTGTTCCGCCTGGCTCGACTGGGAGTACGCCTGGTCCGGCGATCCGACCTGGGACCTGGCCAGGCTGGAGATCTTCCGGTTGAAGCCGATCGGCCCCACACCGGCCGCTTTCTATGAAGGATACGGCAACACCCCGAAAGATCCTGAATGGACGATCTACGAACTCTCCATCTATCTCTGGATGGCCAACCAGTACCTGGATGGCGAGGTGGATGAGCAGCGGGTACTCATGCCCACCTACAAGGCGGCGATGCGGTACCTGGAAAGGATCGATGACGTGGTGGACAGTATCGGTCGGACGCTCGGAATGCCCTGAATGTTTTTTCTGCAAAAACCTGGAAGTTTCCTCTCGTATTTCTTGACATATACTAAACAAATATATAGTATAATGATCTGAATGAACCCCATTTAAACAATGAGGGTTTCTTCGGTCCATTGCGATATTTGACGAGAGGATCAGCACATGCACATCGCTTATACCGGGAACAGCCATTACTGTTACAGCAACAGCCTTCACATGTGTCTGCAGCACGCCGGCATGGCCGATCTTCCGGAACCCGGCCTGTTGGAATGCATGACGGGTATGCCGTTCGGCGCGCTGTTCCTGCAGTTTGATACTCCACTGTTCTTCCCAAGCCACGCCGACCTGAATCCAAACAGCGGGATGTCCCGTGCGCTCAGCATTCTGGGTTGGACGTGTACACTGTGGGAGGGTGACGATGTTGAATCGGCTCTTGAAGCATTAAAAGCTAACCTGAAGAACGGACCCGTACTGCTTGGTCCCCTGGACCTGGGTTTCCTGCCCTATGACCCGAATCACCGGCTGAAACGTGGCGGAGACCATTTCATTATAGCTCTGAAACTCGAAGGCGACCGTGTGCAGGTGCATGACCCGCAATGCTATCCATTCGCGGTACTGCCGATCGATGACCTTTTGCGTGCGTGGAATGCCACTGATCTAGGCTACGCAACAAGTGCATACACCCTGCGCGGCGATTTCCGGGAAGATCGCCCGGTTTCGACCGAAGACATGCAGAAGGCTACGCTGGAAAACGCACGAGAACTGATTCATGCCGCCCCCTCCGGTCCGGTCTTTTTTGGAGGTTCGCAGGCGTTCCGGATGGCCGCCGAGGTGATCCGCGGTATACCGCCCAAAGGATTCGCCGCCATGCTGGTCCACTTCGTCCTGCCGATGGGTGCCCGTCGTTGCCTCGATGCGGCCGATTTCATGAAGTCGGCAGACCAGGCTGAAACCGCGGAATGGTTGGTTAAAAAAGCCGAGTCATACGGACTGGCGCAGTACTATGCCACGCAGGAAGACTGGAAAAGCACGGTAGGGCAATTCGAAGAACTGGCTGAGATTGAAGACCGCATCGTGGAATGCATATAGGAAACGACATTGGGCAACGTACACAACGGTAATCCAGGCGACCCGGATCAGACGGATTCACCAGGATGGCATATGCACGAACGGGTTTTCCCGCAGAAGGGAGATATCGTCGTTCAGAAACGAACTCCGGATGCGTTTTGCGAAACTCAGTTAGCATCTATTTTGAATGAAAAGGAGATCGGCAGGTTAATCATTACGGGCGTTCAAACCGAGAACTGTATCAGCTCGACCTGCCATCATGCTCGTATTGCGGGATATTCGATAACGCTAGTCAAGGATGGACACAGTACTTTCGATTCCGATGTACTTACAGCAGAGCAGATTATCGCTCACTATAATGATATCCTCGGTGACTTCGCAGACGTGACACCTGCAGGCCAGGTTCGGTTTTGACAATTACGCCGTGGAGGGTGCAGCAATGAAACGAGTTGACCACAACAAGCTTGTGCGGGACAGGATTCCCGATATCATTGCTGCTGCGGGCGATCGTCCGACGACCCGAGTTCTCGACAGGGCCGAGTATATTCATGAACTCAGACGCAAACTTGTGGAGGAAGTCGGGGAATTCAACACTTCCAATGACGCCGAGGAATTAGTTGATATCCTGGAGGTGGTATACGCTATTGCGTCTCGAATGGGAATTGATCCGATACAACTCGAGAAAATGAGAAACGCGAAGAAGGAGAAAAGAGGAGGATTTGAAACGAAGGTCTTCCTTATCCATACTGAACCGCGTGAATAACGCAACGCTTGTGAGCGTTCTGCAGATTACACACCCATATAGAGTCGCATCGCCATATGAAGATCAAACACCTTTCCATTACGGCATCAAACCCCGAAAGGGCAGCGAGGGTTCTGGCAGAATTGACGGATGGATCAGTATATCCATTCACATCGAGGACCATGGAAGGTGCCTGGGTATGCGCCTGGGACCGTCAGTCCGGCGAGATGATCGAGTTTATCCCGAACAACTACCTGCTCTGCCCCGGGGAACACGCCGCGGAATTCAGACCGGTTGAAGAGGTACAGAATTTCAATTCGACCCATTTTCTGCTTGAAACGCAGCAAAGCCTCGACCATTTGAAAGCGGTGGCGGAATCGCATGGACTTCACCACCGCTTTCGGCCGAGGCTGGGCGGACCGCTCTACGAAGTCTGGCTGGAAACCCAGATCCTGGTCGAATTCGTATCCGACGAAATCAGGAATCTGGTGTCCTGACGTCAACTTCGCTTCGTAAACTCTACCTCAATCTAACTTCATCTCGACTTCAAAACCGACTTACTACCCTTCGATCATACCCAGGATCTCCACCAGGCTGTCGGTCGACGGCCGGTCGAAGGGATCCGAACCCACGTACTTGAACCGAAGGACGCCTTCCTTGTCGATGATGAAGGCCGTGGGAATGACTTCCGTTCCCTTGTCGGTCGACTTCTGGATCTTGAACTTGGTGGGAATGGCCCGGTCCGGGTCGGCGAGAACGCGGAAGGAAAGCGCCTCCCGCGTGACTTTCGACTTGGCGACGAAGTCCCTGGTCTGGTCGAGGTCTTCGGGATTGATGAAGAGTAATTCGGTGTCGAGTGCCGCTATGCGTTCGTAATCGGATTGCAACTGCCCCAGTTGCCGTAAGCAAAGGGGTCACCAGTAGCCTATCCAGCCGCGGTCGACGACCACAAGCAGGTTCTTGCTGCCCTTGTAATCGGCGAAGTTGACGGTTTCGCCGTTGACGTCCTGCAGGCTGAACTCCGGTGCGGCCTCACTCAGCCTCGGCGCCAGGTTACGGGGTTGTGCGTCGGCGGACTCCGCCACCAGGCCGACCAGGGCCAGGGCGAAGCACCACCGCGCCAGTGTATGAATCATGGTCTTCCTCCTCGTTTCAGATGCAGCGCAATTCGCTTGCGTTTTGTTACTTATAATATAACCTACCCCGACACGACTGTTAACTTCAAAATTACCGCCGTCCGCAACGAATTCATGTGCCCGCAACGATTCCAAGGAGCCGCCTCCCCATGAAGCCAGGCATCACGCAACTCTGTCTCGCCCGCCAGGATCTCGAAGCGGATCTCTCGAAGGCCCGGGATCTGGGCTACGAGGCCATCGAACTGGTTTTCTCCGACCAGGGTTCACCGGACATAGACGCCTCTACCTCGGAGATTGCCGCCGTGGGGGAGGCCTGCAGGGATCATGGACTCGAACTGTGTTCCATGATCGCCATCCGCAGTAATGCCGGATCCCTGTTGTCGCCGTCCGCGGAAGAACGGGCGAAGCGGGTTGCCATCCTCGAGCGCGGCTTCGAAATCGCCGAGATCCTGAGTGTAGACGCCCTCCTCCTGCATCCCGGAGCGCTCGATCCGGCGAGTTCCTACGGGACGACCTGGGACAACTTTCGCGACGCCCTGCGTGATCTCGCGCCCGAGGCGGAACGTCGCGGCACACGGATCGGCATCGAGAACGTGTGGAACCAGTTCATGCTGAGTCCCCGGGAAGCCCGCCAGCTCGTTGACGAGGTAGGATCGCCCGCCGTCGGGATCTACCTGGACACCGCCAACATGATCCTCTACGGCTACCCCGACATGTGGATCAGGGAACTGGGTCGCCGGATCTTCAAGGTGCACGTGAAGGACTTCCGGCGCGGGGAAGGCGCCTGGGTCCAGTTGATAGATGGCGACACCGATTGGCCTGCGGTCATGGCCGAACTGCGCGGCATCAGTTTCGACGGAGCCCTGGTGAGCGAGGTCGGCGGCGACGACGACAAAATGAGTCAGACCGCCGAGCGCATCCGGCAGATCATCGCCCTGTAGATACGGATCTTGGCCTGGAGAACTCGTCAGTCAAGTTTCCGCGCGTGCTCAACGAGTTGATCGAGTGCCGTTCCCCAGCCTGTAAAAAACCCCATTTCCTCGTGCTTTTGGCGTGCGGTTTCGTCGTGATGCCGTACAAGCGCACGATAGCGCGTACCGTCGCCTTCGGGCGCCATCGTGATGATGGCCGTCATGAACGGTGACGCACCCGGACGATAGCCTGGCTCCAGTGCATCGGTCCATACGAGCCTCCGGTGCTCGACGATCTCCAGATAGCACCCTGTGCCCGATACCTCTTCGCCTTCGGGTGAGCGCATAGTCGTGCCGAAGGCGCCGCCGGGCCGCAGATCGATTTCACAGGCCGTCGTCTCCCACGGCTTCGGCGTGAACCATCGCTTTAACGTCTCGGGCTCGGTCCAGGCTCGCCATAGCTGGGCAGGCGTGACGTCCGGGATGTGGCGCTCAAGGACGAGATCCAGGGCTGGATCGATGTCGTCGTGCATGGTCATGGGCTGACCGCCTTTTTCGACAACGCCCCTGGGTTCAAGTAGAGGCGGGTCGGCATTGGCCCAGGTGAGTTTACCGGGTTTCCGGCGCGGCCTTTCCGGGTAGGTCTTGGCTAATCGCAGGAAGGGGCTGTTTTCAGCGCGCCTTCGAGATGGCTTCGGCGTACTTGATCACGCCGTTTACGTAGGAATCGATGGGGTTGTAGCTGAAGATGGCCCTGCGGCGTGCGGCATCGGCTGTGCCGTACTTGCCCCGTTCGTTGAGATACTTGGCCACGCTCATGATGGCATCGGGCCACGAATGCAGGTTGATTTCGCCGTCCCCGTCTCCATCGGCGGCATGGGGCATGCTGGCCGGCATGAACTGGGGATACCCAATGGCGCCGGCCCAGGAACCGTGGAGCGAAAGTGGGTCCACGCCGGTGGCCTTGCTATGGCGAAGGAGCGCCACCAGGTTGCCGACGCACCTGCGGCGGATTTTCGCAAATCGTTCCCGCTGTCTTTCGGCTACCGAGGACGAGGCGAGCGGATCGGCTTCACCCCCGGCTGTAATGCGTCGCACGGCGGCCTGCTGGGCTTCCTCCAGGTACAACAACTGGGCGACCAGGACATTGAACACGCGGTAGTTTCCCGTGAACTCGCCCAGGCCGGATTCCCACATCAGGATGGACACGATGTCCTTCGGGGCCACACCGTAGGTCCTCTCCGCCCGGTCCAGCAGGTTTTTCTTCTCTTCGAGGAACGCAACACCCCGCTTCACCCGCTTTTCCGTCAGGAAGACGCGCGAGAAATCCTCGTGGGCCTTGTTCTGAATCGCGACGCTCCGGGGCGTGGCCACCTTGATCAGTTGGTTGTTGTAGACCGTACGGCTTTCGGGCCGGTCGAACAGGGCCAGGAATTCCACCTCGGACACGGGCGATCCTCCGCCCTGTCCGGACGCGAGACGCTTGATCAGGTCGGGCAGGTAAGACGCTGCGGGATGGGACCGCGGCAGGTCGATAATCGTGGATTTACGCAGTTCCCAGGATTGCGGGGCATCCAGCGCGGCGACCGGGTCCGGCCGGATCAGCAACAGCGAGACCAGACCGGCAAGAAACATTGACCTTTTCCACGACCTGTATGGGTATCTCATCTGACGGATCCTTGTGATTGGTTGGCGATGCTCAACAAAAGCCAATGCATAGTTACCGTATGCGGCCGAATCTGTCAAGGTCATTGTACGGCGTGGAGTACTATACTTATGATTCATATTTTCAATAGTTTATACACTTTATCTCTTCAGTTTGCATCCTCTACCTTTGCGTCGTGGTAACTACGATCCTTCGTTTTTCAGAACACCAGTTTCTTCAGCTCGTGTTTCTTTGTGAAGTAGACACCGTCCCCGTACATCGGACCGGGATTCTGGAAGGCGGACGGCGCTTCGTGAATCGTGGTCACGACGCCGGCGGCGGCATCGAAACGGTAGAAACATTCGGTCGTAAATCCGTATATCCCGCCATCAGGACCGGTCTGGAGGCCGCCCTCCAGCGACCGGCCGCCCGGCAGGGGAGCCAGGTGCGCAAACCGCCGGTCACCTGCATCGAAAACGAAGAGGATGGACCCGGATCCCGCGCGGGCCGTCCCGCATAGCAGGCCGCCGTCCATGACGGCCAGCGCGTCGACGGCCGTAACCTCTACCGGAAGCCGGCCTTCCCACACCTTTTCCTCCTTCTCGTAATCCCAGAGGAACAGCGACGCCTGGTCTACGCGCGGCTGCGTGCCGGTGCCGCCGTCGATCGTCGTCCCGATGGCCAGCAGGCCATGGGCCTCCAGCCAGGCCAGTGACCAGCAACTGGCTTCCCCGGCGATATCGCGATAGGTACCGAACGCATCCGCGACCGGATCGTACCAGGACAACGGTCCTCCCCACATGCCGTAGTTCGGTACGGAGGCCGTCCACACCCGGCCCAGGGGACCTGCGACCATGGAACGTGGTCGATAGGAGAATTCGTCCATGCGGCCTAGGTCGCGGGGGTTGCTGCCTGTGTCCTTCCCGAAATGATAGGGCCGGGCGGGATCGTAGACGGACAGCACGGCGCCCGGGTAGGAACAGATGTAAAGCTTGCCGTCCATGTTTGCCATGGAATAGGCTTCCCCGGTGGCGGTGGTGCATATGCCCAGGTCGTCCACAGCGCCGGTGGACGGATCATGGCGGAAGAAGTGAAGCGGCAGGATACTCGAGCCGTACAGGTTGTCGTCGGGCCCGCGATGCACCAGGAAGATCTCGCTTCCCGCGGATTCATAGGCTACGGGCAGGGTGCGCGTCCCGCCGGATTCCGGCCGGGTAATGGCCATCTCGCGGAACATCTGGATTTCCCGGTCCGCGAAATCCGCCGTGGATCCGTCGGACATCGTCAGCGGCGGCGCCGGGTCGGGGAGGGCTGCAACGGGTTTGGCCTCGAAGCCGTCCAGTCTGAAATCGCCTGCGGTCGACCGGATGTAGAGTTGATCGTCGGCCGCCCTGTACAGGTTAAGCGATCCCCCGTCCTCCGTGACCACCACGGGTCCCACGGTCTCGCGCCTGCCCGACACTGGATCGTAGACCACCACGTGCGGATGGGTCATCCTGATGTTGCAGGCGACCGTTCCCCCGGCGCCCACGTAGGGATAGCAGTACATGTCGGTCCCGTCCATCCGCCCGTGGCGGGTGAACGCACCGGACGTCGGGTCGTAGCTCGTCAGGCCGGCCGACCCGTAGCATCCGATCCAGATTACGCCGTTTTCATCTTCATCCATATTACAGGGGAAGGTATCGTCGGGCAGGTTGATGGCGCCCAGGTCGTCCAACTGTTCCGTCTTGGGATTGTAACAGTGGAGATGCCCGGCGTAGGCGGCGCCGACGTAGACCCGGCCGTCGCGGGTGCGCAACGCGCCCGTGGGAAAGTTGGCGGTGGGATCGGGCGAAGTCGCCTGGGACGTCGCGCCGGTGGCCGGATCGATTTTCACGACGGTGAATCCCGCCGCCTGCTGGCCCATCACGGCCACCAGGCAGTCCCGGCCGGCCCCGTCCAGCGTGGGGAAGACCCGGACCCAGTTGACGCTGCGGACCGGTATGCCAATGGTCTGGATCGAAGGGATGGCGCTTACCCTTTCCCGGATTCGCGTGCCCGCCGCCGCGCCTCGTCCGCAAAGATGGCCACGGTTTCCTCCAGGGTGCGGTTGCGGTCCACGGTCTCGGGCCGTTCGTGGCCAATGGGACTTTCGGCGATGAGGCGGAAGATGTGCTCGGCGCCTTCGTGAAAACCGGGCGATACCCCGGCCCGGTCGTAGGTCGCCGCGATCTCCTGCATTTCGCCGATCCAGCGGAAGGCCTTGGCCGACAGGCTGTTCACGCCGCCCATCGCCTTGAGCCGCTGTGACTGGCTTTCGGAGAATTCCGCCAGCAGTTCCTCGCTCAGGCCCATGACTTCGGCGGCCGTCAGCGCCGCGGCATAGAGGGCGGAGGTCCCCTTGGTGACCGAGGCATAGCACATCTTGATGCCCGACGCCCGGCCCACTTCGCCGCCCAGCGGCCGGACGAGGATGCCGTGGCCGTCCAGTTGTGAGAGTATGGTCTCGTGGGGGCCGGAAGCGTAGAAGCGTGTCTTTTCGTCCGCGCCGGGTGGCCCGCCGATGATACCGGCGTCGATGAAATGGCCACCGGCGGCGGTAATGACCCGGTCGATCTCCCGCGCCGAATCCGGGGCGATGGCGTTGCAGTCGGCGTAGGCCGGCGAGGTCCCGGTCCGTCTCGAGGACGCGGTTCGTTCCATCACCTCCGCCACCTGGCCGGCGAGCGCCCGGGCCTGGTCGGGCACCAGGATAGCCAGGATCAGGTCCGAGTTCCGCACCAGTTCGTCCAGGTCCGGTTCGTCCCGGATGCCCGCGGCCGCCGACAGCGTGCGGGTCCGTTCGCTCCGGCCCGTCAGGCAGGTGGCCACGTCGAAGCCGCCCTCCAGGAGGCACCGCCCCACGGAGTGGCCCATCTCTCCCGGACTCAATATGGCGATACGATGTACCTTCATGCTCATCTCCTGCCGGATGTGAGCTGCAGGTTGTCAGTTGGCCGGATCTCAGCTTCGGTTTCTTCTGGCCACCATGTGCCTGATCACCCGGTGGCCTTCGTCCACGTCCTCTTCGTGCAGTACGTTAAAGTGGTCGGCGGGAAGCCGACGTGCCGGTTCATGCGCCTTGAAGCACCAGTCCGGGTTCTGCGAGGGCCGGTACCGCAGGTGGTCCAGGGTAAAGCCCTGCCAGGCGATGAGTCCGCCGTCGGCGACCACGGGCCAGGCATAGTCGAAGACCGCCTCCTCCCAGTACATCACGCAGATCACGAGGGCGAATTTACTGCAGGCGGGCGGACGCCAGGAAACCAGGTCCGCTTCCACGCAGGTCAGGCGGGACCCGATACCCCGTTCCGCCGCCGCCTCACGCAGGTGGTCCAGGGCCACGTTCGATATGTCGACGGCAAGCACCTCGCGGCCGTCCTCCGCCAGGGCGAGGGCCTGGTCCGACAGGCCGCAGGCGAGTTCCATTACGGGACCGTCCGGAAATCCCAGGGCCGCCGCCCGGTCGTACAGTGGGCAAAAACCTTTGGGCGCCAGACGCTTCGGCGCCAGGTACCTTGCGTTCCACTTCAGCCGGTCTGGATGGTCTTCGAGTCGTTGCGTGCGGGGCTCCGTGTTCTTTAATGCGAATACGCTTCCGATGGCCGAGGGACGACCGGCCGGCTGATCACTGGACGACTGCCCATTGGCCGACGGACGGCTGACGACCGGTCGGCTGACGACCGGCCAGGATCGATTACGCCGGACTCGACCGCGCCTGGTATTCCTGGGCCACGACGAGGATGTGGCTGCCCTGCCTGACCGGCTGGCGGAACGCCTGGGACAGCACGAAACCGTCCACACCCGCCCGCACCGGCCAGGGAGAATCGTCCACGCGGTAGAAGTCGTGCAGGTTTCCCACGATCTGCCCCGCCGCCACGCGCGCGCCGCAGGCCATGAGCGGTTCGTAGTGACCCGGGAAAGGCGCGGGAACGTAACAGGCCCGGTCGATGATGGCCGTCAGTTTCTGGGTGCCGTCGGCGTGATGGGCGATAGGCTGAATGTCACCGGCAAGCTGGCCGTGGTGGATGGCCGCGGCCCGAATACCGTGCCGCGCGTACCGTACGCCGTCCGGATTGACCGACTCTCCCCAGCCCAGTTCGGTGCCGATCGTGATCTTTCCCAGCCGCTCGGCTTCGCTGACCATCAGCCCGGGGGTCTCGTTCTGGTAGGCCATCAGAAAGGGCGTGCCGAACCAGCGCGCCGTGTCTTCGATGACGGCGGCCTGGTCCGGGTCATCCACCTCGTGAAAGCTGGAACACAGGGCGAAGTCGAGCTCGGCCCCGCCGGAATGGATATCCGTCACGACGTGCACGCGGGGCCAGAGATGTTCCCGAACGAACCCGGCGATCCGGTGGGTGATGCCCGCGAGGGCCGGTGAGGTGCCGGCACCGTCCACGAAAGCCCGGTTCAGGTTGACCCCGTCATCGGCGTCACTGGCCCGGCGGCCCGCGTGGAAGGCCGCGGGGTTGAGCACAGGAATGAAGATCAGCCGCCCCTTGACGGCTGCCAGCTCGATCTCCTGGAGCAGTCCCTTGACCGCCACCGGTCCTTCGTATTCGTTGCCGTGGTTGGAACCTGTGGCGAGAAGGCCTTCGCCTTCGCGCACGTCGGATCCGACCATGACCGTCAGGGGGATGAGATGGTCCGCCCAGAGTGAATCGTGTTCGAGGGCGACCCAGTAGTCCCGGCGCCCGGGCGAATCGAGATCGAGTTTGTCGGGCCGGACGACTTCACGAGGCATGGGGGATTCCTTTCACACCGAGACGCCGAGGAGTCCGTCCGCGGCTCATTCGCATCACACCGAGACGCCGAGGAGGCCGCGCGTTATCTGGAAATCCGTGTTGCCTACGACCACGGCCCGCGGCGCATGCCTCCCGGCGGCCGTATTCCGGATCAGGTCCAGCACGGCCTGGCACCGATTCACCGGTTCCCCGGTCAGGATGAGATCCACGTCTTCACGGAAAGGGCTGGCCAGGTCGTCCGCGGCGACCTGCAGCACCGGGATCATGGGATGGCCGGGCAGGGGGTGGCCGCCAACGCCGGCGACGACCAGCTCCACGCCGGCCGCGCCCAGCCCGGTCAGGGTCTCTACCCAGTGGGCAGTCTGCGTCTCCATGACGTGAAGCCCAGGTACCGAAGCGGGCTCTCCATAGGACAATGTCGGGGATATGGTTCCATCCTCCAGGCGCTGCATGAAAGCCGGGTATTCGAGCAGCGCGTCGTTGTCCGGCACGACGACCGTGCCGCCCGCGTCTACGACATCGAAGATCAACTGCGACAGTGCTTCGGAAACGTCATCGGAAACCGGACCGGCCGTGGTAGCCGGGCACGCAGAGGTGGCCGGACCGGCTGAGGTAGTGTGACTCACCGTGGCCACCCCCAACCTGAGGGTAGACAGGCCGGCTTCGACGGCGACCGGCCCCGCGCACTCGTCCAGGGTCCCGTTAAACCACTGCTCTATGCAATCGATGACCTTCTCGATGCCGCCGTCGAGCTGCACACTGGCCCAGCCGAAACTTGCGGGATCCAGGCCGCGGTCGACCAGTTGCTGGCGGTAGAAATCGTTGTGCGTGCGTTCGCATCCGTGTTCCAGGAGCAGGGCGGCCGCCGTCATCGGGTGGGTCAGATAGCCGGCCATGGTGCGGATATATATCTCCTCCGAGACGCCGCCGGATACGCCGCACCCCTCGGTGTGTACCAGGGCGACGAAACGGGATAGGCCGGCACCTTGCCCCACGCCCTTTTCGCTCAACCGTTCCGCGGCCATGCGGGCGATCTGGCCGGAGCACAGGCTGGTGGGAAGTATGAGGCCGATCCGTTCGGTGGCGCGCGATCCGTTCGATTCGAACACGGGCAAGCTGAAAGCCGGCGGGGGCGTAGATTCCCCGTTCGACCGGACCACCAGCGGCCTGCCCGCCGGCGCGGGACGGTCGCGCAGGTCCTGCAGCCGGCTTCCGTCGGTCTGCCGCCAGTCGCGCCAGATCTGGGTCTGGCTGTGGCCCGCCCGCTCGCCGCGGGTCAACTCGCCCGATGCCGCGCGCAGCGTCAGATCGAGCGTCTGCCGGCCCAGTTCCTCCATGGACACGCCGTCCAGGTAGGCCCCGGCGTTCACGTCCATTTCCCCCGAGAGCATCTCGTACCGCTTCGTGGTCGTCACGAACTTGATCGTCGGCACGAAGGGGAAGTTGGTGATGGACCCGTTCCCGGTGATGAAGAAAATGAGGTTGCCGCCGGACGCCACCTGGCCCGCGATGGCTTCCAGGTCGTTGCCCGGACTGTCCATGAAGTAGTACCCTGGTTCCTTCATCGGGACCGCGTAGTCGATGGCGTAGTCGAGGCGTACGTCGGGGTGTCGCTTACGGGCCGCGCCGATGGACTTGAGCACGATATTGTAGATCCCCCGGAGCTTGTTGCCACCGGAAGGATTGGCGTCCACCGACTGGCCGTGCCACGCCGTGCGTTCCTGGAACCGCTCGATCATATGGAGGAAGGTACGGGCCGTCTCGATGTCCCGCACGTTGTCCAGTACGTAGGGCTCGCCGCCGATGAGCTCGTCCGTCTCCGCGAGATTGGCCTTCCCGCCGAAGCGTATGATCTCCCGGGCCACGAGCGCGGCCAAGGGATTGCCCGATATGCCCGAAAAGGAATCGGAACCACCGCATTGAAGCACGATGTTGAGATGAGACGCGGAGGCGGGCTTCCGCAAAACGCGGTTGACCGTCTCGAACCATCCGGTGACGATCCCCGCGCAGCGCTCCAGGTCCTCTTCGAACCCGCCCTTGAGCGTCTCGAACCGGTGGGGAACATCGTTCAATGGATAGCGGTTGAGCCGCATGTAGTTTTCGAGCATCCTGTCCGAGACGAACTCGGTGCCGCGGTCCACCGCAAGCACCGCCCCGACGTTGGAATGGACCATGAAACCCGCCAGTGTCCGCAGCACCAGTTCCCGGTTGTTGGGATCCACGCCCGAGCCGCCCTCGGTATGGGCTACCGCCACCACCCCGTCGATGTTCGGGTACCGATCCACCTGGTCCTTCAGCAGCGATTCCAGGCGCCGCACGAAACCCGTCGTCTGCGACGTAATGCCCAGCAGAATGATGTAGTTTCGGGTCCCGACACCTCGCGCCGGACCGCGGTCGAAACCGTCGAACTCCGGCGGACGGTCACTGAGCGGTACCTGCTCGCCTGCTTTGAAGGTGGATTCGTCCAGTTCGTAGGGCACTACGCGGTCTTCGAAATTGGGCTGGTCCGGGAGGGCGAAATCGACTTTTCGGACGCGGAGCGCGTCGAGGATGTCCGGGTTGCAGAGGTAGTCGCCGGGCGCGATGTCCCGGGTCGCCCGGCCGAAGGGCAGGCCCCAGGACAGGACGAACTCCCCGGCGGGTATGGGATGGACGGCGAACCGGTGCC
The DNA here is from genome assembly GCA_009841265.1 of Gemmatimonadota bacterium. Lineage (NCBI taxonomy): Bacteria > Pseudomonadati > Gemmatimonadota > Gemmatimonadota bacterium. Next base: position 366,984 of record VXMB01000007.1, on the reverse strand, counting down.
CTTCCAACAGGGTATGGGCGAGGGAGAAGGACGCGCCGGCGTCGTCTCTCACGTCCGTTCCCGCTTCCAGCCGCTGGGAGACGATGGCCACGTTGTCGCCGGGTTCGGCCAGGCGCGCGATATCTTTGAACCGGCAGGCAGGCACGATGCCAGGGTCCTTGTCGAATAGAAAACGTACGAGGGATTCGGCTCACTACACGGACTGCCAAGGTAACATCCGTCCCAATTCCGTGTCAAAGGTAATTCGGCGCTCGCCGGCACGGTTGACGACGTGAATGTTCGGTGTACATTGTCTTCCGGGTCTGGTCCATCTGGCTCGGCCTGGCCCGGTCGGGTCCGGTCCTCAGCACAACCAGACACCATGCAAGCCTGCAATGCTCACAACGGCCGGAATCCGAACCAAAACATCCGCCAGCCGGAGGTTCAAGAATGCTTGTCGGATATGTCAGTGACGAACGCTACGTCGCTATTCCCGAAGTCCTGCTGGAGTTCGAAGCCGGTGGAGCGTCCATCGAGGCGCGCTCGCGGGCCACGGGAGCGGTCTACGCGGACGTGACGCCAGGCCGGGAGTACAGGGTCACGCTTGCAGGCCGGGATTTCGGATACAAGAGCGTGTACATGACCCCGCGCGAGGACGAGCCGTACCATTTCCGGCTGCTGCGGGACGGCCTGCTGGGGTACATGTGGCCCAAGTGGGTCCGCTCCGGTGAAAAATCGGAGTTCCGCGTGCACGCGGTGGAGGCCTACCAGCTCGAACTGTACCGCTACGGATGGAAGAAGGAGTTTGTCCGGAACATCGGCTGGTATGACGAGCATGGCCCCCGCGCCACCATGCAGATCACGCCCGACGGCGACTATACCCGAACCGGCGTAAAGTGGAATACCCAGGGCTATACGAATCCCGCCCACAAACAGTACATCGAGGCGCCGGAACGGTCCGGCCTGTACTACCTCCACGCGTCCACGGAGGCGGGCGGATTCTTCTCCTTCCCCTGGATCGTCGCGCCCGCCGCGCCGACGACCGACGTCGCCGTGCTGGCCGCCAATATCAACTGGAACGCCTACAACAACTTCGGGGGCCGCAGCAACTACATCCACACCGACGACTTTCCCATGACCCCCACGGTCAACGCCCGTTACGACCTGAAGCGGTACACCGACTCCGAGCACCGGATGTACAGCGCGGACGACTACGCGCCGCTCTCCTTCGACCGGCCCGAACCCATCAACCACGTCCCCAAAGACACGGAAGCCACCGACATGATCCGGGGCCGCGCGGCCTGCCATGTGGCGCCCGCCGAGTGGCGGTTCCTGGCGTGGATGGAGCGTGAGGGATTCGGCTACGACCTCTACGCCGAGACGCAGTTCCACGACGGCACGCTGCCCTTGGACCGGTACCGGGTGCTCATCACTACCACCCATCCGGAATACTGGTCGCGGGACATGTACTACCGGCTCAAGGACTGGGTGTTCGAATCCGGCGGACGGCTCATGTACCTGGGCGGCAATGGACTGAATTGCGAGGTCGAATTCGTCGACAAATACACGATGAAGGTAAAGAACGGCAATATCGATTCGCTCGACCGTCCCGGGGAGGGCATCGAAAGCCGCTTCAACATCTACAACGAGTCCGAGGCGAACCTCCTCGGCGTGGCCTTCACCCGCACGGGGATCATGACCAGCGCGCCTTACCGCGTGATCGACGCGGACCACTGGGTCTTTGAAGGCACCGGCGTCGCGGCAGGCGAAATCTTCGGCGAAGCAAGCCTGCACGAAAGGGTGCCCGGCGGGGCATCGGGACACGAAACCGACAAGATCACGCCCAATTCACCGGCCAACACCCAACTGATCGCCAAGGGAACCAACGTGGACGACGGCGGGGCCGAGATGGTCGTCCATGAGACGGACAGCGGCGGGATGGTGTTCTCGGCGGGATCGATCACCTACCCGTCATCGATCCTTGTGGACGACGTGGTGTCCAGGGTCACGTCCAACGTGCTGAAGCGGTTTCTGAAGTGACGATGATCGCTTATGTCGTAGTGAATGTTAAACTTCACAACACCTTCCAACCTAGGGAGTACAAGCAATTTAGCGCTGGAACGGTGTTATCGTAGGAACGATGTCTTTCGTGGCCGTGACCAAGCGATCCATCGCCTCTACCAGAACTTCAATCGCTTCTTCCTGCTCGGATGGACTGTCGGCATAACCGATTTGTCGGGGATTCGCCCAGTATACAAATCGCTTACTAGTCCACAACAGATCATCACCAAACACGGATTCGATCTCTTTCCGCATGTAGTTTAGTTGGCTATGGTAATATGCGACCTCTTCTGGAGGTCCAGACTTTATCCAAAGACCAATTGATGAGTAGTGATCCGTTGCGTTTACATACCAAGCAATCGCTTCGCCCGGTGCTTTGGGGATAGTGGGGCCGTTGTAAGACTGAGCCGATGGACGCAGCGAATTCCATTCGACATGCGTTTTACCGATTTTATTCAGTACTCGTTCCCACCAATCTCGGATTTTCTGGCTTCTCACGGGATCACCCGAACGGCCTCCACTGGGAAATTTAAGTGGACCGACTATTCTGGTCAAAAGAGGTGCGGGTCGTGAATTTCCAATCCGTATGGCTTCAAGTCTGAACAAATAGGCGTCGATTTCGCTTTTGTCGTTTAGCCACTGTACTGTCTCTGCGTACTCCTGTGTAACATCACTTGCAATCCACACGAATCCACTAGCCTTAAATGCTGACAGGTAGGTCATCACACCAGCGAGATGGCCATCGTTGGTCGCATCAAGCTGATTCTCAATTACTACCTCGGATGACTTGTTGGTTTCCGGGTCTACAACATCGACAAGAAGGTCTACGCGAAGCTTACCTTTGGTCACTTCCTGTCTGATCGAAGTCGGATCGATATTCCATCTGACCTGTTCATCTAAGGCTTGGATGTGATTGGCAAGCCATCGAGAGAAGTCGAGTTCAAGGGGCCATACTTCCCTAAGATCGCATTTTTCTATTTTCCCCAAGTCCGGCACTGTTGATCCTCCATCCACAAAGAAAGCGAAACTTTGTCCGGGTTATTCGAACCTCACTTCGATGCTGATTTTGAGCTTCTAACTCCTGTCGCTTCTTGATAAGCTGCTTTTAATGCATGCAATAAAGCTGATGTAATTTCATTAACGACATTTCCATGGCCAATTTTTATGCCCGCGGCCTTTTCCACTGCTTCAATCGAGTTTGGTGCTCGCCTCTCAAAAACTCCACGCCAAAACGAAATGTATGGTTTTTTGTTATCGTTCCAAATCGTGACGAGACCAGCATTTTCTGTTGCAAGTCTGGGCAGTAGCGTAAATCTGCTTTTGTCCACACCTGTAGCCGTATACAGGTTTACTCCCTGCATTTTTTCAATCTCTAGTGCCCAATTCACTAGTTGATCAAACACCTTTCGAATTTCACCTTCGATTTCAGCGAACGAAGCGATGAAAGCATCCGGACCATCGGATCGGATAGCTTTGGATGTCCTTTTGGACGACGGTCTACTCAAAGAATCAGACGTCAAACTGAGATCTGGTGAAATTCGCTGCGGCATTGCGACTTCAATTCCATTTACATCGTAAATCCGGAATGTAATTAGATCTATCGTAAGTGACTGCTTCGTAACGGCATCGAGATATGCGATCACCCGTTCTAGCTCTACTGATGAATCGTCCATAATGAGTACGAGCCTGAACATGCCGTTGGTCAGATACTCCTGTAACGAAGACTCGAATGATTCAGAGTCAATCTCATCTTCCTGATCCTGTGTCATTGCCATGCCTAAAATAGACACTTGGTTCTGGTCAGACAGCGATTTGCTCAAAGGTCCCTTTGCCAGAGATTCGACCTCGAATCCCTGAAGAAACGCCGCATACGAAATCACCTGCGCCACAATCGCCCGTTTGGCTTCAGAACTCCTGGCAAGCTTTACTTCGGCTATGACTGGGCGACCGGATGCCTCCACAGCCAACAAATCGGCGTATCCACCACCCAACGGTACTTCTCGACCAAGCACAAATAGACGAGGAGAACCGGCTAATGGTAACATTCCAATGTTCTTCTCAACGAGGTCATGAAGTTCTTTTTCACTTTCGAAATCTCTCGATGAGGCTGCTCGCCATTCACCATCCATCTTCGTCCATATACCGCTCATGAGTCTCCTTCGATCAGAATAAAGTCCTGATTTGGACTTCTTAATAGTTATCCAATAACTTTGTTAATTACACTGTATCGTAGGCTGGATTCTGCTGTAGTCCAATTGCACCTGATGTCCCTGCATTGGCCACGGAACGCACCTACTACAACTTCCGCTGGTACACCCCCGTCACGCGGTGGTTCGTGCCCTTCTCGAGGATCAGGTCCGCCCGTTCACGCGTCGGAATGATGTTCTCGCGCAGGTTCACCAGGTTGATGTCCCGCCAGATCCCTTTGGCCGTTTCCACGGCTTCTTCCGTGCTCAGTCTCGCATAGTGGTGAAAGTAGGACTCGGGGTTCTGAAAGGCTGTATCCCGCAGCCTGAGAAAACGATCGACGTACCACTGCTCCAGGTCGTGTTCCTCGGCCTCCACGTAGATCGAGAAATCGATGAAATCGGAGACGAAGACGCGAGGCGACGCGTCGCCGGTCAGGTGATGGCCGGTCTGCAGGATGTTCAGCCCCTCCAGGATGATGATGTCCGGCTGCGTGATCGTTTTTTCGACGCCCGGAACGATATCGTAGATCAGGTGCCGGTACACCGGAACGGTGACCGATTCGCGGCCCGACTTCACGTCCGCCATCGTCCGAACCAAGCGCCGGAGATCGTAGCTTTCCGGAAAACCCTTCCGCTGCATGAGCCCCCTTTCTTCCAATACTCGGTTAGGGAACAGGAACCCGTCCGTCGTGACCAGGTCCACCCGGGGATGGTTCGGCCAGCGGCTCAGCAGGGCCTGCAGGATACGGGCCGTCGTGCTCTTGCCCACCGCCACGCTGCCGCCGATACCGATGACGTAGGGCACCTTGGCGGCCGGCTTGCCGAGGAAAGTATCCATCACCCGGTAGAGGTGCTGGGCTGCGCCCACGTGCAGGTTGAGGAACCGCGACATGGGCAGGTACACGTCGGCGACCTCATCGAGGGACACCATCTCGTTGATGCCGTGCAGTTCCTGCAGGTCTTCCTCGGACAGCGTCAGCGGCGTCGCGGCGCGCAGTTGCGACCACTCCTCGCGGGACATGTGGTTGAAGGGGGAAAGGGATGAAGATGGGGACATGGGTGTCGTTCCGCTTACGGGTTTTCTGGCCACCTGATCGGACCGGCGCGCTCAGACCGCCTTCACGATCCGTCGATCACGGCATTGTCGATTGTTTGTTGTTCGAGCAGTTCGGGAATGGGTTCCGCGCCGGCACCGGGCGTATCGCTTAAGACCATCTGCGACGGGCCCGAGAGCTCCAGCGGCGGCGCGCTCAGGTCCCGTTCGTAGAACCGCGTGCTCGGAAAGACATCCGACGGGTATTTCATATTGGGCAGCGTTGCCAGCGCCATGCAGAACGACGCGCCGAGGGCCGATTCCAGCATGCCGCCCGTCCAGCAGGGGACGCCTTCCTCCTCGCAGATCCGGTTCGTCTCCATCGCCTGGGTCAATCCGCCGACCCGTGCCGGCTTGATGTTTATCCAGCGGGCTGCGCCTATTCTGATCGCTTTGCGGGCCTTGCCAGGCGAGGTGATGCTCTCGTCCAGGCAGACCGGCGTCTCGATCTGACGTTGCAGTTCGGCGTGGTCGACCAGGTCGTCGCGCATCAGGGGCTGCTCGATCATGGCCAGGTTGTACCGGTCCAGTTTCCTGAACATGGGCAGGTCGTCCAGCGTGTATCCGCTGTTGCAATCGATATGGAAGACCGGGTCCGGAAAAGCCGAACGGACCGCGTCGATCATGTCGAGGTCCCACCCCCGGCTGTACTTCAGCTTGATCCGCTTGAATCCAGCCTCCACAGCCTTTTCGATATTGCCAAGCAGCATGTCGGTGCTGTCCTGTACGCCGAAGTCGGCCCCGACGTCGATGACCGGCCCCTTGCCGCCGATCACACGCCAGAGCGGCTTGCCCTCCAACCGGGCGTGCAGGTCCCACCAGGCCGCGTCCAGGCCGCCCTTGGCGAAGAAGTTTCCGGCGACCCAGCTGCATGCATCGTGCAGGTCGTCACCGCTGTCGATCCGCTTTCCGACCAGCAGGGGAGCGAGGACGTCCCGGGTCACAGCGAAGACACCGGCCGTGTATTCCGGACTGTAGGTCGGCTTCGCGAGCGGGGTCGTCTCGCCCCAGCCCACGGCATCGCCGGCATGCATCTTCACGAGGACGCTCTCGATGACGTCGTCGCTGCCGTAGGCCGTGCGCCATGGGTAGATCAGGGGCATGGCGACGTGATAGAGCTCGACCGCGTCGATGACGGGCATGGCGCCCTACCCCCTCAGATCGGAGAGCAGCCGTCCGGTGACCGCTTCCGCGAAGGCCGGATCGTTGATGTTGCAGTCCATTTCCGTCACCGTCACGTCGGCGGACACGTTCGACTTAATGGCGTCGTAAAGCGCCTGGTCGGCCTCGGGCCACCAGAACTCGTTCCCCGGGCTGTCGAGAATGGACACACCCTTCAGGGGCAGAAAGATCGACACCGGACCGCTGGAAGCGTTGGCCTTCTCCGCGATGATCTCGCCGAGGCGGGCGTTCTCCTCCACGTTGGTACGCATCAGCGTGATGTTCGGATTCCACTTGTGCAGCCTGCGGTCGCGGTATTTCTCCGGCACCGTGTCTGGCGCCCAGAAGTTCACCATGTCCATGCAGCCCGGCACGATCACCTGGGGTATGCCCGCCCTGCCGGCCGCGTCCATGCGTTCGGGGCCGGCGGTCAGCACGCCTCCGGCCAGTTCGTCGGCCCATTCCGTGGTGGTGATGTCCAGCACGCCCTCGATCAGGCCCTCGTCGATCAGGCCCTCCATGGTCCGCCCGCCGGCGCCGGTGCAGTGGAAGACCAGCACCTCGTAACCTGCCGCCTCCATGATGGCCCGGGCCTGGTCCACGGCCTCGGTGGTATTGCCGAACATGCTGGCGGTAACGAGCGGCCTGTCTTCCGCCGCTTCCTGCACCTCGGATTCCACCATGCCCACGATCGCACCCGCGGCATTGGCGAAGATCCTGCGGCTGATCCGGTTGATTCCGGCCACGTCCACGACGGAGGGGATCATCGACACATCCTTGATCCCCACGTAGTTGGACGTGTCCCCCGCGGCCACGGTGGATACCATCACCTTGGGCACGCCTACGGGCAACGCCCGCATGGCGCTCGTCCCCACCGCGGTGCCGGCCGATCCACCCATGCTGATGATCCCGTCGAACACGCCGGCTTCATACAGGCCCTGCACGATCTCCGCGACACCGGCCGCCATGGCGTCGATGGCCTCGCCGCGGTCGCCGTGTTTCTTCAACGCGTCGATCGTCGTGCCGGCGGCTTCGGCGACCTGTTCCCGAGACACGTCCGCTTCGACGGTTGAATCACCAATGACGCCCGTATCGATAACCAGCGTCCCGTGACCCCGCCGCTCGATCTCGCTTTTGACGAAGGCGAATTCATCGCCCTTGGTATCCAGCGCGCCAACGATGGCTATGGTTTTTGGCATGAACTCACCTCTAAAGTCTATTCTCGAGTGTCGATACAATCCAACTTTTTCCGACTAATCAAGTTACAAGTGTACGAATCTATTGTACATACCTTTATACCAAAGGAGGGAGGGAGATGTCGTTGGGTAAAAACCAGTACCTTCCGGATTACGTAGTGTCACCAGGAATGGTCCTGGAAGAGAGATTGGACGCGCATGGTCTCACACACGCTGAATTCGCTCGCAGGTGCGACCGTTCACCGCAGCTCATTAGTGACATCATCGCGGGGAAGGCTCCGATTACACGGGAGACCGCTTTCCAATTCGAATCTGTGTTAGGCGTTGATGCCAGTATCTGGTTGGGACTCGAGGCTGACTATCGTCGTTTAAGTGCTGTAAATAGCGTGGAACTCTGGCGCGTGGTCACAGTCTTATTCAGTTAGGTAATTTGTCAAATGAACGGTAATACGAAAGTCAAGCCAAGTCTCTATCTCGAACCCGGATACCTTGACGGCGGTCGCCGGAACTCCTATACTCCACCGGATGCTTCGACGAGTCCCTCCCTGCCCATCCTGCGGAGGACAACTGCGCCGCGTCCGGGGCGCCCGGTATAGCTGTACGTCCTGCCGGGAAGATTACGGCCTGTTCCGAAAACACGCTCCGTATACGGGCTTGCATTGCGTCCGGCTACAGTCGCCGGCCCAGGTCAGACAGGCCGAGGAGGAGGGGAACTGAACCTGCTCAAGAAGGCCTGGGGATGGCTTCGGTGGCTGATCGCGCTGGGCATCCTCGCCTACCTGATCTATCTCTACCGCGAACAGTACGCCGATTTCATCCGCCGCGAAATCGACTTCACCTTCCTGGGCATCGGCATCGTGCTGGCCACGACGGCGACCGTGCTGGCCTTTTTCCGCTGGTACCTTCTCGCCCGGGGCCAGAAGCTGGTGCTGGGATTCCGCGAGGCCGTCCGCCTTGGTTTCGTCAGCAACCTGTTCAACTACCTGGCGCCCGGGACCGCGGGCGGCGACATCGTCCGCGCCGTGGGCATCGCGAGGCGTCAGAAGTCGAGGCGGACCGTCGCCGCGGCGACAGTACTGCTCGACCGGCTGATCGGCATGCTGGCGCTGCTGATCGTCGGATCGGCGGCCGCGCTGCTGAACCAGGACCTCTGGCATCACCGGGAGATCATGATCGCCGTCCTGGTCTTCTGGGGCGGCGCCCTGACCGGACTGATCTGCGTGGTGGTATCCCTCCGTTTTCGCCTGCTGAACTGGACCTTCTTCCAGCGGCTTACCCGTCTCCGGTTCGTCGGGCCATTCTTCGCCGAACTGGCGGGCAGCCTGGAACTCTACCAGACGCGCCGCAGCGCGCTGACCGAGGCGCTGCTCATCGGCCTGGCCGGCCAGGTCTTCATGCTTTCGGCCTTCTACTGCTGCGCGATGGCGCTCCTGCCCGGGGCGGCCGCGCCGGATTACTGGACCCACCTCATGCTGATCCCCGCGGCCGAAATCATCGGCACTTTCGCGCCGGTGCCGGGGGGCGTCGGCGCGCTGGAAGGCGCGGTCATCTACATCTACCACCTCGTCAGCACGACCGCCGATGGATCGGTTCCGGGTACGGTCGCCCAGGCCACGGGACTGGCCGCCGCCCTGACGTACCGCATCGTGCGGGTCACCGTCGCCGCCGTGGGCGCCCTGTACTACATGGTTACGGATAGAAAATGGAAGGAAAGGCTGGGACTGGAAGAGGCCTGATCGAAGGAGCCCTGGCGGGAATGAGCCCGGCCGGACCAGACCTGACCGTACGGGCACGGAGAAGGTGCCGGGTCTCCCCGGCGCATCACCGCACCCGGTCAGGGCCGAACCCCGGGTACTTGATTCCCCGGTGTCCGGCAGTTTTATGCAGGTTCAATGCAGATACTTTACGAACACCCGCTCGTCGATCCACACTCACGACACACGTAGCACGAACCGTTGCGGGTCATCAGGCTGCCGCAGTCCGAGCAGGACGGTGCGTCGGCCTGGGCGGTATAGACTTCGTGCTCCTGGTTCTCCTGCGCGGTCATGGTCTGGTCCATGGCGTTCGAGTGCATGGTGTTGTCCATGTCCTCGTCCGCCACGATCTCGGAATGACTGTCCTCGGGCAGGAACTTCACCGCGAGCCACCGGAAGATGTAATCGGTGATGGACTTGGCGATGGGCACGTCCCTGTTGCCCGTCATCCCGGCCGGTTCGAACCGCATGTGGCTGAACTTGCGGATCAGGCTCTCCAGGGGCACGCCGTACTGCAGCGACACGGAGATGGCCGTGGCGAAGGCGTCCATCATGCCGGACACCGTGCTGCCTTCCTTGGACATCCTCAGGAAGATCTCGCCGGGCTGGCCGTCTTCGAAGAGACCGACGGTCAGGTAGCCCTCATGGCCGGCGATGCTGAACTTGTGCGTGACCGCCTCGCGCTCGTCCGGCAGCCGGCGACGAACGGGCTGGACCTCGGCGGCCTCTTCCTTCTCCGACGCCTTGGTGCTGAGCGGCTGGGTGCGCTTCGACCCGTCGCGGTAGATGGCCAGGGCCTTGAGCCCCAGTTCTCCGCCCTTCATGTACACGTTCATGACGTCTTCGACCGTCGCCTCGTTGGGCAGGTTGACCGTCTTGGATATGGCGCCCGAAATGAAGGGCTGCGCCGCGGCCATCATCTTCACGTGGCCCATGTGGTGGATGGAACGGCTTCCGTTCTCGGTCCGAAACGCGCAGTCGAAGACCGGCAGGTGTTCCTGGAGCAAGTGGGGCGCGCCTTCGATGGTCCCGTGCTCGTCGATGTAATGGACGATCCGCTCGATCTGCGGCTTCGAGTAACCCAGCTTCTCCAGGGCGGAATACACGGTGCGGTTCACGATCTTCATCGTCCCGCCGCCCACCAGGCGCTTGTACTTGACCAGGGCGATGTCGGGCTCGATGCCGGTCGTGTCGCAGTCCATCATGAAGGCGATGGTGCCCGTGGGCGCGAGCACCGTGGCCTGGCTGTTCTTGTACCCGTGCATCTTGCCATGGGCCAGGGCATTGTCCCACGCGGTGCGCGCGGCGTCCAGCAGGTTCTTGTCCACCATCTCCGCCTGGATGTCGTCCACGGCGTCCCGGTGCTTCTGCATGACCCGGAGCATGGGTTCGCTGTTGACATCGTAGCCGTCGAAGGTGCCCAGGTGCTCGGCGAGCTCCGAAGACCGGTAGTATCCCTGGCCGGTCATCAGCGCTGTAATAGCGCCGGCAAAGGCGCGGCCCCCGTCGCTGTCGTAGGGCAGGCCCATGGCCATGAGCAGCGCGCCGAGATTGGCGTAGCCCAGTCCCAGCTGCCGGAAGGCGCGGGCGTTCTCGCCGATCTTCTCCGTGGGGTAGCTCGCGTTGTCGACGATGATATCCTGCGCCATGATCATGATATTGACCGTGTGAATGAATCCCACCACGTCGAAGGTGCCTTCGTCGGTCAGGTACTTCAGCAGGTTGATCGAGGCCAGGTTGCACGCGCTGTTGTCCAGGTGCATGTACTCGGAACAGGGGTTGCTCGCGTTGATGCGGTCCGTGTTGGAGCAGGTGTGCCAGTCGTTGATGGTCGTGTCGTACTGCATGCCCGGGTCGCCGCACTGCCACGCGGCTTCCGCGATCCAGGACATGACTTCCTTCGCCTTCAGGCTTTCCACCGGCGTTTTCTTGGTGACCGACTGCAGCGTCCACTCCCCGTCCTTTTCCACCGCGTCCAGGAAGTCGTCCGTCACCCGTACGGAGTTGTTGGCGTTCTGGAACTGGATTGAACTCCACGCGTCGCCGTTCAGAGTCATGTCCCAACCGGCGTCGCCGAGGGCGTAGGCCTTGCGTTCCTCATTCGCCTTGCACCAGATGAACTCCACCACGTCGGGATGGTCGATGTCCAGGACGACCATCTTTGCGGCCCGCCGGGTCTTGCCGCCCGACTTGATGGACCCGGCCACCGAATCGGCCGCCCGCATGAAGGAGACCGGCCCGGAGGCCTGGCCGCCCGAAGACAGTATCTCCTTGGACGAACGGATCCGGGACAGATTCACCCCGGCGCCCGACCCGCCCTTGAAGATCATGCCCTCGACCTTGCACCACTCGAGGATGGATTCCATGGAGTCGTCGACCGACAGGATGAAGCACGCCGAGCACTGGGGCGTGTCCTCGACACCCGCGTTGAACCAGACCGGACTGTTGAACGTGGCTCGCTGATTGAGGATGATCTGCTTCAGTTCGTTATGGAAGGCGTCGGCGTCTTCCTCCGAGGCGAAGTAACCCTGGGCGCGCCCCCAGCCCGCGATCGTGTCCGCCACGCGGTCGATCATGTGCTTGACGCTGTTCTCGCGCTTCGGGGTGCCGAGGGGTCCGCGGAAGTACTTGGACACGACGACGTTGGTGGCCAGCTGCGACCAGTCGGCCGGGATCTCCACGTCCTTCTGCTCAAAGACGACATCGCCGCCGTCCCCGGCGATCGTGGCCGTCCGCTTCTCCCATTCCACGCCCGCGTAGGGATCATGGCCCGGATTGCTGTACAACCGCTCGACGGAAAGGCCGCCGGTTGCAGTCGGCACTTCGACGGGCGTGTCGACAGGCGTGTCAACGGCGGTCGTGTCATCGACAGACACTTCGGCAGCCCCTCCGGCAGCGGATTCCTCCGTCTCTTCCATCAGGAGATCGTGGGTTTCTTCCAGATTCAATTCTAGTTTGTCTTCAGCCATACGTGCCCCCTAAAATCGCCTTCTTTGATATGAACGTCGAAACTATGGAACTATTGTGTCAACAAAAAATACCTGATCCTGAAAACGCAGACCAGGTACCTAAATACCTGAATCAGCCCTGATCGGGCTGTTCCTTGACGACCGCAGCCAGCTCCTGCTTCTCCAGTTGTTCGAGCTCTTCCGCGAACTCGCTCCTGTCCTTGAAATCCCTGTAGACCGAGGCGAAACGCACATAGGCTACTTCATCGATCTTCCGCAGTTCCCTTATAATGAATTCGCCGATCCGGTCCGAAGGAATCTCGCGTTCGTTGAGGTTACTTACGTAGTACACGACACGGTCCACGAGTTCGTGGAGTTGATCGGCGGAGATCATGCGCTTCGTACAGGCCAGCTTCAGCCCTTGCATGATCTTTCCGCGGTCGAAGACCTCCCGGCGCCCATCGGATTTCACCACCATCAGTTCCTCTTCCTCGATCGCCTCGTAAGTAGTGAATCGCTTGGTGCAGGAAAGGCACTCGCGGCGGCGGCGGATCGTTCTACCGCTCTGGATGGTTCGGGAGTCTACAACGTGGCTGTTGAGCGTGCCACACGCAGGACATCGCATCTGCGGCGGATCTCCAAATGTAATTGATTGATAATTTAAGAATTAAGAATCACAAGGTGTAGTGGTGCAAAGACACGTAGCAAACAAGATATTGTATAATTCGCATACAGGCAAGTATCTTTTTGAAACTTTTTTAGTTAACCCTCATGGAGCACCATCGCAATGAAAAACGCCCCCCGGCATCGTCTGCCAAGGGGCGTCTGTAATGATTATCCGAAATCTGTAGCCGTAACTTCAGATCATGGCACCAGGTGTCTGCGCTAGAGACCGAACACGAGGGATACGGTGATCGGCATCCTCTTTGTGGCCTCGACTTCCGTCGCCGCATGACTGTATCGGGCGTCAACTGCCACGCCGATAGATGGGTTGATTGGAATCTGGACGCCTCCGCCTATCGTAAAACTTAAAACGGTCTCGATGTCGCTTACACCGGGAGATTCACCAAGCAAGAAGACGGATGCACTTCTTTCAGCTCGCGTTACCCCTATTCCTCCTTGCCCATAGACACTGACGGGTGAAGAAGTAGGAGAACGCAGCATGATTCCGATGTTTGCTCCCAAAAGTGTAACATCCGAACTCGCACTACTCGGACCGGGTACAAACTGTTCGAACTCAGCCCGTTTGAACTCAGCAACATTTTTGCTGTAGTGACCTTCCACGACCGCATGCAAGTTCTGATAAACCGGCACCGATGCACCGGCCCGAATCGCCGGTCCGTTGTTTGTTACTTTGGTGCCTATGGGAATTCCCAAACCGCCTCCTACGATAAACGACGGTGAAATCTCCTGTGCATGGACAGATTCTTGAGTGGATATCGACACGAGAACAGCCGCGGCCAGCAAGGTAATCGCTACCTGCCTCATAGAACTGCTCCTTTGACGTTTGAACAGCACGGAAGAATTGTTGTTTTGAGTATATTTTGTTTATACCAAATACACTGCGAAATGTCAATATTCTCCCAGGAGAGTAATGTAGTTGCATACGCTCGAAGTTTGCGGCAATCTCGCAGCTACTCCATCCGCAAGGACTCCACCGGATTCGCGGCGGCCGCCCGCGCGGCCTGGAGTCCGACGGTGAACAGGGCGATCGCCATAGAGAGGGCGCCGGCCAGGATGAAAGTGGTCCAACCCAGGTCGACGCGGTAGGCGAAACCTTCGAGCCAGGCGTTCATCGCGAGGTAGGCTACGGGCCAGGCCACCACGATGGCCGCGATCACAAGCCGCAAGTATTCGCCGGACAACAGTGCGATCAGACTGGGGGCAGATGCGCCAAGGACCTTGCGGACTCCGATTTCCTTCGTACGCCGTTCCGCGGTGAAGGAGGACAGCCCGACAAGCCCGAGGCAGGCGATGATAACGGCCAGTACGGCGAAGCTTACGAAGATCCTGGCAAAACGCTCCTCGGCTTCATGCAGGCGCGCAAAGGTGTCCTCCACGAAGAAGTATTCGAAAGCCCAATCGGGATTTACTTCATGCCATGCTTCCTCGATCGCCGAAAGCCCTTCCGCCATGCGACCGGCATCGATTTTGATCATGGCGTAACCGCCCGGATAGTTCGGAAACAGCACCAGCGGTTCGATGGGTTCGTATAAGGCGGCGTAGTGGAAATCCCTGACCACGCCTACGATTGACGGCCGCAGTTCACCGCGCTCATCGGAATCTGTGATCAGTTCCTGCAACCCTTCGATCTCCTTTCCCAACGCCTCGCCGGCGGATGCATAGCCAAGCCGGTCAACGGCCGCTTCGTTGACTACGACCGCACCCGTCGCCGTCCAGTCGCCGGGGAACGCGGAATCGAAGTTCCGACCCGCCACCAGTTCGATGCAGAAAATCTCGATGAAATCATCGTCCACCCAGGCCTGGTACATATCAATCGTCGATGATTCGTCCTGGCCCCGTCTGCGCGCCTTGATCGGCGCCGCGGCGTTCTTGTGCCCGGGAAGAAGGAAATTCATAGAGACGTTCGTCACCGCAGGTATCTCCTCCAGCCGTGCTTTGTAAACGCTGGATTTTACGACCACAGGCGCGAAGGTCTGAGGCACCGCGACGACTTGGTCGGAATTGAGCCCCATGTTCCGTGCGCGTATGAAATCGAGCTGGCTGTAGACCACGCCGGTGCAGATGATCAGGGCGATCGAAATCACGAACTGGCCCACGACGAGGACCCGGCGGATGGTAGTGTTTCCGGCACGCGGGGAGCGCAGGCCGCTCAGCGCCCGGACCGGTGCGAGCCCGGACAGGTAAAACGCCGGATAGCTGCCCGAGACCAACCCCACCACGGCGCCGATTACCGCGACGGCACCCAGGGCAAACCAGGCGGTATCCGCATTCAGGGACAGGGATTTGCCCGTGAGCAGGTTGAACCACGGCAGGCTCAGCATGGCAAGCAGGAGGGCAATGCCAACCGCAAGCCCGGTCATGAACATGGACTCGCTGATGAACTGCCGGATCACCTGGGCCCTGGTCGCACCGAAGGTCTTTCTCAGGCCGATTTCCCCGGCCCGGCCCGCGGACCGTGCGGTCGCCAGGTTCATGAAGTTGATGCAAGCGATGAGGATGATGAATACGGCGATGGCGCCGAAGAGGTAGACGTACCGGATATCGCTGTTCGGGGTCAGTTCCCGCTCGAGATGAGAATGCAGGTGAATATCCGTGACCGGCTGCAGCCTGAAGGTCAAGGACGACGATACACCGTCGTAGCGGTCGCCCAGGTACTTCTCCACGAAGGCGGGCAGCCTGGCTTCCAGTTCGTCGGGATCGCTGCCCTCGCGAAGCAGGACGTAGCTGTACGACTTGCGCCAGTCCCACACGTCGGCCGGATTTGGCGAGTAGTGCTCCTGGATCCTGAACGCCGCGAGGATGTCGAATCCGAGGTGCGTGTTGGCGGGCAGGTCCCGCATGACGCCGGTCACCTCGAAATGGAAGGATCCCTCGGCATCCAGGATCTTCCCCATGGGATCTTCATCGCCGAAGTATTTGCGGGCGATGGACTCCGACAGGACGACTTTGTCGATACCGGCCAGGGCCGTTCGGGGATCGCCGAATATCAGCGGCACGTCGAAGACTTTGAAAACCGACGAATCGGCCAGGTAGAAATCCCGTTCGTAGAACCCCCTGTCTCCATACTTGATCATCCATGCGTTGCCGGGGGGATTGAAGCGCACCATATCTTCCACTTCCGGGAAGTCTTCGCGCATGAATCTGACGGTGGGCATCATCACTTCGGCCGTGCGGACCACCTGGTCGCCGTCGCGCTCTTCCGAGATCACGCGGTAGATACGGTCCGCCTTCTCATGGTACCGGTCGTAACTAAGCTCGTCGCGGATGTACAGAAGGATGAGGAGCGCGCACGCGATCCCGAGCGCCAGGCTCATCACGTTGATGAACGAGTAGCCTTTCTGGCGGTTCAGATGGCGGAAGGCCACCGTCAGGTAGTTACGGAACATGGCGCACTCATTTTAACTGATGGGCGATTAAACGAAAACACGCGTTCTGCTGCGTCCTGGTCGGGATCTACGCGTCCTGCGTCGGGATCTACGCGTCCTGCGTCAGAATGGACCGCGTCCTACTCGGTCCGCAGGGACTCGACAGGATCTGCTGTAGCGGCCCGCGCGGCCTGGTAACTCACCGTCAGGAGGGCGAGGGCGAGGGCAAGCGCGGCGGCCAGAACGAAGGTCATCCAGTCCAGGTCGACGCGATACGCGAAATCGTCGAGCCAGCGATTCATCGCGAAATAGGCGGCCGGCCAGGCGATTACGTTGGCCACGATCACGAGCCGGACGAATTCCCCCGACATCAACCCGATCAGGTTCGGCGTGGACGCGCCGAGGACCTTGCGCACTCCGATTTCCTTCGTGCGCCGTTCCGCGGTGAAGGAGGAGAGGCCCACGAGACCGAGGCAAGCGATAAACACGGCCAGTGCGGCGAAACTGACGAATATCCTGCCGAAGCGCTGCTCGGCTTCGTAGAGGTGCGCATAGGTATCTTCGACGAAAAAGTACTCGAAGGCGAAGTCGGGGTTTGTGTCGCGCCATGCTTCCTCGATCGCCGACAGGCCTTCCGAAAGTTGATTGGCACTGATCTTGACGACCACGTGGCTGCCGTCAGATTCGGGAAATAGTACCAGAGGTTCGATGGGTTCATGCAGCGAAGCGTAGTGAAAGTCTTTCACGACACCGACGATACTGCGCGGTTCCGCCGTTTCCTCATCGAAACCGTGTCGCTCGTCAAAAACCCAGTCAAACCGACCATCCAGGGCTTCCTCGGCGGAACCGTAACCCAGCCGGGAAACGGCGGCTTCGTTCAATATCGTCCCGCCGCCCGCACCATACCAGTCGGCGACGTACGCGCGGTCGAAGAACCTTCCGGCGGCCAGTTCCATGCCGAACGTATCGAAAAACATGTCGTCCGTCCAGGCCTGGTTCATTTCGATCTTGGCGTCATCACCTTCGCCCGATCTGCGCACAACGGCGGTGATCACGGCGTTCTTGTGAAAAGGAAGGATAAAGGTAGCCGTGGCATCCTCCACGTGCGGACTTTCCCTCACCCGCTGCCTGTATAGTCGCGCCTTTTCAATGACCGGGGTAAACGTCAGCGGCACGGCGACGAGCCGTTCCGTTTCCATCCCCAGGTTGCGGTAGCGGATGTAGTCGAGCTGGTCGTACACGACGCCTGTACAGATGATCATGGCGATCGAGATTACGAACTGGCCCGCGACCAGCGTTCTGCGCATGCCCACGTTGCCGGCATCCCCGGACAACGCGCCCTTCAGGGTATCGATCGGAGCGAGTCCGGACAGGTAAAGCGCGGGATAGCTTCCCGATATCAGCCCGACAACGATGCCGGTCACCGCCGCGGAGCCCAGGATAAACCACGCGGTATCCGCGCCCAGTGAAATGGTTTTGCCTGATACCAGGCTGAACCACGGCAACCCGAACCCAACCAGCAGCAGCGCGATGCATACTGCCATTCCGCTCATGATCAGGGACTCGCTCAGGAACTGACGCGCCACCTGGCCGCGGCCCGCGCCGAATACCTTTTTCAGGCCGATTTCCCGGGCCCTTCCCGCGGACCGTGCGGTTGCCAGGTTCATGAAGTTGATGCAGGCGATGAGGATGATAAACACGGCGATGGCGACAAAGAGATACACGTACCTGATGTCGCTGTTCGGCGTCAGTTCTCGCTCGAGCCGGGAATGAAGGTGGATGTCCGTCACGGGCTGCAGCCGGTAGGTCAGCGTTGACGATTCGCCGTCGTAGATATCGCCGACATACTTCTCCACAAAAGCGGGCAACCTGGCTTCCAGTTCGGCGGGATCGCTTCCCTCCGTGAGCAGGACGTAGCTGTACGACTTTCGCCAGCCCCAATCGTCGAGCGACTGCTCTGTAAACGCCTCCTGGATCCGGAATGACGCGAGTATGTCGAATCCGAGGTGCGTATTGGACGGCAGGTCCGCCATGACGCCGGCCACTTCCAGGTGAAAGGTCCCTTCGGCGTCCAGGATTTTTCCAATGGGATTCTCGTCGCCGAAATACTTCCGGGCCACGGACTGGGACAGCACGACCCGGTTCCTTCCGCTCAGCGCGGTCCGGGGATTGCCTGCCAGAAGCGGCACATCGAACACGTTGAAAACAGTACTGTCGGCCAGGTAGAAATCGCGTTCGTAGAATCCCCGGTCGCCGTACTTGACCATCCAGGCGTTCACGGGCGGGTTGAGACGTACCATGTCTTCCACTTCGGGGAAGTCTTCTCGCATGAACCTGGCCGTGGGCGTCATGACTTCCGCGGTCCGTATGGTCCGAATAACTCCGCCGCCCTGGCGTTCCTCGGCGATCACGCGGTAGATGCGGTCCGCCTTGGCGTGATAACGGTCATAGCTCAGTTCGTCCCGGATATACAGCATGATGAGGACGCAGCACGCGATCCCGAGCGCCAGGCTCATCACGTTGATGAACGAGTAACCCTTCCTGCGGCTCAGATGCCGGAGGGCAACCGTGACGTATTTTCTGAACATGGTGAAATGTTACCGCTATTAAAAGGAACGAGCGATGCGATCTACTCGGCCCGCAGCGACTCCACCGGATTGGCGGTGGCGGCCCGGGCAGCCTGGAAACTCACGGTCAGGAGGGCGATCGCCATGGCCAGGACGCCAGCCAGAATGAAGGTGGTCCAACCCAGGTCGACGCGGTAGGCGAAGTTGTCCAGCCATCGGTTCATCACCAGGTAGGCCGCCGGCCAGGCGAAGATGTTGGCCACGATCACGAGCCGGACGAATTCGTTGGACAGCAGGCGAAACAGGTTCGGTATGGAAGCGCCCAGGACCTTGCGGACCCCAATTTCCTTCGTCCGCCGTTCCGCGGTAAAGGAGGAGAGGCCGACGAGTCCGAGGCAGGCGATCAGCACGGCCAGGGCGGCGAAACTGACGAATATCCTGCCGAATCGCTGTTCGGCCTCATACAGGCGCCCGAAGATGTCTTCCACGAAGAAATACTCGAAGGCGAACTCCGGGTTCACTTCCTGCCATACGTCTTCGATCATTTCAAGGCCTTCAGACAGGGATTCCGGCTTGATCTTGATGACGACGTGACCGCCCTGGTAGTCGGCGAACATGACCAACGGTCCTATGGGCTGGTGCAGTGACGTGTAGTGAAAGTCCTTCACAACGCCGACGATCCTGCGCAGTTGCCTGCCTTCCTCCTGCCATCCCTGCCGCAGTTCCCGCACCCAGTTCAATTCCTTGCCTACGGCGTCTTCCGGAGAATCGAATCCCAGCCTCATTACGGCGGCCTCGTTCAGAACGGCCCCGCCTCCCGCGGTCTCCCAGCCCCAGTCGCTGACGAAGGAAGTGTCGAAGTAGCGGCCCGTGACGAGCTCAATGCCCAACGTCTCGACGAAGTCTTCATCCGTCCAGGCCTGGCTCATATCGATCTTCTCGAATTCGCTTTCGCCCGTCCGCTGCAACGTGATGGGTATCACGGCGTTCTTGTGACCGGGAAGGATGTACGTGGAGGTGGCGTTAGTAATGTACGGACTTTCCTTCACGCGTTGCTTGTAAATCCTCGCCGTCTCCTGGACCGGGTCGAAAGTCAGGGGGACGGCCACGACCAGGTCCGTGTTCAGCCCCATGTTTCTCTTCTGAATGAAATCCATCTGGCTGTAAACCACACCGGTACATATGATCAAGGCGATCGAAATGACAAACTGGCTTACGACCAGCACCCGGCGCATGCCGGCCGTGCCGGAACCGGACGCGAGCGTTCCCTTGAGCGTCTCGATCGGCGCCAGGCCGGACAGGTATAGCGCGGGATAGCTGCCCGATACGCACCCGACGATGACACCGATGACCACTACGGCGCCGAGGGCAAACCAGGCGGTTTCAGCATCCAGGAACATGGTCTTGCCCGTGAGCAGGTTGAACCACGGCAGGCTGATCCACGCGAGCATCAAAGCGAGCAACACGGCCAATCCGCTCATCAGCAGCGATTCAACGAGAAACTGCCGCGCCATCTGGTACCGGACTGCGCCGAAAACCTTTCGGAGGCCGATTTCCCTGGCCCTGCCCGCGGACCGGGCGGTCGCCAGGTTCATGAAGTTGATGCAGGCGATGACGATGATGAAGACCGCGATGGCGATGAAAAGGTAAATGTACCTGATATCGCTGTTAGGCGTCAGTTCCCGTTCCAGGCGCGAATGGAGATGGATGTCCGTTACCGGCTGCAGCCTGTATGTCAGTGTGGCCTCACCGCTTTCGTAGCGGTTTCCAAGGTGTTTTTGCACGAAAGCGGGCAGCTTGGCTTCCAGTTCGGCCGGATCGGTGCCCTCCCGGAGCACGATGTAACTATGGGCCGTGCGCCATCCCCACTCGTTGACGTTCCTGGAGTAGGCTTCCTGGATCTTGAAGGACGCGAGAATATCGAATCCGAGGTGGGTATTGGCGGGCAGGTCCGGCATGATACCGGTCACTTCGAGGTGAAAGGTCCCTTCGGAGTCCAGGATCTTACCCATGGGGTTTTCGTCGCCGAAGTACTTCCTGGCAATGGATTCGGACAGCACGATCTTGTCGTTCCCGGTCAGCGCCGTCTTAGGATTGCCCGTCAGCAGGGGAACCTGGAACACGTCGAAAACCGTCGTGTCGGCCAGGTAGAAGTTCCGCTCGTAGAAACCCTTGTCGCCGTACTTGACCATCCAGGCGTTGCCGGGGGGGACGAGGCGGACCATGTCCTCGATTTCCGGGAAGTCCTGGCGCATGTACCAGACCGTGGGTCTCAGGACATCGGCGGTACGAACGACCTCGCCTCCCTGCCGTTGTTCGGCCGTTACGCGGTAGGTTCGGTCCGAGCGGTCATAATAACGGTCATAGCTCAGCTCGTCCCGGATGAAGAGCAGGATGAGGAGGCAGCACGCGATCCCAAGCGCCAGGCTCATGACGTTGATGAACGAATAGCCCTTCTGGCGATTAAAGTGACGGAACGCTACCGTGAAGTAGTTGCTGAACATGGGATGCCTTGAATCAGTCTATCGGCCAATCGGGACCATCGAAAAGTACTCGTTTTCTCCCAATTGGGGATGCATCAGCACCTTATTCCCTTAACCCTGGCAGAAGTACAACTGTATAATAACGCTGTGGCGCACGAACTGCACCCATCTTTCCACCCTTGTGCAAGTTTACCATGACCGATCTCTTCTCCGACCAGGCCGAAAAGCAACTGCAACGGGAAGCGCCGCTGGCCTCCCGCATGCGGCCCGATTCGCTGGAGGGTTTCCTGGGCCAGCAGGGGCTGGTCGGCCGGGGACGCCTCCTGAGCGAGTCCATCGAGCGGGACACGCCCTTTTCGATGATCCTGTGGGGGCCGCCCGGGTCGGGCAAGACCACCCTCGCCTTCATCATCGCCCGCGCCACGGATTCGCATTTCGTCGCGTTGAGCGCCGTGAGCGCCGGCGTAAAGGACCTGCACAAGGCGACCGCCGAGGCCCGTGACCGGCTGGGCATGCACGGCAAGCGGACCATCCTGTTCATCGACGAGATCCACCGCTTCAACAAGCTGCAGCAGGACGCCGTGCTGCCGACCGTGGAGAACGGCACGCTGACCCTCATCGGCGCGACCACGGAGAACCCCTCCTTCGAGGTCAACAACGCCCTGCTGTCCCGCTGCCGGGTACTCCGCCTGGAGCCGCTTTCGGAGGAGGATCTGCAAAGGATCGTTCGCAACGCGCTGGAGGACGAAGAACGCGGACTGGGCTGGCGGAACATCGAGATGGATGACGAGGCGGCCGCCCACCTGGCTTCCGTGGCCGGCGGCGACGCCCGGATCGCCCTGAACACCCTGGAAGTGGCGGCCATGACCACGCCGCGCGGCGACGGGAGTCTGATCCGGCTGACCGTGAAGGAGATCGACGAAGCCCTGCAGCACCGGTCGCCGCAGTACGACAAGGGCGGGGACTGGCACTTCGACGCCATTTCGGCCCTGCACAAGAGCGTGCGGGACTCCGATCCGGACGGCGCCCTCTACTGGCTGGCCCGGATGCTCATCGCCGGCGACGATCCCCTGTACATCGCGCGCCGGATCATCCGCATGTCCGTGGAGGACATCGGGCTGGCCGACCCCTTCGCCCTGACCTTGTCCACCTCGGCCCAGCAGGCCGTCCATTTCGTGGGCCAGCCCGAAGGCGACCTGATGCTCGCCCACGCAGTGGTGTACCTGGCCACCGCGCCGAAGAGCAACGCGGTCTACGCGGCCTTTTCGAAGGCGCGGCAGGACGCGGAACAGACGAGCGACGAACCCGTACCCATGCACCTGCGCAACGCGCCGACCCGCCTGATGAAGGAAATGGGCCACGGCAAGGGATACAAGTACGCCCACGACTACGACGGGGCGTCCGTGGATCAGGAGCATCTGCCCGAGTCCATCAAGGGGCACCGCTACTACGAACCCACCGACCGGGGCCGCGAAGAGAAGATCCGTGTGTGGATGGAAAAGATGCGGAAGGTCAGGGACGGCGGCTGACGGGCCGGTCCGCCCGGTCCTCGCGCGACCGGTACAAACTCTGTTACGCGATCGCCTTGCGGTAACAGTAGTCGAAGAGGAGTTCCCATTCGCGCTGCTGGATGCCGCGGCAGAGATCTCCGGCCGGGACGCCGCCCACGTTGGCACCTTCACACAAATCGATGAAAGCGTAAGGATCCCAGGAGGACTGGGACATGAGGTACGCTGCCTCGCCCGGCAGGTTGTCCGTACCGGACGCGATGGTCGCCGCCTCGTCTCTCAACTCGGGGTAGACATCGTGGTCGCCGACGCGCCCGAACCAGTACTTCCCGTTGGGATAATCCGGTTCGCGGCGGTGCATGATGCCGTGCCAGTAGCTGCCCGTGGGCGTGGTGATCTGCTGGCTGATGGTGTGCGAGGTGACCAGGAAGTCGTGGTACAGCCACAGGGCGGACCGGCATCCCTCGGCCATCATCCGGTCACTGATGCGGTTCGGCGCGAAAGCCTCGTCCAGGTCCAG
Source organism: Gemmatimonadota bacterium (assembly GCA_009841265.1). NCBI lineage: Bacteria > Pseudomonadati > Gemmatimonadota > Gemmatimonadota bacterium. The sequence continues at coordinate 343,476 of VXMB01000007.1, read as the reverse complement.
GGCTTCCAGGCCCGCTTTCGCCGAACCGTTTTCTTCGCCCGGGTCCAGCGCCATGATGCGGGGCGTCTTGAGCAGTGCCGCGAAAACGGATCCGTAGGCGGCGGGGTCGAAGGCAGACATGATCGGTCCTTTCGTGATGCAGGTGCGAAACAGATCGCGGGGTCACGAGGTCAGGGAAGCGCAGGTCCCGGTGTCGCGGGCTTCGGCGGGCACCGGCCCCGGTTTCACGGGGTCCCGGCGGACGCCGCTTTCCCTTTTTTAAGCACCTCGTTCATGCTCCCGGTGCGGTATCCTTCCAGGTCCAGCGTGACGTAGTCGTAGCCGATTTCCTTCAAGTACGCCGCGATTTCGTCGTGGTGCTCGATTACCTTCGCGAGATCGGCGCGCTCCGTCTCGATGCGGGCCATGTTTCGGTGGTGCCGCACCCGGAACTGCCGCAGACCCAGGCCGCGGATGAAGGCTTCGGCCCGGCCGACCTGTTCGAGTGCTTCGATCGTGATCGGGTCGCCGTAGGGGAAGCGGGACGACAGGCAGGCCAGGGACGGCTTGTCCGCAGTGGGCAGTCCGAGCTTCTCCGACAATGCGCGGACATCGGCCTTGGTGAAGCCGGCGTCCTTCAACGGGCTGCGCACGCCGTGTTCCCGGATGGCCAGCATGCCGGGCCGGAAATCGCTGATGTCGTCCACGATGCTGCCTTCGCAGATGAAGGCGGCGTCTTCTTCCCGGGCGATCACCTCGAGGCGCGAATACAATTCATCCCGGCAGAAATAACACCTTCGCGGGTTGTTCTGCATGTACTCCGCGTTGTGGATTTCCTCCGTGTCCACGTAGCGGTGGCGGGCGCCCATCCATTCGGCCAGTTCGGCGGCCTCGTTCTTCTCCTCTTCGGGCAGCGACTCGGACACGCCGGTCACACCCAGGGCGCGGTCCTCCAGCACGTCTGAGGCCACCTTCAGCAGCAGCGTGCTGTCCACGCCGGCGGAGTAGGCCACCAGGACGCTGCCCATGGCGCGCAGATCATCCCGGAGCGATTGGTACTTTTCGTCCAGCGTGGAGGCCTGGTTCCGGCTCACGTCCTGTTCCCCGATAGAACCCGGTTTAATGGAAGGCGGGCACCGGTATCGATCTCGGCGGAAACGCCTTCACGGCACGCGCCGGCAAGGGAACACCCACCATGATTTCGCTTGACAGAAAGGGGGTTCCGCCGCAATTTAACACGTCTGTTTTTAGTAAGTTAAAGATAGGGCGGATACGGATTCGAGACAACGGTTTTTTGCGGTAAATCGCCGTGAACGAAGGGGCCGGGAGGTCCTTGCATCCCTGCGTCCCTGCAGTCACGCGAAGGAGCATGATCAGGCATGAACCTGGAAGAACGGACGCAATCCATCGCATCGGCGGGAAATGGTTCGGAAAACGGATCGAGCGAACCGACCCGGCTGTACAGCGGCATCCAGCCCACCGGCGACATCCACATCGGGAACTACCTGGGCGCCGTGGCCAACTGGGCCAAGCTCATCCCAAAGTACGACTGCATCTACTGCGTCGTGGACTACCACGCCATCACCATCGAATACGACCCGGACACCATGCGGGAAGCCGTGCTGGACACGGCCACGATGGGCATCGCCTGCGGCCTCGACCCGGAACACTGCACCTTCTTCGTGCAGTCCCACGTATCCGAAACCATGGAGCTGGCCTGGATCTTCAGCACGGTCACCGCACTGGGCGCCCTGGAACGGATGACCCAGTTCAAGGACAAGGCCGCCCAGCACAAGCAGAACATCAACGCGGGCCTGTTCACCTACCCCGTGCTCCAGGCGGCGGACATCCTGGGCGTGAAGGCCGACGGCGTGCCCGTGGGCGACGACCAGTCCCAGCACCTCGAGCTGACGCGCGAGATCGCCCGGCGGTTCAACCACCTGTACGGCCCGGTGTTCCCCGAGGCCAGGACGCTTTACAGCCCCGCGCCTCGCATCCTCGGCCTGGACGGCCAGTCCAAGATGAGCAAGAGCCAGGACAACTACATCGCGATGAAGGACCGGAGCGATACGGTCAGGAAGAAGCTCAGCACCGCTTATACCGACCCGAACCGGCTGCGGAGATCGGACCCCGGCAACCCGGACATCTGCAACATCTTCACGCTGCACAAGTCCTTCTCCAGTCCCGACGAAGTGGCGGCCATCGATACGGAATGCCGGAGCGCGGGCATCGGCTGCGTCGACTGCAAGAAGAAGCTGGGCGACAACATGGAAACCGCGATGACGCCGATCCAGGACAAGTACGAAGACCTGACCGGCCGGCCCGACGACGTGCGGGACGCCCTCGCCACGGGCGCCGACCGCGTAAGGACGCTGACGTCGGACACCATGACGGAAGTCCGGGAAAACCTGGGATTGCGGTAGGCCGGGGTCACCCGAGGCAACCAGTGTTCCCTGTAGACACTATGTATCTACACCGGATGGAACCCCTTGCCCTTCACCGCGTTCATTACAACGTGATGGTATATCCTCCCCGCCCATAAGAATCATGCATGGATATTTACTCGAAAGAATACGCCCACCATTCCCGGCTCCTGGGACGGACCGTAACCTTTCGCCGCAGTACGGCCAAGAACCTCCTGATCGCCTTCGCGGCCGCCGGGCTGCTCCATAGCCTTTTCCTGGTGGTCCTCCTGGCCACCGGCCTGCTCGAAGACAAGAACATGATCGAGCTCACCCTCGCGCCCTATGAGCGCCTGGAGCAGCTCGAACAGGCCTACATGGAAATGCAGAACCCGCCGACCCTGGTCGACGTGCCGGAAGAAGCGCGCGTGGAGGAACCCCCGGACGACCCCGACGCCGACGTGGCGGACAAGAACGCCGCCGCGAGCGACCTGATGGAGGATACGGAGCTGCCCGAGGGGCTGGCTTATTCTGAGGGCGACCTGGAAATCAGGACGATGGAGGATTCCGAAGAAGAGGAAGATCAACAGCACGACCCCTTCGCCGGCGGCGTACCGCTCACCCCCCGGGCGGGCGGCATCGAGGACTTCAACGAACTGGTAGACCCGCCGATGTGGACCTCCGACATGATCATCCGGCCCGAATACCGGGGAAGGGGAGGACGGGAAGGCCGCGGTGAAGGCGGGATGGAAGGGGAGGTCATTGCATCGGCGCCCCGGCCTACCGGTCCGGAAGCCCCGGTCTTCATTCCCCAGGACGACCTGAACGAACTGGCCCAGGAATCCCGGCAACCCGCGTACGAGCGGCACCGGCGCTTCGGATTCGGATTCGGCAGTACCGGACCGCGGGTGCCCAGGACGGATAACCGCCACACCTCGGTCAGGGATTACGGCGATTTCTCGCTCAGCACCTACGCCTGGGACTACGCGCCTTACCTGTACATCCTCCGCGAAAGGGTAAGACGGCGCTGGTTCGCCCCGGAGGCCTTCAACCTCGGCCTGGTGAGCGGGCGGGTCATCATCAGGTTCAAGATCATGCCCGACGGCGCGCTGCGCGATCTCGAGGTCCTGTCCTACCGGGACAACGACATCCCCTACCAGTCCCTCGTGGCTTCGAGCCGCAACGCCATCGAGTCGGCCAGCCCCTTCCCTCCGCTTCCCGCCGATTTCCTCCATCCATTCCTGGAAATCACCGGCACCTTCTACTACCAGATCCTGCGTGCGAGGTAAATGAGGTCAACGTTGCAAGCGCAAATCGGTAGACTGGTCGATTCGAAGGCGTTTCAGCACACCGTACTCGGGGTGATCACGGCGGCCGCCATCCTGGTGGGGCTGGAAACCTCGCGGGAAATGGTAGCCCGGTACGGCGTCTGGCTGCACCGGCTCGATCAGCTGGTCCTGCTGTTCTTCATCGTGGAAGCCGTGCTGAAGATGGCGCGCCACGGCCGTCACTGGTACCGGTATTTCGGCGACCGCTGGAATGTGTTCGATTTCCTCATCGTGGTGGCCTGCCTGATGCCCGCGGGTGGACAGTACGCGGCGGTGCTGCGCCTGGCCCGGGTGCTCCGGGCGCTGCGGCTGGTGACCGCGGTGCCGAAACTGCAACTGCTGGTCAACTCGCTGCTCAAGTCGGTCACGTCGCTGGGATACGTCGGCCTCCTGCTGGCCGTGCTGTTCTACGTCTACGCGGTGCTGGGCGTCTACCTCTTCCGCGGCAACGATCCGGTGCACTTCCAGGACCTGGCGACGGCGCTGCTGACCCTCTTCCGGGTCGTGACCCTGGAGGATTGGACCGACGTGATGTATATCCAGATGTACGGCAGCGACGCTTATCCGAACTACGCGGATTTCGCCCAGGCCCACCTCCGCGAGGCCTCCCGGGCCATGCCCTTCCTCGGCGCCGCCTTCTTCGTTTCCTTCGTGATGCTCGGCACCATGATCATGCTGAACCTCTTCATCGGGGTCATCATCAACTCCATGTCCGAGGCCCAGGCCGACCGGGAGTCGGAGGAAAGGCGCAGGCACCTGGAGCGGGACGGCCGGATCAGCGTGGGGGATGAAATCGGGTTGATCGAGGAAGAGATCCAGAAACTGTCGAGACGGCTCAAGTCTCTGCGCGGCCGGACGGATGCGGACAGTGGGGATAGTTGACGCGTGCCGGCGATGGCCGGTATTCAGATCTGCTCGCCGCCTTCCGGCCCGTAGAAGATGACCCAGGTGGTCATCGACTCGCCGAAATCGAGGAACCGGTGATCTACGCCCGCGGGCACGAAAAAGAAATCCCCGGCCTCGAAAGTCACCAACTCTCCCCCCATTTCGAACTTTCCCTTCCCTTCGACGATCACGTAGCACTCGTCACGGTCGTGCGGTTTCTGATCGTCCACGTCTCGGGGCATGTACAACTCGATCTGCAGTTCGCCGCGCTCCAGGGCGACGTGGAACCGGTCCCCGTTCGGGGCGGGAATCTTCGCGGCGGCTTCCGCGGGGGTGATGCGCTTGCAGGTGTGTCTTTGCATGTTCCTCCTTCAACCAGGTAAAGTGTATTTTGAGTTGAATTCCGCTTACCTTCGTTGGACCCATTCAACACATGGTGGCATGTAATGTCCCAAGGTACCGAAGTGACCTGCAAATGGCCACGAATTTGTACTATGGAATTAGCAAAAGGAGTCGCCGTTGACACCTACCTGATACCCTATTAACTTGATCCAGTGCTACTTATATTTTGATCTATTTCCAATAACGAATAATGCACCCTATGCCCACCCACCCCACGCAGGCCGACATCACTAAAGCACGCCAGTTCCTCAATCAGCACCTGTCTCCGACGCCCATGTATCGGTCCGCCGCGTTCAGCGAGATGCTGGGGATGGAACTCCACATTAAGTACGAAAACTTCCAGCCCATCCGCTCCTTCAAGGTGAGGGGCGGATTGTACACCATGTCCCTGCTCGACGATGAGCAGCGGGCGAGGGGGGTCACCACGGCGTCCACCGGCAACCACGGCCAGGGCATTGCCTACGGCGGCGGCGTGATGGGCGTTCCCGTCACGGTGGTCGTACCCCACGGAACGCCGGTGGTGAAGAGCGATGCCATCCGCCGGCTCGGCGCGGAGCTGGTCGTCCACGGGGAAACGATTGCCGACGGATTCGCGCGGTCGCGGGAGATCGCGGAAGAGACCGGCATGGTGTACATCGAAGACGGGGAGGACTTCGGCCTTATGGCGGGCGCGGGCACCATCGGCCTGGAGATCGTGGAGGACCTGCCGGACGTGGACGCGGTAGTGCTGCCCGTGGGCGGCGGCAACCTGATCGCGGGCGTGGGCACGGCCATCAAGGCCACCCATCCGGACGTTCGTCTCATCGGCGTCCAGGCGTCCAACGCGCCGTCGGTGTACCGGTCCTGGCAGGAAGGCCGGACTGTGACCACAGCGACCTGCGACACCTTTGCCGGGGGACTGGCGACGACCTATCCGGGCGGCCTGGCCTTCGATGTCCTGAAAGACCGGGTCGACGAAATGCATCTCGTCACCGAAGAAGAAATGAAGCGGGCGATCCCCGTCGTCCTCGAACACACCGGGTTTGTCGCGGAAGGCGCCGCCGCGGCGGTGTTTGCCCTGTGCATGCGCGAGGCGGCGGCGTGGCGGGGCCGGTGCGTCGCCGCGCTGTTCAGCGGCGGCAATCTCGGGATGGACGGCGTGCGGGAGATGGTCCACAACCTGAACGAGAAGGAGTGACGCGGAAATGAACGTAGCGCAGGCGGTTGCCCACGTATTGAAGCAGGAAGGCGTCGAATACCTCTTCGCGTACCCGGTCAACCCACTGATCGAAAGCGCCGCGGAACTGGACATCCGCACGGTGATCGTCCGCCAGGAGCGGATCGGCCTCCACATGGCCGATGCCATGAGCCGGCTGACGTCCGGCCGCAAGATCGGGGTGTTCTGCATGCAAAGCGGGCCGGGCACGGAGAACGCCTACGGCGGTGTGGCACAGGCCTTCGGAGAATCGGTGCCCATTGTTGTGCTCCCCATGGGGTACCGGAGGAGTGTCGCCCAGTTGTCGCCGAATTTCCACGCCTATCTCAACTTCCAGCACATCACCAAGTCCTGTGAATACCTGGTGCTCCCCGAGACCGTATCGGAGGTCATGAGGCGGGCCTTCACGCAGGTAAAAAACGGTCGGCCCGGCCCGGCGCTGGTGGAGTTCCCGACCGACCTGCTCGGTGAAGAGGTGCCCGGGCCCTTCGACTACCGGCCGACGCCGTCCGTGCGCGTCGGACCCGATCCGGACGCGGTGCGCGAAGCCGCCGAGGCCCTGGTTGCGGCGGAGCGGCCGGTCATCTACGCCGGGCAGGGGGTGCACTACGCAGAGGCGTGGTCCGAGCTGAAACAACTGGCCGAGCTGCTCGAGGCGCCGGTTACCACCAGCCTGGACGGCAAGAGCGCCTTCCCCGAAAACCACCCGCTTTCCCTGGGAAACGGGGGCCGATCGATGCCGGAGCCTGTGCACGTCTTCGTACAGAACGCCGACGTGATCTTCGGCATCGGGTGCAGCTTCACCCGGACGAATTTCGGCCTGACCATGCCGGAGGGAAAGACCTACATCCACGCCACGCTGGATCCCGGCGACATCAACAAGGACGTGGCGTGCCACTATCCGATCGTGGGCGATGCCACGCTCACTCTCCGGGCCCTCATCGACGAGGTTTCTGACCGGTTGAAAAACAAGCCGCGCGGCCGGTACGAAGGGATCGTGAGCGAAATCCAGGCGATCAGGCAGCGCTGGATGAACGCCTGGATGCCGAAACTCAGGGATTCCTCCACGCCTTTCTCGCCCTATCGGGTCATCAGCGACATGATCGACACCGTCGACATCGACAGGACGATCATCACCCACGACGCGGGCAGTCCGCGCGACCAGTTGACCCCCTTCTGGCCCTCGACCACGCCCCTGAGTTACATCGGCTGGGGCAAGACCACCCAGCTCGGCTACGGACTCGGGCTGGCCATGGGCGCGAAACTGGCCCACCCGGACAGGCTCTGCATCAACGTGTGGGGCGACGCGGCCATCGGGTTCACGGGCATGGATTTCGAGACGGCCGTGCGCGAGCGCATCCCCATCCTCTCCGTGCTGTTCAACAACCACTCCATGGCCATCGAGATTCCCGTCATGCCTACGTCGCAGGCGAAGTACGGAGCGACCGATATTTCGGGGAACTATGCCCTGATGGCGGAGGCCTTCGGCGGCTATGGGGAGCGGGTCGAGTCTCCCGACGAGATCATCCCGGCGCTGAAGCGGGGGATTAGAAAGACGGAGGAAGGCGTGCCGGCGCTGCTGGAGTTCATGACCAGCAAAGAAATCGACTTCTCCTTCTTCTAACGGCTGGCGGCGCCGTGTCCGGGCACGCCGCGCACCGCGTGCCGCTCGGCCTACCGGTCGAAACGATCCGCCAGGAACGGTGCCATGGCTGTGGGCACCGCGCCGTGCTCCAGGTGGTCCGCGATGAGCCGGCCGGTTATCGGGGCGAGGAGAATGCCGTTGCGGAAGTGGCCCGTGGCGAGGACGAGGCGTTCCAGGCCCGTCGGGCCGAGTATGGGTTTGCCGTCCTTCGACATGGGACGCAGTCCCGCCCAGGTTTCCACGACCGGCGCTTCCGCCAGTCCGGGCGCCATGCGCAGCCCCTCCCTGATCACATTGGACACGCCGCCCGCGGTCACGCTGGCGTCGAACCCGGTCTTCTCCACCGTGGCGCCCATCAGCACGCGTCCATCCCTGCGGGGTACGAGGTACAGTTCCAGGCCGTAGACGACGCGGCCCAGGGGCGGGACGCCGCGCCCGTCGACGCAGACCATCTGGCCCCGTACGGGCTGGACCGGCGGCGGCGGGCCCGGGATCCACTTCAGTAAGCCGGACCAGGCGCCGGCCGCGACAACCACGTGTTCCGCTCCGATGCGTTCGCCGGGGACGACGACGCCGGCCGCCCGGTTCCTGCGTACGATCAGGTCGACGACCGGGTTCCCGATTCGGAATACCGCTCCACGGGCCCGGACGGCGGCGACCAGGGCCTGGACCAGCCGCCGGTTCTCCACCTGGTGCATCCTCTCGAAGAGCAGGCCGCACCGTGTCTCGGGCGACAGCATGGGCTCGAGCGTGCGGACCTCCTCGCCGGTGAGCTGCTCGACCGGGAGCCCTAGATCCTGCTGGTGGCGGTATCGCTGGTCCAGCTCTTCGGATTCCTCGTCGTCGAAGGCGACCTGCAGACCCGCTTCGGTCCGGTACTCGACATCGATGCCGGTTTCCTCGAGCAGCGCGGCGGACCAGTCGGTATACATATCCAGACCCGCCAGGCACAGGTGGAGATAGTCCCGGTCAACGGGGCGGGCGCCCTGCGGCGCAAGCACACCGGCTGCGGCCCAGGAAGCTTCCTTGCCCGGCTCGCCCGGATCCACAAGGGTAACGCGTGTTCCGCGGCGCAGCAGTTCGTGGGCGATGGAGAGTCCGATCACGCCCGCGCCTACTATTAAAACGTCCGTTTTCATGGAGAAGGGCCCGGGGGGGGGGTATCCCAATTCAAAATAATATGTTGATTTTTATTTCAATCAACATTGACAATATATTAAATCCGCTTTCAAACAATATAGCCCGGCGAGGTTATGCATCGCGCCGTAAGCGGGACCGGTCAGGCTCAACGCGCCGCTATCCGATTTCGCCCGGAGCCACGGCCCGGTGTTCCGCCATGGACAGATAGCCTGCGTTGACCAGCTGAAGCGTCTTGAGGTTGTCTCGCCCGTTGGTCTCGGGAAGCCGGTCCTGTTCGATGGCGGACATCAGTTCCCCCATGGTGCCGATGAAGGAGTCGGGTATCCACCGCTCTTCGAACCGGTGATGGATGGTGTTGCCGGCATCGAACTTCCGACTGGACCAGGCTAGCGTATCGGGCCGGCCGTGGGGATAGTCGTACAGCAGGCCAAATGTCCCCGCGGCGTATCCTTCCGTCCCGTCAATGCGCAGCGTCGCGAAGTTCTCTTCCGTCCAGTTGTTGTGGTTGACGGACACCAGGGCGCTGAAAGTGTCCGAGTACTCAAACACCGTAATCGTCCGTGTTTCTCCGGTCGCCACATGCCCGGGATAGGAGGCGCCGGACGACCAGACGCGCACGGGGTCTCCGAAAAGGGAACGCATGCTGTCGAAGTAATGAATACTGTGGAACATCAGGTCGAGCCCCCCGGCCTCGAGGACCCAGGGCCAGGCCCGCCATTCGGTCAGGATGCTCACGTCGATCACGGCCGAAGCGGGTTCGCCCAGCAACCCTCGGTTCAGCAGCGTCCTGGACGCCCTCACCGCCTGGTCCCACCGCATCTGCTGGTTCACGGCCAGTGTCACGCCGCGCTCCTCCGCCATCTCGACGATCTCAACGGCTTCGGCGTATACGTTTGAAAGCGGTTTCTGGCACAGCAGATGCTTGCCGGCCGCCGTCGCCTTCCGGACGAGTTCCTTCTGGTTCCAGGGCGGGACGGCGATGTCCACGATCTCGACTGCGGGGTCGTCGAGCAGCGACTCCACGGTGGGAAATACCTTCGGCACTTCGAAATCACTGGCGGTTCGGTTCGCCTTGTCGACGTCCTTGTCCGTCAAGCCGATCACGTTGAACCCCGCCTTCCGGTAGGCAGGGAGGTGCGCGGCGTTTACGATTCCACCCGCCCCGATGATGCCGATGCCATAGTCCGTTTTCGTGCCCAGTACAGGGCGGTATTCCAGATCCAGGTTCATCTCGCCTACCTCCTTGTTTCGGGTTCATCGGAAACGCAGACATTATACCGCCGCGCGGGCAGACCCGACAGGAAAAACGCTTCGAATCATCTGGCCCTGAAGAGCCTTCCGGTATATCATGCACAACCACGGATTCAGAATCACATTACGGATCCGGATCGAATTTCAATGCCTCAACATCACAAAGCCTTTTCACCACCGCAGGTCCTTTCATGAGCCCGGACAAGCACTTCATAGCGAGCGTCCTGCGCCGCAAGCCGTACATGGCCGCGATCGCGGTCCTTACGGCAGCCGCGGCGGCGATGACGCAGATGCCCCTCGTGGATGACCTCGGTTTCGAGTTCGCCTTCTTCACCGCCGCCATCGCCACCTTCGCCACGGGCGTGATGACCGTCCATCTCGTAAACGGCTGGCGAAGGGACGGTTTGCGAACAGACGGCACGCGCAATACCCACCATTCGGCGCTACTCGCCTTGCTCTTCGGGCTTTCCCTTTCGACACTCCTGCTGCCGATGGTCGTAATGTTCGTCAAAAGCTGGATAAGCGGTTTCTGCAACGTGCCCGAGGGACTTGCGTTCTACCTGCTGCTTCCCGGCATCAGCGTCCTGTGGGCCACCGCCGTCGCGTTGGTCTGCGCGCTGTCCGCGGAACGAAGACGGCACGCCACGCTCCTTTTTCTCGGCGTCATGTTCGTTTCCGTCGGCATCAGCCTGTTTCGTCTGGCCACCAACCCGCCCGTATTCGCCTACAACCCGATCATCGGGTATTTTCCCGGACCGATTTACGATGAAGTGGTGGTCATCACCTCGACGCTGCTTGCAGCGCGGGCGATCGTGCTCGTCAGCGTCCTCGCGATGGTCGCCGGCCTTTGCGCCTGTTTCGATCCGTCGGCCCGGAAGATCCGTCCCTCGCTGTTATGGAAGATTCGCGGCGGAAGTCCGAGCGGTGGTTCGGCCGGCGGGAGTGCCGCGACCGGCATGACCATGCGCATCCTGTTCCTGGTTTCGGTGGTCGTGCTGGCGGTGGCCTACGTCTACCGGGCGCCCCTGGGCATCGTGATCGACCGGGCGCATATCCAGCAGACCCTGGGGGGCCACCGGCAGACGGCCCACTTCGACATCTTCTATGATTCGAACTCCATATCGGCCTGGAACATCGATCTCATCGCCCGGGATCACGAGTACCAGCTCGACCGGGTCATCACCTACCTTGACGTGCCGGCCCCTCGGGCGCGCATCGCGTCTTACATCTATGGCAGCGCGGACCAGAAGAAGCGGCTCATGGGCGCCCGGCATACGTCCATCGAACGACCCGGGGCGGATGAAATGCACCTTAACAACGCGTCGTTTCCCCATCCCGTGCTGAGACATGAACTGGTGCACGTCATGTCCGCCGCTTTCGGGAACGCGCTGTTCGGAGGCAGTTACTGGATAGGGTTCCACGAGGGTCTGGCGGAGGCGGTGGACTGGCAGGACACCCCCATGAACCCGCACGAGTGGAGCCGGGCCATGCGCGAACTCGGCCTTGCGCCTTCCCTGGAGAACCTGCTGAGCATGACGGGATTCTGGACGGCCGCGTCCTCGCGCAGCTACACGCTGTGCGGATCTTTCGTTCGCTTCCTGATCGAACGCTATGGCCTGCCCGCCTTCAAGCAGGCCTTTCCGGACGGCGCCGTCGAGGCGTCCTACGGCCGGTCACCGGCGGAACTGATCGCCGAGTGGGAAACCTTCGTGGACGGCATCACTTTGCGTGAAGATCAGCTCCGAATCGCCCGCCAGCGGTTCATTCGTCCCGCCATCTTCAGCCGGCACTGTCCTCACGAAGTGGCCGCGCTGAACGACCGGGCCTGGCAGGCCTACAATGGACAACGCTATGGGGATGCTGTGCGCGATTTCGACCGCGTGCTTGCGCTGGAGTCCGAGAACCCATCGGCCCTGAGAGGTTTGCTGTACGGGATATACCGGCAGGGGGATTACGAAAGGATAGAGTCGGTCGCCCAGCGGATCGAACGACCGGACCAGACCGTCGGACTGCTGGCGGACACCCAGTTGGTCCGCGGAGATACGGCGTGGAAGACCGGGAGGATGGACGATGCCCGGCGCAGTTACGAAGCGGTCGTGGGCCTGCAGGCGTCGGAAGCCATGTCGCGCGCCGCGTCCATCCGGCTGGAGGTGCTCGACCGGGAGCCGATCCGGGATACGATCATGACCTACCTGACTGCCGTGACCGGCCACTGGCGCCTGGTCCTGTCCGTCCGGGACGCGGGCGATCTCGCGCCCGATTACGGGACGGGCCACTACCTCCTGGGCCGCTGGCTGTTCCTCTCAGGATCCTATGAAGAGGCGCTGACGTATCTGGCGAAAGCGGATGTGATCGGACTCCCGGACGATGTCGTGCGGCAGGAAAGCCTGCGACTGGAAGCCATGGCCCACTTCTACCTGGAGCGCTACGATCAGTCGGCCGAAGCCTTCGGACGCATGGCGGCGTTGGTGGGCTCGGGCGGCGTGGCCAGGACGGCGGAAGCCTGGATAGACCGATGCCGGTGGTATCAGCAGAACGGATCGGACGGGCCAGCCAGCCAGGCAAACCGGGCACGGTAGGTCCCGGCGTCGATGGCTATCACGTATCTGTTATGGCGGCTGCAAGGTCGCGGCCAGTGGCTGTCGTGTAAAGCATAGAGGACTACCACCCCGATATGGACTGGTTCAGGATCTCGTCGGCCATTTTATCGATGGCGGTCGTGAGGGCCGGCTCGCGGTCGGATTCCGTACCGGTATCGATGGCGTAGTCGCCAAAGGCACGCAACTGCCTTTCCTCCCAGATCACTTCCTTCTTGTCCACGGTTTCGAAACGGACGTCCACGACGATCCATAGTCGGACTTCCCGGGCCACCGTTCCCGCGGAGAACGCCACGGACTCCTCCTGCAAATCGGTGATCACGCCGATGATCGCCGCGTCCGCCTGCCGCAGATCCACGATCCTAAATTCACCATTGGTGAGAAACCGTTCGATCACCTCGTCCGTCAGCGTCTCCTGAATACCGGTCTCCACGGTGGTATTGTCGAACAGCGGTATGACGATGTTACGAATGTCCCCGGCGCGCGATCCCTGCGAAGTGGAATAGTAGCACGCCGTAACCACCATGCAGGCGGAAAGCAACGGGATCAGGAAGACGGCGGGGTGTCGTCGTGTTTTTCGATTAATCATGCTCTTCTCCATACTTACTCTGCGTGTTTAATGGTACGCGTGGCGCCCTGGTACGCGCGGCGCGGGCGCAGTCGTACGCATTTTAAGCACGCTTAATTATACACGCGGTCCAGGTCGATGCCGCGATAGTAGTGTTTCAGGATCCGGTCGTACTTGTATCCCTGGCCGGCCATCCCGATAGCGCCCATCTGGCACATGCCGATGCCATGGCCATAGCCGCCGCCTTCCGCCACGACGGTGTTCTGCCTGAACCTCAGATCGAACTTCGTGCTGCGTAGCATCGGCTGGCCCCGGACAGGCCGGCGCAATGCGGAACGTATCTGCCCGCTGCGCAGTGTCGTCGTCCCGTGATTCGATTTGATCTCGAGCAGTTGAACGCGCCCGGTCGGCGATCGACTTTTGATGGATATACTGCGTAGTGAAAACTCACCCCGCTTGCGTGGGTCCAGCCCGGGAAGCCTCGTCGCCAGGATGTTCTCCAGCGTATTCTTGTTCCACTCCACGCGCCATGTATAGACGGGCGAATGGTTGCAGAAGTCGCCGCTTCCGCGGTCCCGGTCCCGCACGGAACGCAGGTATGGAATGGGATTGCCCCCCCAGGCGTCCTCGATGGATTCGGTTTCGCCCGCGCAGGTCGAGGAGTACTGGGCAGCGATCGGTTTGCCTTCGTACATAGCGATCACGCCGCGGGTCTCCGATATCGCCCGGTCGGCGACGGGCCATTCCGCGCTGTAGCCGCGGTATACCTGGTCGGCCACGGTACCGTACAGATCGAATCCCAGGGCCTTGCGTCTGCCCAGGTTCGCCACCGTGTACGTCCGGGCCGCAATGGCCTGGGCCTTCAACGCCTCGATGCGGTCTTCCTTGAGCTTGCCGATTTCCGGGGGGACGACCCCGCGCAGGTAGTTCTCCACGTCGAGGATGTTCACGACGGTCAACTTGCCGGTCTTGTTCGAAACCACCTCCATCGATCCGCGGTACTCCCGGTCCGCGGCATTGATCCGTCCTTCCCGTGCGAGCGGGTTCACCTGGATCGGACCGGTATAGAGTCCCTGGGCCGCGCCGCCTGGAGCGGACACGTCGATCCACGCGCCTTTCGCCTGCATTCGCCAGATCTGCCCGGAAGAGGATGTGCCGATCACTTCGCCGCTGGCCCGGTCCACGACGCGAAAGCGGCCTGTGCCGGTCAGGTTTGCCGAATCCCGGTTCACCAGCAAGCCGATTCGGATCATCGGAAGCTGGCCGGGCTTGAACGCCCCCGATGTCGGCGCGGTCTCGGAAGGAGCCGGCCGCGCGGTCCGATCAGATGGAAGCGGCCTGCCGGCGCATCCCAGGATCACCAGGGACAACACCAGGGACGGCCACCACGCGACCCACGCGGGGACCGGAAATTGAGCCGGCCACCACGCGGACTGTACGGGTCTTCCATGTTCCGGCACGAGGTCAGGCATGGTACCGGCGCGGTCTGTCACGATGCCGGCCGGGATCCGGTCTTCGATGTGCTGCCTGAATATCGTGCTGAAGCCCATCACGAACTTCCCTCTCCATGCTGCCTGTGCGTGCTACATCATCCGGGCAGGCAGATCTTGCCCAGCACCGCGGGCCGGTCCGCGCCCGTCGCTCCCTGAAGACTGCCCGGCCGACCCCGGACCGTCCGGTCGGCGAGTACTGCAAAGGCCACGGCTTCCTTGGCGTCCGAAGACAGGCCGTGATCATCTGAAGTGGATACCTCGACAGGCGCCAGCACCCGGGCGAGTCGCTCGAGCAGAAATCCGTTTCTGGCACCGCCGCCACTCACGATCAATTCGTCCAGGCGGGAGACGACGGGAATGACGAACCGTCGACAGGCGTCCTCAATGGAACGAACGGTGATTTCCGTGGCGGTCGCAAGCAGATCCTCGCTGCTGAGCCCGGCCTCCCGCCCCGCGCGGACCAGATCCGATGCACAGCGGTCTCCGAACAGTTCCCGGCCCGTGGACTTTGGCGGAGGCCGCTCGAAATAGGGCATGGCCAGCACGCCCGCCACCAGGTTCTCGGCGGGCCTTCCGCGCCGAGCAGCCGCGCCGTCCGCATCCATGTCGCGTCCCAGTTCCGTTTTGGCGACGGCATCGATCAGCATGTTGGCCGGGCCCGTATCGAAAGCCAGCACGTCTTCGGGTTTAGGGTCCGCGGGCAGCACAGTGAGATTCGCGATCCCCCCCAGGTTCAGGAGTCCCCGGGCCTTTTCGGAATGCCTGAAGAGAAGGTAGTCCACATAGGGCACAAGCGGAGCGCCCTGACCGCCCCGGGCCACGTCCGCCGCCCGGAAGTCGCCGACTGTCACCACGCCGGTTCGCTGCGCGATCACCGAAGGATCGCCGATCTGCAGCGTCGCCCCGGTTTCCACGCCGAATCTGTTTTCCCTGTCGGGGAGATGCTGGACGGTCTGGCCGTGGGAACCGATCAGATCGATTTCCTCCATGGTTAGTCCGGCGGAATCAGCAACGATGACAGCCGCCCTGGCAAAGAGTTCCCCCAGCTCGAAATGCAGCCGGCCGAGCTCGTCGATCCTGCCGGTCTTCGAATCGGAGACTTCCATCAATCGATCGCGCAAGCCCGATGGAAAGGCCACCGTATCGAAGCCCAGCACGTCGAGGGAAAGCCCGTCGTCCTTTTCGCCCAGCCGTATCACGGCCGCGTCGATCCCATCGGCGGACGTTCCCGACATCAGTCCGATGATCCGGCGGTCCTGTGTGGTCTGGAATCCCGATAACACGACAGTGCTGCCTCGCGCGGCTGATTGTGCAACTTGCCACCAGGTCATCTCGATCGCCGAATTCGCTGCTGAAATATGACCCGCCGTCCTTCGGTTGTCAAGCCGGTTGGCGCGGCACGCGGCGACCGTTGGCGCGGCCTTCGGCAGCTATTGGTGCGGCCTTTGGCGGCCGTTGGGCATCGGCGCGGCATTCGAAAATCGTTGCGTCTACGCGCCTGGAATCTATTATATCGAATATATCAACAAACCGTACAACCCGGGGGTAATGTGGTCCGCCTGGCTGCGTGGCCGGTTGGTCCGGCTGGTCTTGACCGGCAAGACTGGACTTGAACGGTACGGTTGTTCCGTCTGACTGGTCCTGTTGACTGCGCATCCGTATGGTCCGTCAGGCCTTGACCGGCACGGTTGACTCGTCTAACCGCACGGCCGATTGGTCTGCCTAATCCGGGACGGGACCATCCCTATTCACCAAGTAAAGCGAGGATACTCATGAGGACATCGACCTGGATCCGGTGGGTCGTTTTTTCGGCCGTTGGAATCTCGATTGCGCTGTTGAACAGTCCTGCCACGGCCCAGAACCACGCACCGAATCCGTATACCACCGTAGAAGGCATCTGGGGCAAGCTGGGCGGGGACAGGACCTGGGGCTCCACGAGTGCGGTCTTCCCGGCCCAGGACGGCAGTGGGAATATCTGGGTCGCGGAACGATGCGGCCAGAACTCCTGCGTCGGCAGAGAGGACGTGCCGCCGATCCTGCTCTTCGACAGCGACGGCAATCTCCTTAAAAGCTTCGGCGCGGGCATGTTCGTCTGGCCCCACGGCATCTTCGTGGACTCGGAGAACAACGTCTGGGTGACGGACGCGCGGGGCGGTGTAGGTATCGGCCACCAGGTCCACAAGTTCAGCGAGGACGGGGAGTTGCTGATGAGCCTGGGTATCGCCGGAGTCGCGGGCGAAGGGGACGGCATCTTCAACCAGCCCTCCGACGTCCTGGTGGCGCCTGACGGGAGCATATTCGTGGCGGACGGTCACGGTTCCCGCGGCAATAACCGCATCGTCAAGCTGGCGCCGAACGGATCGTTCATCAAGGCCTGGGGCGGAACGGGACAGGCGGCCGGCCAGTTTCGGGATCCCCATGCTCTGGCCATGGACTCCGAGGGCCGGCTCTACGTCGGCGACCGGGGCAACGCCCGGCTCCAGATCTTCGACCAGGAAGGCGAATACATCGCCACCTGGACCCAGTTCGGCCGGCCGAGCGGCCTCTTCATCGATGCCAACGACGTGCTTTATAGTGCCGACTCGGAGTCGAATGCGACCTGGGGAGCCAACCCCGGCTGGAAGCGGGGCATCCGCATCGGCAGCATCCGGGACGGCGGCTTCATATCGGCCTTCATCCCCGATCCCGTGGTGGACGCCGATAACGCCGGGACGACCGGCGCGGAAGGCGTCGCCGTGGATGCGATGGGGAACGTGTACGGCGCGGAGGTCGGTCCCCGCATGTTGAGGAAGTACGTCATCACCGGGGAATAGGCGGCTGAAGGGCAAGGCCAGCAACAAGCAACATTAGAAGGCGCGGATCGTGTATTGAGCAACACACAGGGTCCGCGCCTTTTGCTATTCCGGTGATCAGGAGCTGGATGCTGCCGGTCCGCCCGCACCACTCGCACCGTCCGTACCACTCGCACCGTCCGCACCACTCGCTCCACTCCCACCACACGCTCCCGCAGAATCTTCGACGCCGGCGATGGCCGATCTGAAATGGTTGATGGCACGCTCGAATTTCTCGAGGCAACCGGGATTGCAGAACCCCACAACGTGTCCTTCAATTTCCGTCAGTGAATCGGCCTGCACTGGATCGCCGGACCAGGGGCAGGTCTGATTGATGCAATCGGCGATGTCGAGAACGGGCATCGTCATTCCTCCTCGTAAATCGCCTCGCCGCGGTTCAGCCGAAGCGCGATCTGCGCGGTCTGGTTGAGCGCACGCTGCGTTGGGGCGTGGGCGGCGAGATACCGGGCCGTGGCGATCAACACGTGGTCGGCCTCGGCGCGTCCCTTCAGTTCCTCGTATTGCCGGATGCCGGCCTCGAGCATCTGGAAGCTGTGGAACTCGGCATCCTCCCGCAACAGCGAGATCGCCAGCGTGCGGAACAGCCGGTCCACCGGGTGCCCGTCGGCCAGGTAGCGATAGACTAGCCTGGCAGCCGGTTCCACCTGCTGCTGCGTGTCCAATTCGGTCAGGAACGCGTCGAGTATCTCGTCGGTCTCGCCGGCCAGTTCGGCCGTGGCCCTTTCGCCCGGCAACCGCGCGGGCGGGACGTTGAGGAAACGGTCCAGGTACACGGCCATGGCGCCGTGGAAGACGCCACGGATCAGTTCCGGCGAACCCGTCCGCTTCAGGGCCTGGTGCAGGGCGTTCGCGTAGGTGAAGGTGTGCAACACCGTGATCCAGTCGTTGAACTCGTTCTGCGTGTGGAACCGGGCGATGCGCAGCGCGGCGGCATAGGTGACCGCCTGGCTGAGTTGCAGCGGCGTCATGCCGTCATGCAGGCGGGCCAGCATGGTGTCCACCGTGGCCTGGGGATCGTCCCCGAGGATCACTTCGGCCAGTTCACCGGGACCGTCCCACGCGTAGCCGTTGGACGTCGATGCCAGCGCGCCGGGCAACGCGGCATTCGCCCCGCGAAGAATGGCGGCCAGGTCGACGGGATGGCGCCAGGCGTTCCGCTCCTCGCTGCGCGCTGCGGCGCAAAGCTGACCGACCGTGCTGGGCAGCACTTCATCGGCGTGCTCCCAACCAATGTGGTCCAGCAGTTCCGTGGACTTGTTGATAAAATCCGCGACGTGCCCGCCGTCCAGGAACACGTGGTCCGTGGCGGCGCTCATCATCATGTCCACCAGCAGCGCGGGTTCGCTGTCCATGGACACGGCCGTAAGCAGGCACCGGGTGGCGCCTTCGGAGTCGCGCACCTCGACGAAGCGGCGGAACCAGCGCTTCAATTGATCGAACGACAGATTCTCCGTATCCAACGGTTGCAGGTCGAATCGCGGCGGCTGCCCATTACTGTCCCGGGCGACGTGCGTCAGACCCTGGTAGAGCGGAAGGATCTGCTCGTCTCGAGGCAGATAGCCGCACAGGTTCGTCATCGCGGTCAGGATGGTCAGGCCGGGTCCCCATCCGGACGACCGGTACCGCACGCCGTACCGGCCGCCGGTCTCGGCGATATCCTTGAAGGACACCCCCGATTTCAGCAGGGCAATCACGGCCTTGGCGTTGACCAGCGAGATGTTCTGCTCCAGGCCTTCCCGCAGCCGGTTGCGCCAGTACTCCGCGTCGCCCGACTGGTCCCGCGACCCCGAAACCCATACATCCCCGTTCCGGGTCTCGACCGCGTACACCGGCACGTCGTCCGCGAAGAGATCGAAGGTGCAGCCGCTCTCCAGGTCGAAGTCCGCGTGGTGCCAGTGGCAGGTCAGAATGCCGTCCTTGATCGTGCCGCGGTGCAGCGGAAAGCCCATGTGGGGACAGCGGTTGTCCACGGCGTGCACCTGCCCGTCACCGTGGTGGAACACGGCGATCGGACCGTCGTGCCCGTTGACGACGATGCTGCCCTTTTCCTTCAGTTCGTCCATCGATGCGACCCGGATCGGGTCGCGCAGGGCTGTTTTCGGGGTGCTGTTCATGATGATGCTCCTCAGGCTGCAGATCGATGATCGTGCATTGTATCTGAATGGAATATACGTATTACCATTCAATATAGGCACTCCAAACCAATAAATCAATATTATAATTTATATTATATATTTATTTTTTATTGTTCCATATTTGGGATAGCACGTTACAATAGACTGAGATGCACGCGTAACTGTCACCGGATCTGTATTGAATCTACATTGGATAACCAGCCGCTTCGTTCGCGGAGAAGAAACATGCCACACGCTGAAAGCACCACCCGCCGTCAGATCCTGGAGTTGCTCAAACGCAAGGGCGAAATGACGGCCGGTCAACTCGCCCGGGAGATCGGGATCACTTCGATGGGCGTTCGCCAGCACCTCAGCGGCCTGGAACGCGACGACCTGGTCGAGACGCGGGTCGTGCGGCAGGACCGGGGAAGGCCCGCCCATTATTTCGTACTGACGAATGCTGCGGAGCGCCTGTTCCCGGTACGGTACGGCCAACTCGCGGTTGAACTGCTCGAGCAGATCGCCGAAACCGACGGACCGGAGAAGGTCGACAGCCTTTTCGCCTCGCGCACGGAGCGACTTGAAGCGGAATACAAACAACAGATGGCCGGGAAGCCCCTCCCGGAACAGGTGCGCGTTCTCGCTGAAATCCGGGACCGGGAGGGATACATGGCCGAATCCCACGCGGACGACGATGAGTTCATCCTGGTGGAACACCACTGCCCGATCTACGAAATAGCGCGCCGTTTCCCGAAGGTCTGCCAGTTCGAACAGGAATTGTTCGAACGTACGCTCGATGCCGGGGTGCACAGGGACGAGCACAAGATAGCCGGAGACGACCGCTGCCGGTATCTGGTACGGAAACGAGACTGACGGCCGGTTCATTACTTCTGATCTATCTGGTCCGCCCGGTCCGACAACGAGACTGACGGCCGGCTTTGCGTCTTTTTGAATGCAGGACACTTCCCATGAGCAAACCACGTATCTGGTACCTGCCGATGCCATCCCACACCGCCGGCGTCTTCAAGGATGAGACCTACCGACGGTTACTGGCCGGCTTCGACGTGGTGGAGAACGAAACCGACCGCGCGTTGACCGCCGAAGAGGTGGAAGAAGGGATCGCCGGCTTCGACGGACTGGTCACCGGCTGGGGCGTCCTGCCGATCAGCGCAGCCGCACTGCAGTGCGCGGACAAGCTGAGGATCGTCGTCCACTCCGCCGGATCGGTCAAGTACCTGTTCACTTCGGAGATGGTAACCGGCCAACTGTTGCCCAGGGGGATCCGCGTCGTCAGCGCGCGGGGCGCCATCGCCCTCAACGTGGCGGAACACGCGGTCGGCGCGCTGATCATGATGAGCCGCAGGTGGGTCCACGACGCGCTCAATATCCGTAACAGGGGCATGTGGCGGGATCCGGACAAGAACTGGTCGAACCAGTTCCTGCGCGGCGCCACGGTGGGAATCGTCAGCGCCAGCATGGTGGGACGGGAGGTGATCCGGCTGCTCCGGCCTTTCAACGTCCGCATGCTCGTCTACGATCCCTACCTGAGCGATTGGGACGCCGGCCGCATGAACGTGGAACGCTTGGAACTGAACAAGCTGTTCGAGGCATCGGACCTGGTGACCATCCACGCGCCGTCCATCCCGGAGACGGACCGCATGATCGGCGCGGAGCAGCTGCGGATGTTGCGGGACGACGGCGTCCTGGTCAACACCTCGCGGGGCTCCGTCCTGGACCACGACGCGCTGTACGAAGAAGCGAAGACCGGCAGGATCCAGGTCCAGTTGGACGTGACCACGCCCGAACCCCTTCCGCCCGACCACCGATTGCGCGCGCTCCCAAACGTCGTCATCACGCCTCACAGCTCAGGCACCGGCGCTTACGGCCACCTCGAGATCGGCGAGATCACGCTGGGTGCGTTGGAGCACTTCTTCTCGGGACGGGAACCGGTACCGGGAGAGGTGGACCTGGAAAACTGGGCGCAGATTGCGTAGGGGCCTAAACCCGCCGACGCGCCGCCATCACCGTATTCTCCATCAACATGGCCACGGTCATGGGACCGACGCCCCCGATGCGGGGCGTGATCCATCCGGCGACCTCGGCCACGTCCTCGTCCACGTCACTGAGGAGCTTCTTGCCCTTCCGGGTGATGCCGGCTGCCACCACGGCCGCGCCGGGCTTCACCATGTCCTTCGTGATCAGTCCGGGCGATCCCGCGGCGGCTATGATGATATCGGCTTCGCGCAGGTGGGCGGCCATGTCGGGCACGGCCGAATGAAGCACCGTGACCGCCGCGTTGCAGTGGGGTCTTTTCAACGACAGCAGGAGTGCCAGCGGCCGGCCGATGGTCAATCCGCGGCCCACGATCGCCACATTCTTGCCTTCGATGGGCACACCGTAATGGACCAGCAAGGCGAGGATGCCGTTGGGCGTGCAGGGCAGGGGCCCCGGCTTGCCGATCACCAGCCGGCCCAGGTTGATGGGATTGAGCCCGTCCGCGTCCTTGTCCGGCGCCACGGAGAGCAGCGCCTCGTCCTCGTCGAGTCCATCCGGCAGCGGGATCTGCACCAGGATCGCGTCGACCTCCGGATCTTCGTTCATGCGGCCGATGGTCTGCAGCAGTTCTTCCTGTGTAGTGGATGCGGGCAGGTGGGTATGGATGGACCGGATGCCGATCTCCTCGCACGCCCGGTGCTTCATGGAGATATAGGTCGCGCTGGGCCCGTCGTCCCCGACCAGGATCGTCGCCAGGCCAGGCACCACGCCCCGCTCCCGCATTTTAGCCGTTTCATTCGCGAGCCTAGCCTGCATCTCGTCGGCCAGCTTGCGGCCGCTCATGATGACCGGGCCTTCACCGGAACTCATTGGCTTTCCCCTACTCGATCCCCGCGGCCTTCTTCGCTACATCCATACACCGCAACAGGTCGTATCCGCGGAATATGGTGATCTTCTGCGCCTCGAGCGAGCCCTCGGCATGGATGGCCAGCAGCTCGTGGTACCCGCCGAAATCCGACGCCGTGAGGTCGCGGATGAGATTGATGGCCTTCATCCGGTCCATGGTCGGCACACCCTTGCGGCCGCCCAGGTAACGCTCCAGGTCTTCCTTCGTTTCTTCGTTGTGCCAGTCCGCTTCCGACGGGCCCGTGACCAGCAGGGCCCCGGCGATGTCCTGCACGTCCCGCACGGCCTCGTGGTAGTTGTTGGCGAAATGGTACTTGGCGATGTTGGTCGTGAGCGTGTGCGGCACCGCGATGCCGTCCACCACCTTGCAGTCCATGGCGGCCGCGCGGGTCAGGGCGCGGACCGTCTCCGTGTAGGTGATGAGCCGCGTGGCTTTGTCACGGATGTGGCTGGCCTTCTCCACCCCGTTGTACACGGCGATCAGCGAGGCCGCGCCGATGAAGAGGTCGAGGAGCGGCGGCTTGTAGGACACGGCCGTGAACCGGTGGAACTCCACGAAGGCGTTGGCCAGCACCCCGGCGAAGTCCCACTCGCCGGCCAGGAAGACCCGCTCGTTCGGGACGAAGACGTCGTCGAACACGGTCAGGGTTTCCACCAGGTGGTGCTTCGAGCTGACCGGGTGGTGATAGGTGCTCTCGCCCGAGAACCCGAAAGGACTGGCGATGAGCCGGACCCCCGGGGTGTTGACGGGCACGGCGAAGGCCACGGCGTAGTCGCTGTCCTCTTCCGAGATGGCCCGTGTGGGCAGCACGACCACTTCGTCCACGAAGGCGGTCCCCGTGGTATGGGCCTTGGCGCCCCGGACGACGATGCCGTCGGGACGGCGTTCCACGATCCGCACGTAGTAGTCCGGATGGGTCTGCTGGGACGGAAGGCGGCTGCGGTCCCCCTTGGCGTCCGTCTGGGCCACGGCCATGCTCAGGTCGCGGTCGCGGCATTCGGCATGGTAGTTCTTCACGCGATCCAGGTACCCGGTGCCGTATTTCTCGTCGATCTGCCGCGCGACGAGCCGGAGCGAGAACAGGGCGTCCGTGCCGATCTCCTTGATGAGCAGGACCACCCCGCTGCCCTCGCGGGTGCTCGTCTCGATCATCTCCCGGCGCTTCAGCAGGTCCTCCGTGTTGGCCGGCGGGATGAAGTAGCGGCTGACGCGGTCACCCGTCTCAGGACAGATCGCCGTGAACAGGTCCCGGTGCGCTTCGTCCTCGGCGAGGTGATAGTCCAGCGCCGTGTGCTCGGCGCCCAAGCGCAGTTCCGGGTGCTCCATGAGGTCCGGCACCCGCTCGCCGCGAAAGTAGATCGTCCTTCCGTCCCGCAATCCTTCCAGGTATTGTTCAGCCGTTCTCAAACCCATTTTCGGTCTCCGGTCAGTTTCATGATTTCAATCAGGCCGCACTCCAACCCCCGTCGACCATCAACACCGATCCGGTCGTAAAGGATGCCTGGTCGGAAGCCAGGAACAGGATGGCTTGTGCCACTTCTTCAGGCACTCCGAAACGGTCCATGGGGTGCTTTTTCTTCAGCCGTTCGTACATGGCGGCATGAGCCTGTACGGATTCCGTCATAGGGGTATCCACCCAGGCAGGCGCTACGGCGTTGACCCGTATCCCGCGATCTGCGAACTCGACGGCCAGGACACGCGTCAACTGGTCGAGTCCCGCCTTGGAGGCGCCATAGGCCGCCGACTTCTTCATACCCGATTGCGCGAGGATCGAACTTACGTTGACGATACTCCCGGCGCTCCGGGAGACCATCCCCGGCAGGACGGCGCGGATGAGCCGGAACGCTCCCGACAAATTTGTCCCGATAATCTGGTCCCAGATTTCGTCGGTGGTTCTTTCGGCGTCCATCAATGGGCCAGTCCCCGCGTTGTTGACCAGCACGTCGATCTTCCCAAAGGTGGCCGTCGTCTGGTCGACCATTCGCTGGCAATCCGCGGTGATGGATACGTCGCCGGTAACGGCCAAAGCTCGTCCGCCGGTAGACTCTATGGCGGTAACGACTTCATCCAGCGGAGCCTTCCTGCGCCCCGTGACGCAGACGGCCGCGCCTTCCTCGGCAAAGAGCCTCGCCGTAGCGGCCCCGATCCCCGTTCCTCCGCCCGTGACGAGCGCGACGCGCCCTTCCAGTTTCAATGCCGGTTCTCCCAGTTTGCGTTCTCGGTCAGCGGCCAGCGTTCACTGCGCCCTCGGCCAGCGCGCCATTGGTCTGCGCGCCATTGGTCTGCGCGCTATCGATCAGCTCGCCGCCGGTCAGCGCATCTTCTCCGAAGATAACGGGGAAGGTCTCGCCCGTTTTGACTGCCCGCGTGGACGCGTCCATGTACGCGATGCTGAATGCCCGGCGGGGCTTGCCGGTGGGATTGCGGGCCGACCGGTGCAGGAGCAGGTTGTTGAGGAGAATGGCCTCGCCCGCCTCCGCCTCGAGGTGGATACAGTCTTCCTCCCGCGCGTACCTGGCCTGGTCCTCCTTCGATGGGAAGTGCATCTCGTTGATCACGCCGTGCTTGTGGCTGCCGGGCACGACCTGCATGCAGCCGTTTTCGACTGTCGCCCCATCGAGGGCGGTCCAGACGGTCGTCTCCGGATTCGAATCGAGTCCCCACCCGATGCCGACGTCCTGGTGCCAGGGAAGATGGGTGCCATGCTCGGCCGGTTTGTTCATGAACATGGCCCGGAAGATGGAGACGTTCGGACCGATGAGGGCCTCCGTGACCTCCCGAAAAAACGGATGCTGCATGTATCCAAGATACAGCGGATCCAGCTGCAGATCGTCGATGCGCCGGTAAGCGAGCGTCTCCTCGCTTTCCTCGAACGTCCTCGTCGGCAGTTCACCGTACTCGCCCGTGGTCGTGTCGCGCTGCATGGGCATGCCTTCGTAGCGGACCTTGCCCATCATGATGTCGTCGATGCGGTCGCGCATGGCCCGCAGGTGTTCGTCGGAAGCCACCCGGCCGAGACGCAGGTAGCCTTCCTCGGCAAACCGGGCCAGCTCGCTCATGCCGAACTGCTGAATGGACATTTCCTCCTCCTCTGCATCGTATCGACGGATGGACCGCGCGGGCCGCTACTACAGTCGGCCAGGTCGCGCCAGCAATGACCCCTGCGAGTCGCGACCGTCGCCAGGCACGTCGTTACAGCACCCCGGCCAGGCGGAAGAAGTTCTCCAGGATCTTCCGGCCGTGGGGATAGACGTCGACGTAGTATTCCGGGTGGAACTGCGTGCCGTACAGGGGCCGCTCTCGGTGCCTGATTGCCTGGATCCGGCAGTTCTCGTTCGACGCGATGAGGTCGAAATCCGGGGGCACGGTCTTCATCTCCGCGTAGTGGGACTGCCGGACAACCACCGGGTCGGGCAGTTCGTCGAACAACGGATCGGACTGTACCGGATTCACCGGGTAAAATCCTTCTTCGCAGAAATAGCCTAGCGCGTCGGGATTGGGATCGAGCACGTCGGGCTCGCCGGACCGCAGTGGGCGCATCATCTCGTCTTCGAGTTTCGTCAGGTTGCGAAAACCGTCGTTGAACATGAACCCCATGAGCTGGTGGCTGGCGCACAGTCCCATCGTGGGCACGTCCGCCATCGCGTTCAGCGTGTCTTCGAAGCCGTAGAACGTCTCAGGCTTGAAATGCTGGAAGAAGGTCCCGCAACCGCTGAGCAGCATGGCTCGGGGCTTAAGCGGGGCCACGATCTCCGGCGTCATCTGCTCCTGGTGCAGCATCAGGCACGGCTGCCCGGAGATCTCTTCCAGCCGCCTCTTCAGCCTGAAATCCCGGCCGTCCCTGTTATAGGATACCAGGGTCCCGATGCGAATCCAGATGATCAAACGGCGCCAGCCTTCCAATGTGCGCAGACCCGCAAGCCAGCCACGGGCGCAATCGCTGTCAAGGACTTGCCGAACTGAATAACACGATAAGGAAAACGGCGGAAATATCAAGGGTTAATACCTCGGTTAAAACCTCGGTTAATACCTCGCCGGGTTACTGGTTAAAGCCGCCTGATAATAACACTTTGCAATTCAATTCCTCCTCGTTACAATGCACTGGAATTAAACTCTTAAACCCTCAAAGCAAGGACCACACAATGATCGTCATGGCTACGAACAACGGCGACGTGGGCATCCGGCAGGCGGTGGACGCGCTCAGGGAAGGAAAGACCGCGGTGGACGCCATCGAGATCGGCATCCGGGAGGTAGAGGTGCACCGGCCCGATCGTAGCGTCGGCCTGCACGGCTATCCGAACATCCTCGGCTATCCCCAGCTGGACGCCCTCATCATGGACGGCCGCACGCGCGACGTGGGGGCCGTAGGCGCGGTGACGGGCTACGACCATCCGATCTCGATCGCCCGCTGCGTCATGGAGAAGCTGATCCACGTCTTCCTCGTCGGCGACGGCGCGGAGCGGTTCGCCAGCGAAATGGGTTTCGAAAAGAGCACCTACGTGGACCCCGAGATGCCCGAGATCTACGCGAAGCACGTGCGCGAACAGCTCGGGATCGACGACCCCGAGGAACTCCAGCACACCAAAGAACTTTGGAAGCTGAGCCACCTGGCCGTCGATCCGCAGAAGGCAGGGGGCACGACCAATTTCATCGCGCAGGACGGCAACGGCGACATCTGCGTGGGCGTCAGCACGAGCGGCTGGGGGTGGAAGTACCCGGGACGCCTGGGTGATTCGCCGGTCATCAGCGCGGGCGGCTTCGCGGACAACCGCTACGGTGCCGCGGCATGCACGGGCACGGGCGAGCTGGCCATCCGGACCGGCGCGGCCCGGAACGTGGTCACCTACATGAAGATGGGCATGTCGCTCGAAGAGGCCACCGCCGAGGGGCTTCGGGACATGAACGAACTGGACTCCCAGCGCGTGGGCGGCGTGCAGATCATCTCCCTGGACGCCAGCGGCGCCCACATGGCGGGGACCACGAGCGATCGGAAAGGCAGCCACGTCTACATGACGGCCGACATGGACGAGCCCGAGTTCGTCGAAGGCATCTCGGTGCCATACGAAGGCGAATAAGGGAAACCGGCCAAGAAAACCGACCAGGCCGTTCGAGGCCGTTCGAGGTCTTCGGGCCATCCCATCGCATATAAACCCGGAGGAGCATCCCGGATGAAGCTGGAGGACGCCAAGGCCCATCTCGACGAACACGGTTACGTCGTGCTCAGAGAGGCGTTGACCCCGGAACAGGCCGATACCCTGCGCGATCGCTCGGCCGAACTGGCCGAGCAGGAGAAGGCCGGAAACGGAGAACACGTCTACTTCGACGGGCAGGCACAGCGGGTGTGGAACCTGGTCAACAAGGGCCGTATCTACGAGGAAATGATCCAACTGCCCCTGGTACTTGCGCTCCACGAACACCTGCTGGGCGACGACTGCATCTTAAGCAGCTTTACCGTCAATCTCATCGGCCCCGGCGCGCCGGCCGGCGGCCTGCACGTCGACTTCCCGCTGGGGCGGTTCCCGCAGCCGCCTCCACCGTTTGCCTTCTGTTCCAACACGATCTTCGTGCTCGACGACTTCATGCCGGAGAACGGGGCCACGCGGATCGTTCCGGGCAGCTACAAGCGCGGATACACCCCCGATCCGGAAACGGAGTACGACGACGTCATCCAGCTGGACGCCCGCAGGGGCGATATCGTCATCATCCACGGCGCGACCTGGCACAGCAGCGGCGCCAATCGAACCCAGGAGGAACGGATGATCCTGCTGGGGTTCTTCTGCCGCTCGTTCATGAAGCCGCAGCAGGACCAGTTCAGGCTGGCGAGCTCCGAAGTCGTCGAGCGGGCGACGCCGACTCTGAAGCGTCTGCTGGGATTCGAGTCGCAGTCGGGCATGCGGACCTGAGCCCACGGTTCCGGGCCGGCTGTTTATTTGCTGGCCTGACCCCGCGTTTCCCCCATCGTCCAATTCGCAATTCAATCGTCACCTTTATCCTAAGAGAAAGAACCATCATGTCCGATTCGCCATCGCCGGAAATCGTCCCCAAGACCTACACCTGCTACCGTGCCTGCGGCCCCATCACGATCGACGGAAAGCTGAGCGACCCGTCATGGATCCGGGCGCCCCGCACCGACCTCTTCGTCGATATCGAAGGGGACCTCAAGCCCATCCCGCGGTTCGGCACGCGCGCCATGATGCTGTGGGACGACGAGTACTTCTACGTGGCGGCCGACATGGAGGAACCAGACGTCTGGGGCACGCTGACCAAACGGGATTCCGTCATCTGCCTCGACAACGACTTCGAGGTGTTCATCGATCCCGACGGGGACACCAACCACTACATGGAGTTCGAGATCAACCCGCTGAACACCGCCTGGGACCTGTACCTGCCCAAACCCTACAACAAGGGCGGAAAAGCCGACCACGACTGGGACTTCGAGGGTGTGCGGCACGCCGTCCATATCGACGGAACGGTCAACTGCTCCCACGACGTGGACCGCGGCTGGTCCACCGAAATCGCCTTCCCCTGGACCAGCATGGCCGAGTACGCCGGGGTGGACTGTCCACCGAAGGCCGGGGATTCCTGGCGGGTCAACTTCTCACGGGTCGAGTGGGAGTTCGAGCGCTACAAGGACGGCTATCTGAAGAAAGAAGGGATTCCCTGCGACAACTGGGTCTGGTCCCCCCAGGGGGAGATCAACATGCACCTCCCCGAGATGTGGGGGCACGTGGTGTTCTCGGATACGGTCGTGGGAACGGCGGAGATGTGACGGGTGGTCGCCATGCCCGGTCAGGTTAGCTTCTCTACGATTATGATAATCGCCGTGCAGGACACAACAGTTACAACAGTCCATCTAAATCGATTGTTCAAGTGGGCTTTTAGATCCGATATGATTTCATCTATATCAAACTCCGAACGTCCCAGATCCTGACTTGGCACTATGATGTCCAGCTTTTCCTCGATCCTGGTCAAGCGGATCTTGATGTTATCCGAACCGAAATACAACTCATCTTCGATCCGCCTGATGGACGCCTCGATTTCTGTTTGTTAGAGACGATCTATGGCAGCAACCATTTGAACGCCGTAACGATAGTTCCCGTCAGTGCGAGCATGCTACCCACAGACCACCGGATCATACTGTTCTTCACGTTTGCAATGTCTTCTCGAGTTGCGTATGCCTTCAGGTCCTCCCGTGTGGTAAACGCCTTCAGATCATCTCGTGTAGCAAATGCCTTCAGGTCCTCCCGTGTGGCAAATGCCTTCAGATCTTCCTTTGTGGCAAATACCTTCAGATCTTCCTTTGTGGCGAATGCCTTCAGATCGTCTCGGGTTGCGAATGCCTTCAAATGATCTTGGGTGGCAAACGCTTTCAGATCATCCCGAGTAGCGAATGCCTTTAGATCATCTCGGGTGGTTACATGCTCCAGTTTTTCTTCTATCCTGGTCAAGCGGATCTTGATGTTGTCCGACCCGAAATACAGATCATCTTCGATCCGCCTGATGGACGCCTCGATTTCCCGTGAACTCATCCCGGTTTCACCGAGTGGTCGTTTGCTTTTTGGATTGTTCATCGCACCTGTCCTTTTGATTTGGTTGGTGATTCTTTAACTATACCGATTTGCATGTGGGACGCGGCCAACGATCCGGGTTGCTTTCTACGCTCTCTGACTCGCTCGTACTGAAGTCCACCTCCGGGGATCGGCGCCGATAATCCTCCGGATCAACGCCCTTTAATCGTATCAGTAGTAGAGCGCACGTGTTATCTCGTGTTTTACTTTATTTAAAAGCGGTTGGCATGGCGGAGATCTTGTCTATGATCATCTCTTTGAATCATTTATGCGAGTTTTACTTATGTTATTCATAATTCTGATTTACTATTTTTAAACTCTACTTGCGTTTATATGAATTTCTGTTTACATTTTAATCGATGTTGAAAAAGAACAACGAAACGTGGACCGCCTATGACCAGCGACACCGATTTGAATAACGACTCTGTTCAGATACCGAACCCGCGTTTACCCGCCCATTGCCCGGGCTGTGCCTCGGCCCTGAAGGTCACCCGCCTGGACTGCACCGAGTGCGATACGGCCGTGATCGGCGGCTTTCACCTGCCGCCGCTGGCCCGGCTTGCCCCGGAGGATCAGGCCTTCGTGCTCTGCTTCCTCCAGACCGGCGGCAATCTCAAGGACATGGCCGAACACTACGGCGTCTCCTACCCCACGCTGCGGAACCGCCTCGATGACCTGGTCGCGCATCTGGATTCGCTGGTGGCGGCGGATCGGCCAGAGGAAGAACTCGGCGAAGCAAGTAGCTTCTCGCAATAGATAGAAGGACGCCAGTCTTGGACGCTTCCCACACCCTCGATTCCCACACACGCGCTTCTAACACGCGCGAGTCTACAGTCCGGCGCACGTGGCGCATGTGGCTGTTCAATCCCTTCCACTTTTTGGCCGGTGGGCCCGCGCTGGCCTGGGGACTGGCATGCATCGTCTTGGCAGCCTGGATTGGCGGCGCATACGATTACCGCTACACGGGCACGCTATCCTTCCAGCTTTCGACGCCGACGCCAATCTGGCTCGCCATAACGCAGGGCCTTACGGCATGGATCGTACCCAGCGCCTTGCTCTACCTCGCCGGGCGCGGTCTCAGCCGTAGCCGCGTCCGCCTCATCGACGTCTTCGGCACCCAGGCCCTGGCCCGTGCGCCTGGACTGCTCGTGGCCCTGATCGTGTTGTCGCCGCCCTTTCAAGACCTCACGACCTCTCTGATTGCCCAGGGCGCCACGGATTTCTCGGTCGCACAGCTTACGGCCCTCACTGCAATAGGTACGGTGATGGTGTTGCTGCTGGTCTGGATCGTGCTTCTGATGTACCGTGGCTTTGCCGTTTCGTGCCATGTCGCCGGTGGCTGGGCGATTGGTGCATTCATCGCCGCCATCGCCGTGGGCGAGATCGCCACCGGTGCGACGGGACAGCTCCTGCAGGGCACCGTCGCTCCTCAGCCCGTTGCCAGCGTAACCGTCCAGTCCGATCAACACCATCGGGCCGCGCAGCTGGCCACACGGATCCTCGAGGGGCACGAACAGGGTCGCTTTGAATCCCTGAACTCAGAGGAGGCCACCGAGGTATTTCGCACGGGTTTCACCGCGGAGGTACAGCGCCACAACCACCAGACCATACGGCTGATGTTCGGCGCCTTCGAGGGCCTGGACTACATCGAAACCCGGTATATGGACAGCCAGCCGCACCTGCTGATCCACCGCTTCAAAGGCCGGTACGGGGCCGCGTCCCGGCCACCTGAAGTGCGCGTCGTCCTCGACCGCGACGGCATGCTGGCGGGTCTCTGGATCAAACCCTGGCAGGATGAAATGCTATGAGCAACTATCGCCACACCCAGTTCGGCACGGTCAACGTCGTCATCATTATCGCCATCCTTCCGCTGGTAATTCTGCCCGCGTGGATGGCCGGAGCGGCACCCCTCGCGTGGATGATATTGGTTTTCCTGCTCGGTGTCCTGGCGCTGTTCCACAACCTGACCGTCACGATCGATGGCCAGGACCTGCGCATCAGTTTCGGCATCGGCCTGATCCGGAAGCGGTTCGCCCTGGATCAGATCGAGTCCTGCCAGCCGGTCAGAAACTCCTGGCTTTATGGTTGGGGAATACGACTTACGCCGCGGGGCTGGCTATACAACGTTTCGGGACTGGAGGCGGTGGAACTGAAGATGAAAAGCGGCAAGACCTGCCGCATCGGGACGGATGAGCCCAGGGTCCTGGCCGCCGCGCTTGAGGAGGCGCTGGTCAGTACGAATTCAATGGCTGAGTGAAATCCTGACCACGTAGTTCGAACTTACCGGCACGATTCTTCTTGACGGTCCTTGGTACCACGCTTCTTTACTTTTTGATGATTTTCTTTACATTAACCATTTTTCTTGGTATATTACTGCAAGTAAAGTGAGTTGACTGATCGTTTATTAGCCGATTTTCATCACAGGAGCGAAACGTGCCTAAAGTCAGCGCCAAGCGGCAAATCACACTCCCGGCTGAACAGTGCCGTTTAGTAGGCATCGAGCCGGGAGACGAGTGCCAGAGCTACGTGGCCGACGGACGAATTACCATAGTCCGCGAGGAGCCCGGTAGCGCCTGGGGATGCCTGGCGCATCTCGAAGGCGATCCGACGGTTTCAGATGAGGAATCGCGTCAGGACGCGATAGAAGGAAAGCAGGACCAGACACCTTGATCGCAATCGACACCAATGTCCTGCTGCGCTATCTCCTGAGAGACGACGAGGGGCAAGCTGAACGTGCGCGTCGCGTGATTGAAGGCGGCGAGCGCGTGCTCATTACGGACGTTGTACTGGCGGAAACGGTGTGGACGTTAGCCGGCCGCCGGTATCGCGCGACCCGGGCCGACCTGATCGACCTGATACATAACCTACTGCAAGATGCAAATCTTCGGTTTGAGGATGACGAGGTGGTCTGGAGCGCCCTGCAGGCCTATCGCAGGACGGAGGCGGACTTCGCCGATGCCCTGATCGCGTGCAAAGCAGAAAAGCTGGCTGCCGCAGGCGACGAGTTGAGCACTGTTTACACCTTCGATGACGTCGCTTTGCAATTGCCCGGTACTGCAAAGCCGTAGTTTGTTTCTGGTGTATCGTCGCAAGGGAATTTTGACGGCATCATTGCGAGTATATCGTTGTTGTTGATGAGATGAATGTGGCGTTGGTGGCGTACGTGACGGTCCGAATGTGTGAATATCATGATTCCAAAACACGATCCACGCTTGTGGCATTTACTTGCACGGAGTGCCCGTATGAACGTTATTGAATTGGAGACGTTCGCCAAACAACGCCAAAGGAGCATCCATGAGCAAAGGACTAGTTAGGACAGTAATCAACCTGGAAGACAAGCAGAAGGCGTGGCTGGATCGTCAGGCCGCACTGCGGCGTGTTTCCAGGGCCTCGTTGATTCGTCAGGCAGTCAGCGAATACCAGGCCAAGGAAAGGCGGGGCTCGGATGTTTCATTGCAAAAGGCACTGGAACAGACTGCAGGCATCTGGCAGTCCGGCGACGGCCTCGAGTACCAAATGCGAATTCGCAAGGAATGACATTGAGTCATGGCGAGGTACCTGCTGGACTCGGTTATCGTCATTGACCACTTCAATGGCGTTGATGCAGCGACGGAGTTCCTGACCGCTAACGGTCGAGATTGCGTGATCTCCGTCATTACCCGCGCGGAGACGCTGGCTGGATTCCCTCCCGAATCTGAACCGTTAGCCCTCGAACTCCTGGATCAGTTTGCGGCACTGCCAGTAACCACAGAAAACAGTTGGCAAAGATTGCAAGGCGCGGTCGAAAGAGATGGTTGGGGCTAACCTTCATTACTCAATTACCACAACAACTCCCTGATGAAGTCTTAGGTCTCATAAACAACTGGATTCTCCACAAAATCAGCGATTCAAACGTAATCAACCGTCTACGTCGTTCTATAGGTGGAGTAGACGATAGCCTTTGGGGACGCATGCCGTCTCTAGCACCCGGTCAAGCTGTAGCTTCCTTCACTAGTATGTCCCGCCCGGTTTTAGTTACGATGGATCCCACTCCTAGTAAACTAGAAATGGTGGAATAGTCTAACGTTATATCTGTCGTGTCTAAGGCTAGTCTGGGACTATAAGCAAGTCTCTTTCCGGGTTTACTGCTGAACCTGCCTAACCGTCGCAGAAATCTGTATGGCGTAACTTTGATCTCCGATATGTTTTAGGTTCATCACTCGACCTATTGAAGGCATCTTAATAGAATCGTCACCCCACCCCCACTTCAATCCCGATCGGACAGTGGTCCGAACCCATGACGTCCGGCATGATCCATGCGTTGGAGACTGAAGGCATCAGGTCCTCGGTTACGTAGAAGTAATCGATGCGCCAGCCCACGTTCCGCTTTCTCGCTCCGGACATGAGGTGCCACCAGGTGTAGTTGTCCGGCCCTTCGTCGAATTGCCGGAAAGTATCTACGTAACCCATATCTACGATCTTGTCGATCCACTCGCGTTCCATGGGGAGGAATCCGGAGATCTTCTCGTTGTCCTTGGGACGGGCGAGGTCGATGGCCTTGTGGGCCGTGTTCACGTCGCCGCAGATGACCAGTTTCTTGCCGTCGGCGCGGAGCGATTCCCAGTGGGCCAGGATGGACGCGTAAAAATCCATTTTGTACTGCAGCCGTTGGGCGTTTTGCTTGCCATTCGGGAAGTACACGTTGAACAGGGTGAAATCGGGGTACTCCAGCACCAGGGTCCGGCCTTCCGAATCGAACCGCTCCTCGCCGAATCCCTTCTCGACGCTGATGGGTTCGTGGCGCGTGTAGACGCCTACGCCGCTGTATCCCTTTTTCTCCGCTTCCGACCAGTAACTCCTATATCCGTCGACATCCGTGATCTTGGCGTCCAGTTGCGACTCCTGGGACTTGGTTTCCTGGATGCAGAGGATGTCCGGCGCCTCCTCCTGGAACCACTCGATGAAGCCCTTCTTCGTCACCGCCCTTACCCCATTTACGTTCCAACTCAACAGATTCCATGAAGACATGAAGATCACCTTTCCTGGTTTATGCTGTTATTGGTCACAAACTCCACATCCGCGACATCCGTCCGCTCGATCCGGTCGCCTCTCGCACGGTGGCTTCGGATGGGAAAATCGTCCGCCTTGAGCGTCTCCCGGACCTCGGCATCCCTCGAAATCAGCACGATCTCCGGATCAGCCTCCGGTGTAAAATCCAGCAACTCCGAATCCCCCGGCACGAGTTCGTAGAGCTGGTTGATCCGGCAGCGGTCCATGGTGCAGCGCTTGATGCAGGCGTAGCCTTCGAGATCGCGGTAGGCGACGGTGAACACGCGGCCCGGTTCCTCCATGGCGCAGTACAGGATATCGAGATCGACGTACATTTTGTCAAGGGTATTGTGGACGCCCGCGACGCCCCCGGATCGGACGATCACGACCCGGTCGTAGAGGGATACGTTGAAGAGCGGCTGGCCGCTCTCGATAGTGTAGCCCATGTACCCGGATTCGGTGTCGTAACGGAGCACCAAGTCGCGGGCCGCGGCGTCGCGTTCCTGCACCGGCGTGAAGGGTTTGACCTCCGAACGGCGGGGGTGCTCGTCGCGGTAGCCGCGGATGAGTTGCTCCAGGAAATCGATGGCGAAATCCGTCAGGTGATGGAGGTTGTGGAGCACCGTCCTGAGCTGGCCTTCGATCTCCCGCATCTCGGCTTCCGCGCGATCGATACCGTACCGGGTAATGCGGTAGATCGGGATGTCGAGGAGTCGGTCCAGGTCGTCCTTCGTCAGGTTGTCGGCCGTAATGATGTCTTCCACGGCGGCCATACGCCGCGTCGCGGTCAGCTCGTGCCGGATCGCCGCCAGCAGCGACCGCACCAGGCGTCGATGCGGCTCCGGTCCGTGGCCGACCGCGTCCAGGTTCCGGGCGATCATCTCGCGGCTCGGACCGTAGTGCTCGAAATCCAGGCTGCGGTAGACGGTCGTCAGCAGGCTGCGGGCTGCGTCGCGGATCTCCGGCGGCGCCTCGTTGAGTTCGATCATGCCCCGGTCCACGGCGCGGGCCGTGGTCGAAACGGGACTGTAACTGGCGATGGCCTCGCGCACGGCGGCGTATACCCCCTCGATGTTGTCGATATCCTCGATGTCCTTGTATATCCGGTTCTCGATGAAGACCTGCTCGAGCCTGCGGGCCCGGAGCTGGGCGCGCAGATCCCGCTCCTCGATCTTCAGTTCCGCTTCGAGGATCTCCCGCAGCCGGTGCGTGCTGTGCCGGATCATGTCCGTCACGGTCATCACGCGGGGATGGCCGTCGCTTATGACCAGCAAGTTGGCGGCGAGGGCGACCTCGCAGGACGTGAAGGCGTAGAGGCCCTGCAGGATGTCGTTGACGTCAGTGCCGGTTTCCGCGTCGGGGTTTGTCCGGATCTCGATCTCCACGCCGTCGGTGGTATAGTCGGTCAGACCGGACACCGCGATGCGCTTCGAGCGGGACGCCTCCTCAATGGATTTCATCAGGCTTTCCGTCGTTTCGCCGAAGGGCAGCGCGCGGACCATGACCACGCCGTCGTCCCGGGGCTCCAGCCGCGCGCGGGTATACACGCGCCCGTTTCCGTCCTCATATTCGCTCACGTCCATGAGCCCGCCGGTGGGGAAGTCGGGGTACAGGTGGAAGGGCTCGCCCTTGAGGCAGGACACCTGGGCTTCCATGACCTCGATGGGGTTGTGGGGCAGGATGCGGGTGGACATGCCCACGGCGATGCCTTCGGCGCCGAGGATGAGCGCCACCGGGACTTTGGCCGGGAAGACCACGGGTTCGCGGGCGCGCCCGTCGTAGGAGTCCACGTACTCCGTGATTTCGGGGCTAAGCAGCACCTCCCGGGCGAGGGGCGTGAGCCGGCATTCGATATATCGCGCGGCCGAGGCCTGGCCGCCCGTGAGCACCGAGCCGAAGTTGCCCTGCTTGTCGATGAAGAGGTCCTTGTTGGCGAGCGAGACCAGGGCGCCGAAGATGGACTGGTCCCCGTGGGGATGGAACCGCATGGTCTGGCCGACGACGTTGGCCACCTTGTGGTACTTGCCGTCGTCGATCTCGAAGAGGGTGTGCAGGATGCGGCGCTGAACGGGTTTCAGGCCGTCGTCGATCTCCGGAATCGCCCGGTTCTTGACGACGTAGGTGGCGTATGCGAGGAAGTAGCGGTCGTATAGGGTTTCTACGTCGGCCAAGATCGGACCCCGGCAGTGGAAGGAACACGTATCGGTTTCCGTACGAATGCGAGCCGGAATCTGTACGGGCGCGCATCAGATTCCGAGGAATAAAGCAATCGCTGCATTGAACTTATACGTTTAATGGACGGATTACAATACATTTGTACCGGTGTCATGCGGTAAGGGTTGCCCGCGGGCCCCTTCGCATGCATAATGGACGAGGTTGTGCGTGGTGTGCCCGCCACCTGACCCGGAAACCGGTCATTCCGGCCAGCCACCGACCGGGTCCACCGGGCGAGACGAACCAAGGAGCCTCAGATCCATGCCTTTCCACTGGGAACGAATCGAAGAAGGTATCTACCGTTTTCAGGACAGCTGCATCGTCTATGCCGTCGAAGGACCGGAGGGCGTCGTGCTGGTCAACACCGGCACCGGCAAGGCCGAGGACCACCTCGAAGAGATCGCGGGCGGCAGGCCGGTGACGGTCCTGCTCACCCACCACTTCCGCGACCACACGGACGGCGCCATCAGGCTGCACGAGAAGGGGGCCCGGATCCTCGGCCCGTACTGGGACCAGGAGTATCTCGTCGACCCGGAACAGCACTTCCGGGAACGGCAGCACTGGAACTCCTACGATAACCGGTGGGACCGCTTCTCGCCCGTCCGGACCGTGCCGGTCGACGGCTGGCTGATGGACTACGAGACGCGGGACATCGCGGGGCTGTCGTGGGAGGTCGTGCCCACGCCCGGCATGACCAACGGCGCGAGCAGCTACGTCGTGACCATCGGCGAAAGGCGTATTGGATTCGTCGGCGAGGTGATCTGCGGGACCGGGAAGACGACCCGCCTGGCGCCCCTGCAGTACAACTACAACGACTACACCGGCGCGTGGAACCTGTACCATGCCGTCAACCGGCTGCTCGCGGTCGGTGCGGACCGGCTGCTCCCGAGCCTGGGGGACCCGGTGGAGGACCCGGCCGGCGCCATCGCGGCTTTCAAGGCGAACCTGAAGCACCTCGAGGAGATCCAGCCCGGCGTCGCCGAACCGCTGGAGGACCCGGACGAGGATGATATCGAAGAGGTGCTGCCCCACCTGTACCGCTCGAAGTACGCCGGCGCGGAGACCCACTTCGTCCTGAGCGACACGGGCAAGGTCATGTCCATCGACTACGGATACAACCTGAATGCGATATTCAGGCCGGAGAAGTCGCACGTATCTAATCGCAGGCCGATCCTCCACGGGATCAGCGGGCTCAGGAAGCGCTTCGGGATCGACCGGATCGACGCGACGCTCGTCTCCCATTTCCACGACGACCACGTCAACGGCATCCCCATGCTCCAGCGTCTCTATGGGACGGAGGTCCTGGCGGGCGAGCAGTTCAGCGACCTGCTAGAGAACCCGATGAAGTACGACCGGCCCTGTCTCTGGCACGAGCCGATCCGGGTGGGCCGGCACATCCCCAACGGGACGACGGTCCACTGGGAGAACATCCCCATCACGCTGTATCCTATGTCGGGGCATACCCGCTTCGCCACACTGATCTGCATGGAGATCGACGGGACCCGCGTGGCCCACACCGGCGATCAAGCCTTCTTCGACACGGAGGGCGGGCTAGGTTATCAGGCCGGCGCGCGCATGTTCACGAATCACGTCTACAAGAACGGGCTGGACCTGGGGTGCTACAAACGGTTCCTGGAAGACCTGAAGCGCTTCGAGCCGGAACTGGTCATCACGGGCCATACCCGACCCTACCGCACGTCACCCGAATGGTACGCCGAGATCGGCCGGGCCGCCGAAGCCTTCGACGACGTGCACACCACGCTCATGCTGCTGGAGGACGACGAAGCCCACTTCGGCGCCGAGTCCCAGGGCGGCAAGCTGGTGCCCTATCGCGCCCACGCGCCCGAGGGCGGACCGATCGAGTTCAGCGGCTGGGTGCTCAACCCCTTCCCCACGGAACAGCCGGTCCGTATCCGCCTGGTGGGGCCCGATGGCTGGCAGTGCGAGACGGTGACCCTGTCCCTGGGTCCACGTGAGCAGAAGGAGATCCGCCTGGTGCTTCACGTTCCGGAGGGTACGCAGTGCCGGAGGCAGCCCGTGGCGCTGAACCTGACCGTGGGCGGGCGGCCCTTCGGGCAGGTGACCGAGGCCCTGGTGACGGTGGGGATGCCGAAGTGGTGAGTCAACGGGCCGGGGTGCTGGATCCGCCGGGGTGAAGCAGTCGGGGTGAGTGTGTAGAATATTCAATTATTTCAATAACTTATACCTGGTGTTTATAACAGTAATTACTTGATTCCTCAACAACCCGAAAGGAAGGATCCATGATCGGTCAGACCAGCCTGGCGTCGCTGCCCTCGCTGCGCGCTTACGACAGCCGCCGGATTTCCAGCTGGAATACCTCCGGGGAAAACGCCGATTTCTGGCGCATCGAAGCCGGCGAGAAACGCGTCATCGGCGAGATCGACGAACCGGGATGCATCAAGCACCTTTGGATGACGCTCGGGCTTCCGGCCGAGGATTACTGCCGCCGCATCGTAATGCGCATGTACTGGGACGGCAGCACGGAACCGAGCGTGGAGTGCCCCATCGGCGATTTCTTCGGCCTCGGCCACGGCATGCGCAAGGATTTCATTACCGCGCCGCTGCAGATGAGCCCGCAGGACGGCAAGGGGTTCAATTCCTGGTGGCCCATGCCCTTCAGGGACAAGGCCGTGATCGAAGTGGAGAACCAGGGAACCGAGGGATACAACCACTATTTCTACATCGATTACGAGACGTATCCCACGGTTGAGACGGTGGTGGACCAGGCGTATTTTCACACACAGTGGCGGCGGGAAGCCAACACCCGGGGATGGGCCTTCGAGGAAGGACTCAAGCCGGAAGCCTACCGGAACGACCCGCGCTGGTCGAATTTGAGCGAGCGGGAAAACTACGTCATCTGCGACGTCGAAGGAAACGGTGTCTACTGCGGCGCCCACCTGGACATCGACTGTTTCCAGCGGAACCCGAACGACTGGTACGGCGAGGGAGACGACATGATGTTCATCGACGGCGAGGCGTGGCCGCCGTCGCTGCACGGGACCGGCACCGAGGACTGGTACCATTGCGCCTACTGCCCGACCGACGAGTACAACGCGCCCTATCACGGCATCATCCTCTACAGCGGCAACGACGAGTGGCGGTGGAAGGGCAAGAACACGGTCTACCGCTACCACATCGAGGATCCGATCCGGTTTCGGAAGAGTTTCCATATTTCCATTGAGCACGGTCACGCGAACAAGCTGAGCAACGATTACTCAAGCACGGCGTACTACTACCTATCCGAACCGCGGCACGGCGGACCGGCCCTGCTGCCAGTCGACGACCGGATTCCGCGTCCGGACGAACCGCGATACGGAGGGTGACGGATAAACGAGGAGGGCGGCACATGATGGGCGGGTCGGTCCATGCGGTCCATGCGCCCTATTGCGGAGCGATTCTGCACCAACCTGCAAGGGAGGATCCATGATCGGTCAGACCAGCCTGGCGTCGCTGCCCACGCTGCGCACGTACAGGAGCCACCGGATTTCGAGCTGGGACACGACGGGCGCCAACACCGACGCGTGGCGGATCGAGGCCGGTGAGAAACGCGTCATCGGGCAGATCGACGGCCCCGGCTGCATCAAGCACATTTGGATGACGCTCGGGATCCCGTCCGAGGACTACTGCCGGCGCATCGTGCTGCGCATGTACTGGGACGGCTG
This sequence comes from Gemmatimonadota bacterium, assembly GCA_009841265.1. Lineage (NCBI taxonomy): Bacteria > Pseudomonadati > Gemmatimonadota > Gemmatimonadota bacterium. Next base: position 302,230 of record VXMB01000007.1, on the reverse strand, counting down.
CGTGGAGCCGAGCGTGGAGTGTCCAATCGGCGATTTCTTCGGCCTGGGACACGGCATGCGCAAGGATTTCATCACCGCGCCGCTGCAGATGAGCCCCCAGGACGGCAAGGGTTTCAACGCGTGGTGGCCCATGCCATTCAGGGAAAAGGCCGTGGTGGAAGTGGAAAACCAGGGCGACGAAGGCTACTTCCACTACTTCTACATCGACTGCGAAGCCTATCCCACCGTTGACGCGGTGGCGGATCAGGCGTATTTTCACGTACAGTGGCGCCGGGAAGCCGACACGAAGGGCTGGGCCTTCGAGGAAGGGCTCAAACCCGAAGAGTACCGGAACGACCCGCGCTGGCAGAACACGAGCGATCAGGACAACTACGTCATCTGCGACGTCGAGGGCGATGGCACCTACTGCGGCGCCCACCTGGACATCGACTGTTTTCAGCGGAACCCGAACGACTGGTACGGCGAAGGCGACGACATGATGTTCATCGACGGCGAGGCGTGGCCCCCGTCGCTGCACGGCACGGGCACCGAGGACTGGTATCACGGCGCATACGGTCCGACGACGGAGTTCCAGGCGCCGTACCACGGGATCATTCTCTACAGCGGCAACCCGGACTGGAGGTTCAAGGGCAAGAACACCGTATACCGTTATCACATTGAAGATCCTATCCGGTTCCGGAAGAGCTTCCGCATGTCCATCGAGCATGGCCATGCGAACAAGCTGAGCAACGATTACGCCAGCACGGCCTATTACTACCTCTCCGAGCCTCGGCGCGGCGGTCCGGCCCTGCTGTCGGTCGACAAACGCCTGCCGCGGCCGAACGAGGAGCGATACGGCTGAGAGTGAGCAGCCCTGCGGGCGAGCCGCACGGCTGAGGAGGAGCAGTGCCGAGAGCGGGCAACCCGGCCGTTGTAAGGCAGAAGAGCGAACGACGAAAGTCCAAATACGGAGGTCCAAATGTTATCCCAGGATCAGGTTGAATTCTACCACGAGAACGGTTACATGACCGTCGACAAAGTGCTTTCTGACGCGGAGGTCACGGATCTGCAGCGGGTGACGGACGAATTCGTAGATAAGGCCCGGGTCATCACCGAACATACGGACTTCTACGATCTCGAACCCGGTCACTCGGCGGATGATCCGCAGGTGCGCCGCCTGAAGAGCCCGATCGACCACCACGACGTGTACAGGCGCACCATAGAGCACGACGGCATCCTCGACATCGTGGCGCAGCTGATCGGCGACGACATACGGACCAACGGCAACAAGCTGAACATGAAGTCCGCCGACTACGGCAGCCCGGTGGAATGGCACCAGGACTGGTCCTTTTATCCCCATACCAACGACGATATCCTGGCCGTGGGCGTCTGCATCGATGAGATGACCGAAGCCAACGGCGCCTTGCTGGTGATTCCCGGTTCCCATAAAGGCCCGACCTACGACCACCACCAGGACGGACGGTTCTGCGGTGCGGTGAGCGATCCCGAATTCACCCCGGACAACGTCGTGGCGCTCGAAGTGCCCGCGGGCGGGATATCCATCCATCACGTCCGGACGCTGCACGGATCGGCGCCGAACTATTCCGGCGCACCACGGCGCTTGCTCTTGTTCCAGATGGCTGCCGCCGACGCCTGGCCACTCACGGGAGCGGGCGACTGGGACACCTTCAACGGCAACCTCCTCCGGGGCGAACCGACCAACGTGCCGCGCATGGCCGACCTGCCCGTACGCATGCCCCTTCCCGGCCCGGAACGAGGCGGTTCGATCTACGAAACCCAGTCGGTTCTCGAGAACAAGACCTGGGCCCGGTGAACGCGCCAGCCCAATACGAATCGGAATACAGGCAGCCGATCCTGTTTTTCGATGGCGTGTGCGGCCTCTGCAACCGGTTCGTCGACTTTATGCTTCGGGTCGACAGCAAGGACAGGTTCCGGTATTCGCCGCTGCAGGGCGAAACCGCGCGCAGACTCCTGGAGATGGATGACCGGGCCGGCGGCCTCGAGGCGGGCAGCGCTCCTCCCGGCGGCCTCGAGCCGGGCACTCCCCAGGCGGGCGATCTCCGATCTTTCATTTTTCTCGATAAAGACAGGCGTTTCGAGCAATCAAGTGCCGTTTTGCACGCCCTGAATCGATTGGGTGGCGCATGGCGCCTGATCGCCGTGCTGTATGTTTTTCCAAGTCCCCTGCGCGATTTCGTCTATCGCATCGTCGCGCGCAACCGGTACCGCT
>VXMB01000006.1 GCA_009841265.1 Gemmatimonadota bacterium | reverse complement strand
GTGTATGAAGTAGCCGCGCCGTCCGCATCAACGTCAAGGTTTGCGCCTTCCTTGACTACCAGCATGCCTACCCTCTCGCCGTCGGCAGTAGTATTCTGCTCAATTGCGAAGTTCTTCAGGTCGTCGGCGTTGCGCAGCTCGTAGTGTATGTCTTCGTGTACGTCATCGCCGTCGTCATCTGACGCGTTGTAGGTTGCGACCACCGTGCCCGCCGGCGCGTTCTCATATATAGAAGCGGTCGTCGCAGCTCCGTTGTCAAACATCGGTGGGTCGTTGACGTCGCCAATCGTTATGGTCAGCGTATGTTCGGCCATCATCACGGGTTCGCCGTCGTCGGTCGCCACCAGCGTTACGCTGTATGGTGCATCATCCAGGACAAGCGCGCCGCTTACCGAAAGCTGCCCGGTCGCCGAGTTAACCGTGAACGGAACATCGCTCTCCTCGATGGAGTACGTTATCGAATCGCCAGCGTCCTGATCGGTCGCCGTTATCATCGCGTCGTCTATCATCGTGTTGGGCTGCACGTTCTCATCGACGTTGATCGAACTCGGTGCGCCGGCCATGAACATTGGCGCCTCGTTCACGTTGTTTATCGTTATGGCAACAAAGACCACGCCGAGATCCGCCCCGTCAGAGTCGCGCTCCACTTGGAGCACCACAGACGGCATTGCGCTCAGCATATCAGCGTCCTGCGCCGTGTTCAGGCTTATCGCGCCCGTACCACTATCAACCGAGAATATCGCGCCAGCGCCCGGCTCACCGCCGTTCGTGCCGCCGGTGTGCTTGTATTCCACACCATCGCCGTCAGACTCCACATCGCTGATCAGGTCGATCAACCTTCCGAGTGTATCGTTGCCGCTAGAGTCAAGATCGCTAAGCGCGGCTTGCACTTCACCGGTCATGTTTTCATCAATGCTCGCCGCCAATGAAGGCGTTATCTGGTCAGGCTTCTCCTTCACATTGAGCACCACATCAATAGTGATGGTGATGGACGGATTGTATCCGTCGTCGATCTCAACCGTGATGGAGGGAAGCGCATGATCCTCTACACCGTCTTGGAAGCCCCTGGGGACATGCGTCAATAGCAGCCGGCCCTCATCGTCCACATTCAGCGGTGCTGTGCGTACGCTGGGGGTGTATTCCGGCATCTCTGTATTTCCATCAGCGTCCAGGTCGAGGGTCACCAGGTCCGACACATTCAAAATGTGGTAACCGTTTACAGTCCCGGCTACCTCCAGCGTCGTCACCGTGTAAGTGTCAGAGTCCGCGGCTTTTGTCACCCGATCGGGCAAGTCACTAGACTTCGCCATTACGGGCTCGTTCGCGTCCACCATCACCGTCGCCTCGATTACTGCATTATTGGCAGTAACGCCATCCGACACCGTAATGTGGAAGTGCTGAGGCCCAGACATGTCGTCGCCGATGTCATTAGGCCCGACTGTAACTGCCCCGGTATCCTCGTTTATCTCGAACAAGGGGCTGTCTTCGGAATATGTCAGCTTGTCGCCGTCCGGGTTGGTTATACCCGCACTCGCGTCGCCAACAGCAGTGTCGGCGCTAACCAGACCGGCACCCTTTATGTTCTCATAGATGGTCGCTGTGAACGTGTCAGGCGCGCTGTGCTTGTCATTCGAGGCGGTAACCTTGATTGTCACATCCGCCCTGTCCGCCCTGGCAGCAAGACCCGCGTCACCGTTGACCGTCAGTGTGAAGTTGTAGTCCCGAACCTCAAGGTCCGCGCCGTTCCTCCTGTAGATGGTCATGTCAGCGTCGTTCACGCCGAACGGAGCGGCATCACCGCCGTTGACAATGCCGTCCAGGGACTCTTTCTTATCATCATCATCAATCCGGCCCGTCACATCAAAGCTGCCTAGAGGAGTGTCTGATGCCACGTTCTGCGGTACTGTGAACGTGAAAGACGCAGGCGCATTCAAGACATCGCGCTCAGTTATTGTTCCGGAGAGAATGGAGTTGCCCACTTCGCCATCACCGTTGGTATAAGGCAAAGTAACGTTGAATGTCATCGAGCCGCTCAAGTTAGGCGCCCCGGAGGTCGCCACCTTGAGGATGAACTCGTCGCCATCCTCGGTCTCTACGACCTCGAAATCACCGACTGAGCCATCGAAGTCACCGAGCGTCATGCCCTCGCTATTATCGACAACCCACATCAGTGGATTACTGCTAATCGGATTGCCCACACCAGAAACGGTGGCACCCTTCACGGCCTTGGAAGGAACGACGTCGAAATCAAGATTATTCGTCGTCACTGCCGGACCCGTCTGCGGTGGGGTGGTCGCAACCGTCACGGTTGAAGCGCCTCCGACAGCAACAGCATCCATGCCTGGGCCCGGAATCAGAGAGCCGCTGAAGGAAGCGGGACCTTCCGTACTGGAAGCTGTAACCGTATAGGAAAAGTCGCTATTTCCCAAAATTCTGAAAGCTAGTTCAGAACCATTTTCAGTTGGAGGGAGGGCAGACGTTGTGGATACGTATGTGAATCCAGCTGGCAATGTCTCCGTCACTCTGCCAGCCAAACCGACGCCCTCAACATCAATACTCACCATCACCGTCCCGCCCGGCTCGACTGTCGTCGAATCAAAGGACCGAGTGGCACTGGGA
>VXMB01000005.1 GCA_009841265.1 Gemmatimonadota bacterium | reverse complement strand
CCGTCTCCCGATGTCCACACCGACCCTGCCCGCCCGGGCTTCTACGCGACCCGGCTCTGGGTGACGGATAGCACGCCGGCCCGCACCAGGGGCGTCCGCGAAACCCTCGATCTGCCCCATACCATCGAGCCGCCGGCCATGGGGTCGAATTTCCGCTATTACGAATTCCCCCCGGACGCCACCTATATCGGCAAGGTGGGCCGGAGCGCGGTCGAGGAATATTTCGACGCCATGGGCTCGCCGGGCGCCGGCACCTACGACAAAGGCGCGCCCCATCCGTATATGCAGAGAACCAAAACCTTGGATTTCTGCTACATCCTGGAAGGTGAGATCACCCTTGTACTCGACAAGGAAGAGGTAGACCTCAAAGAGGGCGATACCGTCGTCCAGCGCGGAACCAACCACGCCTGGTCCAACCGGTCGGAAAAGCCCTGCATCGTGATCGTTTCCTCCCACGACGCTACCGACGAGGCCTGAAGGTGGCCAAGCAGCAGATTCCCTTCCGCCGCGTCGTCACAGGCAATGACGCCGATGGCCGGTCCGGCGTGCTGCTTGACGGCGACGCCGTCAACACCCGCCCCAACCCGGTGGTGCCGGGCACCGGCATGACCCAGTTCTGGTGCTTCGAAAACATGCCGGCGAGGATTTCCGGAGACGAAGACCTTGGCGCACCGCCATTTACCGATGCGCCGCCGCAAAACGGTCTTTTCCTGCGTTATGTGGAGTCGGCCAAGACGCCCGACGGTTACGACCCTGCCGAGGACCCCACGGCGACGCCCGAGCACGAACCGGTTTTCGAGCCGGTCACCGGTCGCGGCGACCGGGGCGGCCGTAACAAGGGGCAGTCGGGCATCCATATGACCCGTTCGGTTGATTACGGCTTTCTCATGGCGGGCAAGCGGACCCTGATCCTTGATGACGGCGCCAGCCACGACCTGGAAAAGGGCGATGTCGTCGTCGAATTGGGCAACTACCACGCCTGGAGCAATCCCTACGGCGAGAGCGTCATGGGCTACGTCATGATCGGCGGCACCTACGAGGAGTAGAGGCGATGGCGAGAGAAACCAGAAAACTGCGCCGCGTCGTCACCGGCAATGACGCCGAGGGCCGGTCGGCTGTCCTGTGGGACGGCGAGGCGCCTAACGCGAGCGTGCGCCCGACCGGGTCGTGGTTCACCGAGTTCTGGACGGTCCGGGAGACACCCCCGCTGATCACCGGGACCCGGGACGGCAGCGAGTGCGATTTTTCCATCTCGCCGCCCGACCGCGGCTTTCACTTCCGCATCGCCCAGACGCCGCCGGAGAAGAGGGAGGGGCTCGATGAGGAGCCGGCCAAGCGCAGCCGCGAGGAGCACAATGCCTCGGGTGTCACCGAACGGCGGGAAGACGGACCTCACTGGAACATGCACCGCACCGCCAGCGTCGATTACGCCTTCTGCGTCGACGGCGAGCGGACGCTGATCCTCGAAGATTCCGGCCATGTGCTTAGGAAAGGCGACGTCGTCATCCAGCTCGCCAACTGGCACTCCTGGTCCAACCAGACCGACGAGATCAGCAGCATGGCCTATCTGATGATCGGCGGCGAATTCCCTGATTAGCGGCTCGGCTTACAGCGGCTGGACCTTGAAGATTTCCTGGGTCGTGTCACCTAGCCCGCATTTCTCACCAGGATTACGGCCTGCGAAGGCGAGGCGGTGGCGGCTTTTGTCGCTTGTCATCTCGACCGGTGGAAAACGGCCGATCTTTTTGCCGAGCGCATCCAGGATGGATTGGGGCATGAAGTGGGCGTGGGTGGCGATGATCAGGAGGGGCCCCTTCCGTTGAGGAGTTCTTCGATATCGGCCATCCGCATGGGGACGGTGTGAATGGCGAGGCCGCGGGGCGCCAGTGCATCGTTGACAGCGCTGGCGATGGCGGCCGGGGCGCCGAGATAGCCGCCTTCGCCGGAGCCCTTCTGGCCGTGGGAGGTCAGCGGCGAGGGGGTGCAGTGCTCGGTATCCTTGACGTAGGGCACCTCGTGGATCGAGGGCATGACGTAGTCGACGAAGGTGCCGCTCAGGAACTGGCCGTCGGACGCGTAAGCGAATTTCTCATAGAGCGCGGCGCCGATGCCGTGGGCGACACCGCCAATGATCATGCCGCGCACGATGTCCGGATTGATCACCGTGCCGCAATCATGGGCGATGTAATAGTCGAGGATCGTCACCCGGCCCGTGTCGGGATCGATATCGACCAACGGCAAGTGTGCCTGGAAGGAAAAACAGGGATAGAGCTGCACCTTGTCCCGGTCATCGGGAAGCTGGCCGCCGCCTGGGACCTGCCAGGTGTGGATCGCCTGCAGGCCGGGTTCGAAGCCTTCCGGCAGCTTGTGGTACTGTCTGTGGGCGATGAAACAGAGTTCGCGCCAGGCAAGCTTGCGTTGGGGATCGCCCCGCACCGAGATATCGCCGCCGCTATATTCGAGATCGCTTTCCGGCGCGCCCAGATTGTGGGCGGCGATCTCCAGAAGCTGCGCCTTGATCTTGGCCGCGGCGCCGGCGGCCGCCGCGGCCAGCAGGACCGCCAGCCAGCGAGCCGCCGGGCACCCGGTCGCCCGCCCGGCCAGGCAGTAGGCGTGGGTCACCCATATCCCCTCCGGGTCCCGCTCCAGCTCCTCGCCCAGGATGGTCGCCATCATGGTCTCGTGGCCCTGGCCGGAGGTGGTGGTGCCCATGGTGCCGGTGATCTGGCCCTGCGCATCGATACGCACCATGCAGCCCTCCATGAAGGTCGTGATCTCGGCCGCCGGGTTCATCAGATACTCGAACATGTTGTTGCCACCGCCGGGTTCCAGGCAGGTGCCGATGCCTATGCCGGCCAGCCTGCCCGTGGCGCGCAAGCGATCCCGCCGGGCCACGAGATCGTCGTAGGCGGCAAGCTCCATCGCCTTGTCAAGGACCGTCGCGTAATCGCCACTGTCATATTTGGTGCCGCTGGGAATCTCGTAGGGGAACTCGTCGGCGCCGATGAAATTGCGCCGGCGGACTTCCAGGCGGTCCATATCGAGGGCGCGGGCGACCTTGTCCACCGCCGTTTCGATCATGAAATTGGTCGGTGCCTGGCCGAAGCCTCGCACCGGCACCTGGCCCGCCTTGTTGGAGGTAACGGAAATCGCCTCGTACTCGACGCTGTTGATTTTGTACGGCCCGACAATGGCGGCGATGGGCTTGCCGAGCTGGAAAGGGCCGCGCCCGGGATAGGCGCCGGCATCGTCGAGGGCGCGGATTTTTATCGACCGGATGATGCCGTCGCCGGTGAATGCGACCTCGGTATCGAATATCCGGTCCGGCCCATGGGCGTCGCTGCCTGCCATATTGTCGAGGCGGTCCTCGACAAAACGTACCGGAAAGCCCAGCTTGCGGCTCAGATAGCTCACACCAGCACCGTATGCTTGATGCCGCGCTTGACGCCGTAGCTGCCGCCGACATCGACATCCTGGTTGACCTTGATGTCGTTGAGGGGGAGGCGCAGCGCGCTCGCCAGCTGTTCGGCGTAATTGGGCATCTGAATGGACGCCCAGACCTCCATCGTCTCGGTACCCTCGTGCCATTGGGCCATGACGCCAAAGGTCTCGATAGGCACCGTCGAGGAGCGGCTCCAGCGCGCGCGGAATGAAACGGTTTGGTCGGCGGCGGCGAAATCCCGATCGACCGGGCCCCAGGTGAAGGTGTTTTGATAGAGAATGTTGGAGCCGTGACCCGGGTGGACGAGCGGTGCATCCGCGGACATGGCCGTTTCGGGATCGAGGATCGCCGGCAATGGCTCGTACGCGACCTCGATCAACTCCAGCGCGTCCTCGGCCAGGGCGCGGCTGTCCGCGACCACGGCGCAGACCCATTCCCCGGCATAGCGGGTCATCTCGTAGGCCAGCGGACGCCACTTCACTTCGGGCGTATTCAATCCGCCATAAAGCGGATTTGTCGCAGCCGCGATTTCGTCGCCGGTGAGCACGCCATGCACGCCGTCCATTGCCAGGGCGGCTGCGGCGTCGATCGAAACGATATTGGCCCGTGCATAGGGGCTCGCCAGCACCGCCATATGCTTGATGCCGGGCAATACTACGTCCTGGACGAAATTGCCGGCGCCCATCACGAAGCGCTTGTCTTCTTTCACCTGCCGCTTGCGGGAGACGAAATGGTAATTGCTGCCGCGGTGCTCGCTCATGACGCTGCCCTCAGGCTAGCGGCGGCGAGCCGGATGGCGTCGATGATCTGGGTATAACCGGTGCAGCGGCAGAGGTTGCCGCCGATCGCCTCACGGATCGCCTCTTCCGGCGGATCGGGGTCTCGATGCAAAAGCGCCTGGGCGGCAATCAGCATGCCGGGCGTGCAATACCCGCACTGCAGGCCATGCGCCTCGCGAAAGGCTTCCTGCAGTTCGCCCGGCTGCCCATCCGAACCGAGCAGGCCCTCCACCGTGGTGACTTCCTGGCCTTCGCATTGCACCGCGAAGATCAGGCAGGCGCGAACGGGAACGCCATCGAGGAGGATCGAACAGGCGCCGCAGACCCCGTGCTCGCAGCCCATGTGGGTGCCCGTCGCGCCCAAGGAATCGCGCAGGAAATCCAATAAGGTGGTACGCGGCTCGGCGGCGGCCATCCGCGCCTCGCCGTTGAGGATCAGGGTGACGTCGACCGGCTTCAAGCCTGTCCTCCCGCTTCGGCCACGGCGGCGGCGATCGCCCGGGCCGCGAGCTTTTGCGCGACCCGGCGCCGGTAACCTGCGCTGGCGTGGGAATCGCCGGCCGGATCGATGGCGTCATCGACGGCGGCGGCGGCCGCCGCGACCGTATCCTCGACGATGGTTTGCCCGATGAGGATGCTCTCCGCCGCTTCGGCGCGGACCGGCACGCCCGCCGCCCCGCCGATGGCGACCGCCGCCCCTTAGCAGGAGCCCTCATCGTTCAGGTATAACTGGAGCTGTCTCAAATACAAATCTC
>VXMB01000004.1 GCA_009841265.1 Gemmatimonadota bacterium | reverse complement strand
GTGTCACTCCGCCTCCTAACTTTACAAAATGTACAGTCTACAGCGTCTGGGATGATAAACCACTCAGGTTTTCTTTCCCAGGCGCAATGGGGACAGCCTGCCAAAGGTGTGATAAAAACCCCATAAATCTGCGTCTTTCTACCACGGATGCCCTCACCTGCCTCGCCGTTCCCCCGTCGAACCCTGTCTATGTATAGAAAGCCGGAGTGCTGTTCACAGTGGCGGCGACGAGGACAACCTACCGTCGGTTGCTCGGTTGGCCTATGCTCACCTTGTCTCACCCTCCACCATATCCTCTATTCTAGTATCGGATGACGAAGGGAACCGGGTCGATGACGGAAGTCGAGAGTCCAATGCCTCCAGAGCCTGCGCCCCTTCTTCGGGATTTAATTGAGGCGATCCCCGGGGTCGGTATCCGCAGGACTCTCTCGCGAACGAGGCTTGGACGCAGGCGGCGGCTTTACCGTTCGGACCTGAGAGGCTTCGTCTATGGTGCCCGTAACCAGGCTATCGCTGTGTGATGACAACTCTGCAAACACAACCGCGTCCCACAGAAGTTAAGGGAAAGAGGCTGGAACCCCGCCGCTTCCGACCAAGGCTGAGTTTCGGGTTTCAGCAAGATCTACTTGCGCTGGCACAAGATCTTGAGGGGCGATCGCTGGAAGACCGCGTTAGTCGGATCCGTTCGAGTATCGACACTGCCGAGACCCATCGCTCGATACTCCGTGAACGAGGGGTCCCTCCAGACAGCCTTGGTCCGACAATGGTGTTTCTAGCCAGCTTGCGGGTTCTCCGGGACCTCACACTTCAGGGGTGGATAGCCGGTGCCGATTGTGACGGAATATTCATTCTACCGCCATCTATCACATCGAAGGGTGCCGATCCCTCCGAAGTCAAGAAAAGCCTGCGTAACTCCTTTCAGTTCGTGCTAGCAGACCAACTGCTCACCCCTTCAGTGGAGGCCTTCGTCCGACGGATGGAGGCACGCGGGATCGCAGCGGTCTTTGCGGACGGGCCCGAACTCGCCTCTCGGCTGGAGAGAGCGAAGCGTGATGGCAACGCAAACCAGGTGATGCGACCCGTGCTCGAACTGGTGGATGTGAACGCCCGGGATAGGGTGACCGGGCTACGTCTCCAAGAAATCTGGCGGTATGCCCGGCTCCAATGGTCGATTCCCTACCAGCAGACCCCGGGGCGGAATCTCCGCTATCTGATTCGGGATGAGCTAGGGCCGAACCGGCCCATCATCGGAATCGCTGGACTCGGCAATGCAGTTTTAGGTCTGAGCCAGCGGGACACCGCACTCGGATGGTCCGTCAGTGCGCTAACCAAACGGCTCGATAACTCAACTCCGACGGACCAGCGTGACCTGGCTCGACACTTGGTGGCCTTCGCTCGCGCGGAGGTCAAACGCGTCTACTCTCGCGATCTTGAGTGGGCTGAACTCCCCACTACCAAAAGAATCCAATACCTTGAACAAGTGGAGGCGGCTTCTGACGACGCCCGTAAGGTTGCACTTGCCGAGGCTGGGGATGAACGGACTACCGAATATAAGATGATCCGTCGAGCCCACAACCTTGTGCAAAGCGGGAAGGCCGATGAGGTCGATTGGGTAGAGATTGCTGAGACACATCTATACCGGAGGAAGCGTGCTGCGCACCTTGCCGACACTCTTCGTGCCATCAACGCATTCGAGCGGGGGCGAATTGAACATGAACCGCTGGCGTTACGAGCGCTACTGGCCACAGAGGAGGGTCGGCGGGCCGTCGAAATAGTGTTCCGGAGGATCAAACAGCAGGCAATCGCCGAGAACATTATGGAAATAACGACTTGCGGCGCCGTTGCACCTTATCAAAAAGTACTCGGTGGAAAGTTGGTCGCGATGCTCATGGCCTCGCCACAGATCGTCGCCGACTTTGGCAAGCGTTACAGAGGAAGAGTGAGTCTGATTGCTTCCGGCATGGCTGGTCGGGCAATCGTCCGGACACCCGCTCTGTCGTTGTTAACTACCTCTAGCCTCTATGCGTTTGGCTCCGCCCAATACAACAGAATTCGCATTCCTGGCGACATCGGGACCGAAGAGGCGCCTGGCGACATTCGATACCGGCGAGTGGGTAAGACTGACAGCTATGGCACGGTACAGTTCGCCTCCGACACCACAGCCTCCCTGGCTGCCGCCGCGCGACTTGCCAATAACAAGCGCCGCTTGGTTAACCATCTCTTCGGCGAAGGGATGTCACCTAAGTTACGTTCGTTGCGGCTCGGATTCGAAGCGCTTGGGCTTTCGCCCGACGAGTACCTCAAGCATCATTCCCCCCGATTGCTGTACACGGTGCCGCTGGTATCAAACACCGACGATATAATGCTCGGCCTCAGTCGTACGCCTCGCTATGTCCTGCCGCCATCAGGGGGATCATCTACGACCGATGCCATCGCGAAGTTCTGGTTCGAGCGGTGGTGCAAACCACGCTTGGATCGTCCGGAAACGATTAACCGAGTTCGGACCGTTCGCCGTGACGACCACCTTCTGTCCCGGGTGGTTAGTGACTTCCGGCTCTCGGACTACTCAACGTCGGAAGATTCAGGCGATACCGACGAAACGGTGAGCTCTGACTCAAAGCGGTTCTTTAACAGCGACGAATCTATTAGCTTCGTCGAGAAGCTCTATCGACACAGTAATAGCTTCGCTGACCGCTTATCCGACGAGGAACTGGACTGGATCCACGTCGACCTCGGCCTCGACGACTTCATACTTGATGCCGTGGACGATGGTCGGCAGATCATCATTACTGGCAACCCTGGTGATGGCAAGACTTTCATCATTCAGCGGTTGCGCGCTGTGTTAAGGCGGAAGGGCGCGATGGTATTGACTGACGCCAACACATTCACTGACGCAGAGATCATTGCTGCCTGGCGAACATGCGAAGAGAAGCGACTGCCCTTTGTCCTCGCAATCAACGAGTGGCCCTTGTTCGAATTGCAGCGTACCGCTAGACAAGAAGGCTTCACACCAGTAGAAGAGGCGATTCGCCAAGTGAAGGAGGCCATCTATTACGGGGAAGCGCCTGACCCCGAGAAAGGCCGAGTGATTGTTGTCGATCTGAACCTTAGGAACGTGCTAGCAATGCCGGTGACAACGACAGCAATTCGACGCCTTACTTCCGACCGGTTCATCGATGGGCTTGATGACCTGGACCCGGCGAAGGCGAACATAGAAATGCTCCGGCATGAGCGCGTTCAAAACCGGCTAGCCACGCTGCTCGAACAGGTGAGTCGGCGAGGCCACCACACCACGATGCGCCAACTTATGGGGTATGTTGCCTATGTCATCACAGGCGGCAGAGACACCATTCATCGGCTAAGTGAACGCACCAGCACTGAGTTCGTATACGCCAATCTGGCCTTTGATGGTGGGGAAGGGCCGCTATTTGGCCATGTCCGAAAGGCATTTGACCCAGCGCGAATCACTCATCCCCGTTACGACGAGGAGTTGTGGCGGGGAACTACCCGCCCAGAAGACTGGATCAACCCATCCGACGTGCCAGCTGCGCCAGCAGCATCGCGGGAGTCTCTTCGCAAACACTTCTTTGAGGTTGCAAAGAGAAGGTTCTTCTTTGAACACGAGGCGGGTCACGAGTTGCTGGAGGTACTTCCTTACGACGAGAACGAATTCGACAGACTCCTCCATGGCGGCACCCAAGGCGACGCTCAGATCGTGCGGAGAATGGTGTTAGCGATCAATCGCTTTTTCGAGCCTGATGCAATGGATGACGACACTCAGTTGACTCTTTGGCAGTCCCACCGCTACGACGTCCAAGCACCCGCCGCTTTCGTCGCGCTTCACCGTGAGCCCTCGGATAACATGATCGTCGAGGGACCGTCACTAGCACCATGGGTTAGAAAGTGGCTTCGCCCTGAACTCCGACGAGTTACGCAGTTTGCGCTTGCTGTGCTAAGCCCCCGTGGCCAACAGCCGCGTCTCTTGGTTGACCGGGATCTCTTTCTCACCCTTCAGAGTGCGGCTGCCGGACTCGGTCGCTCAACTTGGTCCCGCAGCGTGGCTCGTAAGATAACCCGGTTGGTTGACGAAGTCCATCGCCTCCAGCAGACGCGTAAAGCTATGGTGGATCTTCAAATTCGAAATGTCGACACCAACCAAATGGTGCAAGTACGGATCCACCGCGATCCAGCGAGGTACGAACTGTGAAGGTGCCTATCTCGCCAGATCTGCTTCTTCGCCGCATTTACGACGAGGAGTTCGGCTTCCTACCCACAAACCGATCGATGAAACCGGTTCACGTCGCTAACGGGCTGGCGCGGAGGGTTATGGGGGTAACCAACGACTTCAAACCGTTGGCCCAGGTGATCCGTCAATACGTCAAGAAGCAAGCAGCCGGTTACCTTGAGGAACGCAACTCAAACGCGACCATCCTCGAAAAGTACCCCACTGTTTTTCGGGATTGGTACGGCAACCCACCAACCGATGAGCGGCTGACAGCATTCCGGGCACTTGCCAGGGATACCTTGGGCGCTGATGGCGCCGCGTTCGAGTCAGGACAGTCGTCATTCACGTTATCCCACCAAGGAATGATCACCAATGATGTTTCCGACAATGGCTCCGGAGACTTCCTGGCGAACTTGCTAACTGCAGGTGATGGGAGAGGGGTCACGGCAGATCTGCTGCGTAATCTTCTCGGCCAGGACGCCGATCCCTGGACAATGATTGCCTGGCCAATGCTCGGCGTCGGCGCAGAGTCCGAGGCAGGGCTTTCCGGTGCTGGACTCACCCGTAACGAGCGTGTGTCCGCAAACCTGTTGGCTACTACGGGTGACGGTCAAATCGCTTCCCCCACGCTTCGAGAACTGCGCCAGCGTTTTGACCTGCTGGCCTCGTACGAGGAAAGTGGGGAGAAATTAGCAACAATGCGGCGAATAGTGCTTTTCGGCTGCTTCGCAATCCACGTACACATGATCCAGCGGTGTGGCGACGTAATTCCCGATGGGCCTCGGCCGCCAATCCTCCTTGACATGTTCGATGGCCGGCGGCGTTCTCTTCGAGAAGCTTCAGCCGCGACACTTGAAGGTGGTCGACGAGCGATCGAGCAGTTGGTGGTCTTCCGTATTCGCGATTATCTGGCGAACGCTCTTAGAAGCCAGAGCCAAGTCGAGGTTTACCTCGATTCCTTAGCAGACAGGCTTGATAGCCAATATTTGATCTCCGAGTACCAGGCCCAACGTGACTCGATGGAAGCGATCCAAGCCTTGACTGAGGCCTTTTGGAAAGCTGGCTATTCAGGCGTAGGCCCCGCGTCGGTCAAAGGCTACCCTTGGAACGCGCTGCTTGCCTTGGGCCGACGCAGCGGCTATCTCTCTCCTTACGACAACCGCGGTCGCCGCGGCAGGCAGTACAAACGCTACGGAGCAAATGCCGAATTCGCAGAGATCCTCGTAGCATCAATCGTTGCTCGTGGAGAACCGAAGCAGTTCGATGAGTTCCTGGACGACTTGCGTCACTCATACGGCATCGTGGTAGGACGCCAAGTCGACTTCGATGTCGTGCGCAGGAATGATCTCCGTGTAGGCCAAGACCTTCCCCGCTCAATTTCGTGCAACGAGAATGAACTTCGTCTCAATGTGAGCCAGTTCCGGAATCTCTTGATCGACATCGGCTTTGCGAAGACCTATGCCGATGGCCGTACGATCGTAACCACCGGATGAAAGGCCGCTGCTTTGAACTCAGAGCGCCCTACAACTAAAGCAAACCGCCAGGACACTTTAACAGCAGAACTTCTAGCAGAGGCCGTACGTAATGCCAAGGGAAGCACCGGCGTACTTGTGCGGGATATCCACCTTGACCCGGCGGAAGTGTTGAGGCAGTTGCGGCTAGTGCGCGACGAAGGGCTGGAACTGCGGATCGCCTACCTGAATCCGACCGCTGCGGGAGCAGCAGACCAAGCCGGGCTTCCGGCCGAGGAGTTCGCCACATCCGTACAGCAAGCCGAGCGCTGGCGCAATCAACGGGGACTCGACGCCCTGATTGTCGTGGTATCCGAAGCCGACCAGGCCAAGCTCACCTCATTGGAAGACTTCGTATTGGTCGGACCATCGGATCTGCGTCCACTGTTGACGGAACGAGCCAAGTCACAGCTCTCCAAAATCAACGACGTGTTACCACTGTGGTGGGGCATCATCGGCTTCGATGAGCAGACATCTTTCTCCGACCTCCTCGACTACTACATAGCGCTAGACGGACTTAGTCCGGAGATCATAAAGGAAGAAGCCGCCACCCGGATTAACATGCTCGGTCTCCTGCCTGACCCTGCCTTTTTCGATGATCCTAGGGAGAAACAACTCCGCAAGCGGCTGGAGGAGAATCGGTCACTTGCCCTACGGCTGGCCAACTTCAGTGAGAATGACCGAGGGAAGGTGGACGCCGCACTCGCTGCTGAGGAGAACAATGCCCGTCGAGCGAAACTGCAACACCAGTTGCGGGTGCTGCAGAAGCACCGACGTGGAGGAGACATGGAGCTCTCAGCAGACGATGCGCGGGAGCTTCTGAAAGCCAAGACGCGAAGGCGCCGAAAGCGGAGAGGCCCCGACGACGAGAACGGAAAACCGACCCCTTTCAACCTTACGGAACTGGCAGCGGAAGCATTACTAAGACCGTCCACCCAGGACGGTGCATCTGAGGACCCCGACGACTACGACGACGCTGCTCCTCCGTCTCTGCGCAAAGCAATGGACTCCCTGACGAATGAACTCGAAGACCTTGAGGAGACGGTGAGGCCGGAGGCCATCAGTGTGACCCTGTCATCTGGAACACAGATCGATGGCGTGGTGCAGACCGACGTTCTAGCGCTTGTCGGCCGGATGGTTGATGAAACCAAGTACGGGGGTCTGGTCCGGGTGTCAGGGGGTGACATCGCCATGATGGTCCGCAATTTCCAGCAGTCAGCCGAAGTCATACAGCCTTGGAACTCGACGATGATTGCCGATTTGATCGAAGCCTTTACTCAGGCAAATCCTCAATTCGGGGCCATTCGTGAAGCCTTTGAGCGATACGACTCTGCCCGTCGCTCCCTCTTGCCAGTGGTTCAACAACTCTGTGTCGAACCATTGCTCGTCGCCGTCAGTCCTGATTCGGCACCCTTGGTTGCAAAGGTTGTCGGAGAATATCAGCACCTAGTGAAGACCATCCGGAGCCTCCACACGGCCTTGCATGAGTCCTCTGCCGAGGATGCTCGCGTGCTTCTAGAACTCGTGTTACTTGTGGACACTGTGTTCCTTAACAATGGCTCATCACTTGTCGCTCTGTTGACGCCCCTACATCCCCTCTTCCTCTGGCACTACGTTGAGTATTCCCGAGTCTTGACCGACCAACGGGATAGCCTCGAAGCGAGAGATCGCGAACTTGTATTCGCTGAACTCAAGCAACACGGCGTCCCACTGTTTCTCCCCTCCCTCGGAGCCCCTCGTCTCGTTTCTGAAACAGGCTGGAGTCTCCCGTTTGCCGGTAAATTCGGCGGTCTGCCCCTCTTCAGCCGAGAAGCGATGGCTAGTGATCCAGGTGATGGCCTTGGGCCAGTCCGCATGCTGATGGAATTGTTCATCGACATGTATCCATCATCCGCTGAAGGACTCCGAGTAGCAGTTCTCGAACCGCCGGACCCTGGCAAGATCCTCCTCGCGTGCTGCGACCTCGCGGACCAGAGAGACGCAAAGCTACGCGGTGCGCATGTAACGGTCCTGCGCTCACGTTCGGGCGTTGGCACCGAATTGGATCTATCGGCTGATGAAGAACGGCGAGTACAGAACCGCTTCGGAGATCACGAGAACCGCCGCTTTACCTTCCAAACGACCCGAGTGGTGGAGGGTAACCTCGCCCCACCGCACGGGCTTATGCCCCATCTGTACATAGCCTTCGACCGGACGGAACGTTCACATGCCCGCGCTACAGGCTACGCTGTAGGGGGACGGCAGAAGATACAGCCCCTTGCCAACCGGCGCAGGCTTTCATACCAACTGAGCAGCAACACCCTCAATCTCGAGCCCGAGCCAGGAGGGATCCTCGCAGACTACTGCAAACTAGCACAGTTGGCCATCGGTCCCGACATCCTCTCTTATCAGCGCATTCACCAGGACAGGAAACTTCGCGAGCAACTTCAGCAGGCCGCGCAGGAAGTTCCGTGGTACGTTGTAGCCGACGGTCATGTCGACCGAGACCTCGACATCGGTGCTCTACGCGTACTAACCGCCCGGGAGCGTACCCGGGATGTTGCAGCCTTCACCCGGAGCAACGACGCGTTCCGACGGAGCCTCCGTGACGTTGTCCGGCAGTTCAACACGTCGGTCGATGACAGGACTCTCGACTCCATCTTGGCTTCTCTCAGCGAGTTGCTCGATTCTGGCCTGCTTGCATTACGGCCAGGCAAGTCTGGTGACATTGTCGTTCCCCATGTCAAGGGCGTCCTCGGTTTAATGGTGGCCGTCAAGCACCTACGTGTGAACACGCCCGCCGGTCATGAGCGAATCGTCTTGAGTCTTGACAGTGAAAAAGCTCGTCGCTGGCTCCATCTCCACGATGTCAACGACAACTCGCGGTCCGATCTGCTCGTGATCGATGGTGCAGATGACCAGTTCACGGTCACGGTCGTTGAAGTCAAGGCGCGACAAGATGTTACTGCCGAGTACTCAGTGAACAACGGTATCGTGACCGGCTCCGCCATTGAACAAATGCTGTCAACTTACAGAGTTCTCCGTAGTGTCTTCGACCCTGGAACTAGAGACCAACTGCTGACGCCCTCACGGCGCGAAGTCATTCGGGAACACCTCTACTGGGAACTGTGCAAAGCCTCGTACAGTAATGCCGCACGAAAACGCTGGACCGAGTTAGCACTCAAACTCTTCGACGAAGACGCAAAAGTCGAATTGCGATGCGAACTAATCAGCGTGCGATTGGGAGTAGCGGCCACCAGTCTCGAACGCGCCCGTAACGTGCATGCACAAGTTGGGGACAAACTGATTCCCATATCGTTACGGAATCTCAACGAGGACGGCGTTCCGGAGTTGGAGGCTGCTCTTGGACCGCCTGTGTCAACTCCGGAAGGTGGGGAAGAACCCGCGGACGCAAGTCAATCCCTAGTAAGCAGCGGAAGGGGTATGCCCACTACCAAGGATGACGAGACACCAAAAATGGAGAAGTGTGACGAGAAGGCATTGGAGAAGTCTGATGACGAGGCCAGCGGGCCGCAGGAATCCGCTGCTGAAGCCTCGTCCTTAGCCCGCCCGCGCATTCCGATTGGCGTTTCATTGGGCTCCTACGGAGGGGGCCGCGAAGTCTTTTTCGATCCCCAAAGCCCCGAGGAGAAACTCAATAACCCGCACATTTCGATCACGGGGGAGACCGGGACAGGAAAGACCCAAGCAACTAAGGCAATTCTCCGAGAACTTCGCCGGATCGGTATCTCGGCCCTTGTCCTGGACTTCAAAGATGACTACGCCAAACCGGACTACGCCTCGACCGAGGGTTTCAATGTTCACGATGCATCTTTTGGAGGGCTGCCGTTCAACCCGATGGTGCCACCAATTGACAAGATAAGCGGCGGGATCAACCCTGTAGCTCACGTTCACGAACTCGCCAATATGCTCCGGCGCGTCTACGGCTTGGGCGATCAACAAGCTTTCGCTTTGCGGGAGGCAATGAAAGAAACCTATGCAATCACAGGGATTGGCACCAGGCCATTCGTCCCCGAGCCTTCACAGCACTACCTGCCGTTCGAGGCGGTCAAGGACGTGTTGGAGCGGGAGAGGGCCACAACCCTTCTAGGCCGGCTCTCCCCCATCTTTGACCTAGGCCTCTTTAGTGTGGGACACGCGTCCCTGACGCTTTCTGAACTGTTAGCGACGCCGACAGTGATCAGACTTGGCCGGTTGCCCGGCGACCAGGTAAAGAACGCCGTTGCCGAGTTCTTCCTAATGGCGCTGCACTCCTATCTCATGCTACGAGAGCAACCCCACGCCTTGCGACAGGTACTGGTGCTCGACGAAGCGTGGCGACTAGTGTCATCACCCTTCCTCATCCCCTTGATGCTCGAAGGCCGGGCATTTGGACTGGGCATCATCGTGGCTACTCAATTCCCGCGCCAGTTGCCTGAGGAAATTTCAGGCTCTACCGCCACTCGTCTCTTCTTCGGTCAGACGACAGCTGAGCAAATCCGCGACATTCAAAGGACGTTGGTAGGGAAGACGGGCGGCCCAGAAGCGGATCACATCGGACATGTCATCCGTGGACTCACACCGTTGCACTGCGTACTCCAGAATGCACACTACCGGCCATGGGTGCGGGTGAGAGTGACCCCCCATTATGAGGTGGTCGCCGACACATCAGCGAACAGTGACTGAGGGTCCGGCCAACGAATCGCTTTGGACCGATCACCGGCTATTGCCGCAGTAGATCTCAAAGAAGCCGGGCCAACTCCTCCCCTCTCGCACATGAAGCAGTTAAGCCTGGATCCACCGTTCTGGGGCGGTTGATGGGTTTGGGTGGGG
>VXMB01000003.1 GCA_009841265.1 Gemmatimonadota bacterium | reverse complement strand
GGGAAATGTTCAGTTGTCTGCGCATGGAAGTTGCCTCTTGTGTCTTATTCCGCCACATGCCCAAAATGCTTCAGTCAATCCACTGGAGGTTACGAACCACATAGATTACCAGAAATACAATCTGGAATGTCAAGAAATTCTATGCAGTTCGTGACTTAATATCCTGGAGCCGTTCCGGATTTTCGTCACCGGTGTTGTGGGTTGAACGGGTCAGTCGTTGTCGATGATGGTGCCGGTGGCGGTGGCGTTGTCTGCTATGACGGCACCTTCGGCGTCTGTTAGCTCGATAACGAGAGTCTCGTCTCTCTCCCGTAAACGGTCGTCTCTGACGTTCACACCGGTTGTGGCCCTTGTCCAACCGGCCCAAATCGTTACCTGACCTATGCTGCCCCAATAGTCCAATCCATTGACGGCCGTGCCCGAAAGAATCCTAAAACGAACCGTAACATCCTGCTCTGAAGGTTCACTCAACGTGACCTGAAACTCCAACAGCGAAAGGAACCCGAACTCTCCCTCCACAACCGAGCCGTCAGCAACCGACACCACCGGCAGATCCGTCGGCGGCGGGTCGTCGTTGTCGGCAACGTTGACAGAAGCCGAACCCTGCGTGGCCGACACCGTATAACCATCCCGTCCGTTAACCGTCACAGTCACCGACCCATCCGGCTCATATGTGCTGTCATCCGAAGTCGAAACCGTGACCGTGGCGGTGCCGCTGATAGGAACCGTAACCGTCCGTGTCCCTGTGGACACACCGAAATCACCGGACTGGGTGACCGTCACCGACATCGACAAAGGCGACACCGGTACCGGGTTGGCGGTGACCGTAAACGAAACGTCACCACCCTCTACGATCCCAGCCCCCGCCGTCACACTCACCTCCGGTGTCACAGGCAGAGGAACATCATCATCCGCCACGGCAACTGTGGCAGTTCCCTGCGAAGAGGAGACGGTATAGCCGCTGTGGGCGTTGACCGTCACAGTCACCGACCCGTCGGTTTCGTCCGTGCTGTCATCTGTAGTCGAAACCGTGACGGTGGCTGTGCCGCTCGTGGGGACGGTAACCATCCGAGAACCGGTCGAAGCACCGAAATCACCGCTCTGGGCAACCGTCACCCTCACAGACAAAGGCGACGCAGGAGCCGGACTCGCAGTAACCGTAAACGAAGCGTTTGCCCCCTCAGTAATCCCACTGCCCGCAGTCACACTGATCTCCGGGATCACAGGCGGGGGAACATCATTATCAGCCACACTGACAGAAGCCGAACCCTGCGAAGACGACACCGTATAACCAGAGCCCCCGTTCGCTGTAACAGTCACAGAACCGTCAGTCTCATCGGTGCTGTCATCAGAAGTCGAAACCGTGACGGTCGCGGTGCCGCTTGTGGGGACGGTAACCGTTTGCGAACCGGTAGCCACCCCGAAATCACCGTCTTGGGCAACCGTCACCGACACCGACAACGCCGACGTGGGTGCCGGACTGGCCGTGACCGTAAACGAAGCGTCCCCACCCTCGGTCACACCACTACCCGCAGTCACACTCACCACAGGCGTCGGCGGTGGGTCGTCGTTATCTGCCACATCAACCGAAGCAGAACCCTGCGAAGACGACACCGTATAACCAGAGCCCCCGTTCGCTGTAACAGTCACAGAACCGTCAGTCTCATCGGTGCTGTCATCAGAAGTCGAAACCGTGACGGTCGCGGTGCCGCTTGTGGGGACGGTAACCGTTTGCGAACCCGTAGCCGCCCCGAAATCACCGGTCTGACTCACCGTCACCGACACCGACAACGCCGACGTGGGTGCGGGACCGGCAGTGACCGTAAACGAAGCGTCACCGCCTTCTGTGATCCCGTTTCCGGCGGTCACGCTCACCACCGGTATCGCAGGCGGCGGGGTGCCCTCCAAACACTCCAAAGCCACCCTAAACCGAGTCCAGCGCGCATCCCCTGACTCCAACACCACAGCCTCAGCCGCCGACAACGGCGTATTGTAAGTACCCGTCACACCCGACAACGCAATCCACGCCCGCCACCAATCATTCCGCTCCTTCCGATTCGACGCAGTATTAGGCAACCCATCATGATTCCCCTTCGCCTCCAAACCCAACGCATCGGTATCCCCACACCCCAACACCGGCGGATCATCATCCGACACCACCACCGACGCCGAACCCGCCGTCGAGGACACCGAATAGCCGCTGCGGGCGTTGACCTTGACTGTCACCGACCCGTCGGTCTCATCAACGCTGTCATCAGAAGTTGAAACCGTCACCGTGGCCGTGCCACCGGTGCCTACCGTAACCATCCGCGAGCCGGTGGAGGCACCGTAGTAACCGTTCTGGCTAACAGTCACCCTCACCGACAGTGAAGTGGTGGGTGCAGGACTGGCGGTAACCGTGAAGGAAGCATCGCCGCCCTCGGTCACTCCACTACCCGCGGTGACGCTGATCTCGGGCACCACCACGGGAGGCAGGGTGACCTCCAGGCACTCCAGCGCCGCTCGGAACGGCGTCCAGCGCGCATCGCCCGACTCCAACACCAAAGCCTCAGCCGCGGTCAGCGGCGTGTTGTAGGTGCCCGTGGTGCCCGAAAGCGCGATCCACGCCCGCCACCAATCGTTCCGCTCCTTGCGGTTCGCCGCCGTATTCGCCAACCCATCATGATTCCCCCGCGCCTCGGCCGCCAACGCAGCCGCAGAACCGCACCCCACCGGCGGGTCGTCGTCATCGGACACAACTACGCTCGCCGACCCCTGCGAACTGGACACGGTGTAGTCGCTTCCCGCGTCAACCGACACGCTCACCGACCCGTCGGGCTCATCCGCATCGTCGTCAGAAGTGGACACGGTCACCGTCGCGCTGCCGCTCGTCGGCACCGTCACCGTCTGAGAACCCGTCGAGGTCCCGAAGTCGCCGTCTTGAGTCACCGTAACATCGACCGACAACGGCTGTGCAGGAGCCGGAGTAGCCGACACCGTAAACACCGCGTCTGCGCCCTCGGTAACCCCCGAGCCCGCCGCCACACTCACCACCGGTAGCGGCGGGTCATCGTCATCGGACACAACCACGCTCGCCGACCCCTGCGAACTGGAGACCGTGTAGCCGTCTCCGGCGTCCACCGTCACGCCAGCCGACCCGTCGGGCTCATCCGCATCGTCGTCGGTAGTGCCGACGGTCACTGTGGCGCTGCCCCCGGTCGGGATCGTGACCGTCTGCGTTCCTGTGCTCACCCCAAAGGCACCCTCCTGGCCGACCGTCAGGCTGACCGACAGCGGAGCGGTGGGAGCTGGAGTAGCAGTGACGGTGAACTCTGCGTCGCCGCCCTCAGTAACGTCGCTGCCCGCCGTGACGCTCACCTCCGGATCCGGCGGGCCGTCGTTGTCAGCCACGCCCACCGAGGCCGTACCCTCGTCGGCGGACACGGTGTAGCCGACTCCGGGCCTGAGGGTTGCGCTCACCGACCCGTCGGGCTCGTCGGTGTCGTCATCTCTGGTCCTCGATCCGATTGTCGCGCGGCCGCTGGTGGAGACCCACGCCGTCATCATCCCGCTTGTCCATAAGAAGCGCCCGTCCTGGCCGATGTTCACGTTGACAGCTATCGTCCCGGCGGGCGCTGGATCGGCGCTGACAACAAATGTGGCCAAGCCACCTTCCACGATGCCGGGGAGTGGACGAATGCTGACGACGGGCAAGTCTCCGGAGTCGTCGTCTGGATCGTTTACCACGGTCATGGTGAAGTCGATGTTGGTCTTCTCACCGCTGTCGGGGTCAGTTGCGGTCAGCACGATGCTGTAGACGTTGTCGCCGTCCGCGTCTTCGGGGTTCTCGTAGTCTTGCGGATAGAAGTACAGATCACGTCGGGTGGGCGTTGTCCAGATGAAGAACGCGCCTTTGTCGGGGCCGGACATCGACCAACTGGCGGCCGCGTTGGGAACGAGGGGGGCCAGTTTGGTCACAACAGTCCGGCCCTCTTTCGTGCTGCGGGCAGTCGGCTTATTGCTCGGAACGGCCACCTCCGGCGTGAGCGTCAGGGGAGGGGCGAAGACCCAGGGGCGAGCCTGCTTGATGGCGAGCTTGTTCCCGGCGGTGATCTTGAACTCGATCTCTACGGCGAAATCGTCGCCGTCCTCGACTTTGTAGAGTGTCTTGAAGCGGTCATGGATGGTCTTGAGGTTGTTGCGCAGCTGCAGCATCTGGGTGCCGCTCATAAGCAGCTGCCCCTGCTTGGCCAGGCTCGAGCGCGACAGCACGATCGGCTTGCCTTCGGCGTCGAGCAGCAGCTCCTCGGGCAACGAGTTCGGCTCCGGATTGGTGACCAGGTCCTCGCCGACCTGCGTGTTGACGTAGTACATGCCGTCCAGAAACCGGATCGGATCGGTGCTGACCGCCA
>VXMB01000002.1 GCA_009841265.1 Gemmatimonadota bacterium | reverse complement strand
ATATCGACCTTTGACGGTATCGCCCATCGCCTTCCCCATCCGAGCGTTCCGCTCATGTTGAACGACTGAACCAGTACGCCGTCCGTCTCCCGAACGACCTTGTAGAAGTCATGCTGCCCAATCAAGTAGCGGAACACGCGCTGAATAAACCGGCCGCCGAATGATTGGCACAAGCGCGTGAACTCATCCTCGAATGCCGTGAGGATGGGCAGGTACAGCGTCTGCTCCTTGTTCTGAACGTCGCGGAACAGCATCCCGCGCTCCCGCATCTCGCGCATCTGCCCGAACACCGGACGGACGGCGGCCCAGTAGGATTGACTCACGGGGTGATCCGCCCAGACGCTGCCAAAGTCGATTGTGTCGGATAGCCGCGAATGCTTGACGGCGTGGTGGTGGGTTTTGGCGGAGATGCCCACAGAGCCGTCTGGCAGCATCATCAGAACGTCTCGCACGTCTCCGCGCTGACCGGCGCTCCCGGTCTGCAACGCGACTAGGGTTGCCGCCTCTAGTTGCTTGTCGTAGGCGGTGACGAACAAGGCAGCTTCACGGGCGGCCGCGTCCATCTCGCTCTGCTCGTCGCAGTTGTCGTAGTGCATCCGCGCATTGGCGGCGGAGGCGGCGTCAAGTGGCACTCCGAGCGCACGGGATAGGGCAAGTGCAACGGCGTACTCGAACGCCTTGCCACGCTCCATCTGCGTCTGTCTAACCATCGCCCGATACTATAGCACGCGGACGTAGTCGTTCGATAGGATAATCGCCTCGTTCGAGTCAGCCTTGTTCGCTATGCCGTATGCCCATTCGGGAGTGACAAACGTGTAACCCTCGTACAGGTCTCGGACCTTCTCGCAGTCGTTGTATGACAACACCCAACCATCCCGCCCGCGCAGAAGGTGCGCTAGCGCGGCATGGTCAAAGTCCGCGTGCAAATCCCCGCGCTCCCCGTACAGGCTTTCCCCGTTGGCGTAGGGCGGATCGAGATAGAGGAAGTCATCGGCATGGGCCGGGATGCTTTCCTGAAAGTCGGCCAGTTCCACGCTGAAACCGTCGATGCTGAATGACCGTAGCTTTGAAAGCGCGCTAGGCGTGAATCGGGGATGGCCCGGGGACATGCCCCCACTCAACGTCGTTCCTGAATACGAGGCGCGGTTGAGCGCATAGAAGGCGGCTGCCCGCTCGAATTGCCCCTCGATGTCGGAGTACCGCTTCTGCAAGGCGTAGAACTCCGTCCGCTTGAGCGGATGGTATTCGGCCGCCATGAGTGCCAGGTGAGAGGCGTCTTTCAGAACGGCTTGCCAAAAGTCCACAAGCGGCGCGAAGGCGTCGTAGCAGTATACCCTGATTCCGCGAGAGGCGGCCGCCAACTCAATGGACGCGCCGCCAACAAACGGGCTCGCAAGCGTCTCTAGTCCTTGCGGCAACAAGTGGATGATTTGAGAGACGGCGCGGGATTTGCCCCCTGGATAGCGCAAAGGGGATTTGACGATTTGCGGCGGTTTAGTCGAGGCAGGCGGCGTCTCTCCAAACCCTGCTTGTACTGCCTGCTCTAGCGTCGCGGGGATAGGCTCAACGATGTTCTTTCTCACGCCGTCAACTCCTTGTAGCGGATCCGCTTGTCAACCGTGAGGCGGATAAAGTGGCCGAACCGCTCCATCGCCGTCATGTCTAGGGTGTTGTGACGCTCCGCAAACTCGTTCACGTAGCGGTGCAAGTGCTTGAATGAGAAGTGGTGGAAGGTTCCGATGTAGCCGCGCTTCAGTAGCGCCCAGAACGCCTCTGCGCTGTTTGTGTGCGCCTGCTCGCGGACATACTCTCCGGCGCTGTGGGAAACCGCCTCATGGCGATAGCCGACTAGATTGCGGTAGGCTGCCCATTCGTCTGTGTAGACCGTCGCGCCCGTCTCAACGTTCGCCTTGATGATGCCATGCAGTGTCGGCTTGTCCGCGTTCGCTATCGGGAGTGCCTTTACCCTGCCCGTGCTGCGTGAGCGCACCACCACAACCCCGGCCTTGCCGACTGCGCCACGTCCGGCGTGAAGGCGCTTGCTCTCGTGCTTGTTGCGCTCCTTGCCGCCAAAGTACGCCTCATCAACCTCTACCGGGCCGGCCATCATGCCCGATTGGGTGTCCCATGACTCGCGGATGCGCTGAAGCATGAACCACGCCGTCTTTTGGGTTACTCCGATCTCGCGGGCTACCTGATGGCTGCTGATTCCCTTGCGGGCGGTTGTCATCATGTACGTCACCAGCAGCCACTTATGGAGCGGAACCTTGCTCGATTCCATGACGCTCTTGACGCGGACGCTGAAATACTTGCGGCATGACGTGCAGTGGTACGGCTGAGGCTTGCGACTCTCAACGACCTTGACGTTCTCCGCCTTGTCGCAATGCGGGCAGCGGACGCCGTTCGGCCATCGCTGCGCCTCGTAGAAGGCAACGGCTGCTTCCTCATCGGGAAACAGCTTATGGAACTGGTAGAGGCTGATGTAATCTTTCATGGCCTAATTATATCCCGATAACTAGGCGCAAGTCAACCTTTTTGCGTGAGATTATTGAGGGGATTGTCTAATTAGGTATATCATTCCCCGACGAATGGACCCTAGCC
>VXMB01000001.1:300000-396734 GCA_009841265.1 Gemmatimonadota bacterium | reverse complement strand
CCGTATTACCGCGGCTGCTGGCACGGAGTTAGCCGGAGCTTCCTCTGGTGGTACCGTCAAACCCGCCTACTATTCGTATACGGGCTTTCGTCCCACCTAACAGGGGTTTACACTCCGAGAAGCTTCATCCCCCACGCGGCGTCGCTGGGTCAGGCTTTCGCCCATTGCCCAAATTTCTAGACTGCTGGCTCCCGTAGGAGACTGGGCCTTATCTCAATCCCAGTGTGGCCGATCACCCTCTCAGGTCGGCTATCAATCGTCGCCTTGGTAGGCCGTTACCCTACCAACTAGCTAATTGAGCGCGGGGCCATCCACAAGCGGTAGCTTCCAAGGAGAGGCCACCTTTAGTTGTCATACCATGCGGACTGACAACCACATTCGGTATTAGCCCGCCGTTAGGCGGGTTGTTCCCAGCTTGAGGGCAGGTTCCCCACGTGTTACTCACCCGTCCGCCACTGTACTCACGTTCCGAAGAACGCTTTCTCGTTCGACTTGCATGACTAAGACACGCCGCCAGCGTTAGTTCTGAGCCAGGATCAAACTCTCCATATAAGAAAAGTCCAATCTGGAATTGCATCTGCTGTGAACTCCCCGGACGGATCCGGAGAGCCTTGTCAGACGACTTAAGGACATGCACGCTGCCATGTTTTCAAAGAGCGTAAACTTACCGCAACCCGCGCAAGATACACAGCCGGGTAGTTGAAGTCAACAGGTTTCTTTATTTTTAATTCCTGTTGACCAAACGTGCGTTTTACAAACGGATTCGGGGGCCGAGACGGAGCCCTAATTTACGGCTTCAAGTTGCCGGATTTCGGGGCTCCCACGCTGCCCGATTTTCGCCCAGGATTACGGAGTCGGCTGCCGGTTAGTTCCAGACCGGCTCAGGCTCGGGACTACGTGGCCGGTTCTATGGTCAGCAGTCCGTTGTTGTCCGTGGCGGCGCCACCCGCAAGCCCGCCATTCTCATTTGCGGCCTGACCGCCACCGTTACCTGATGCCGCGTCGCCCGCCTGCCCATTTCCCACGCTTTCCGCCTGGTCGGCCGCGTGGTAGGAGCTGCGGACCAGGGGGCCGGACTCCACGTGCGGGATGCCGTACGCCTCGCCCGCCTGCTTGAACCGGGCGAATTCGTCCGGATGATAGTGCTTGCGTACCGGCAGATGCTTCTTCGTCGGCTGCAGGTACTGTCCCACCGTGAGGATGTCGCAGTTCACCGCGGCCACGTCGCGCATCAGGGCATGGACGGCTTCGCCGGTCTCGCCGAGCCCCACCATGATGCCCGTCTTGGTCTTCGCGCCGCGGGCCTTCGCGCGTTCGAGCAGCTCCAGCGACTGGTCGTACCGAGCCTGGGGCCGCACGGTCCGGTACAGGTCCGGCACCGTCTCCAGGTTGTGATTGAGCAGGTCGGGACGGGCATCGAGCACGGTCTGAAGCGCCGATTCCGAGCCCTTGAAGTCCGGGATGAGCACCTCCACGCCCACACCCGGGCACCGGCGCCGGATGGCCCGGATCGTCTTCGCGAAGATCGGCGCGCCGCCGTCGGCCCGCTCGTCCCGGTTTACCGAGGTAATCACGGCGAACCGCAGGCCCAGCTTCTCCACGGCCCCGGCCACTCGCTCGGGCTCGTCCCAATCCAGCCCCTGGTCCGGCCGGCCCGTCTTCACCGCGCAGAACCCGCAGCTGCGCGTGCAGATGTCGCCCAGGATCATGAAGGTTGCGGTGCGCTGCTCCCAGCATTCCCAGATGTTAGGGCACTGGGCGCTCTCGCAGATGGTGTGGAGCCGGTTGTCCCCCACCAGCCGCTTCAATTCCTGGAAGTTCGGCCCCTGCTTCAGGCGCACCTTGAGCCACGGGGGCTTGGGCACGTGGGAGTTGGTTGTTTCGCTCATGGCTCTACAGGAACAAAAAGCGACCCTCCGGCGCCGTGAACCGTCGTTCCGCGCCGAAGCGGCCGCCATGGATGTCAGGTACTTTACTTGCTCTTTGCTATCCGGGTTACGGTCGAGGCCCGACCGGTTGTTTCGAGCCTCATCCAGGTTTCATTTCGGGCGCGCCGTCGTCCCCCGGCGAAATGACCACGGCCTCCTCGTCGAGGTGGCCCGCGATGGTCTTCGACAGGTCGTTCAGGTCGGTCCGGCAGAAGCCCGTGTTGCTGTCGAGTATGCCGCCGCCCTCGTCCATGAGAAACCACGTCGGCACGTTCGTCAGTCCGAAATCCGATGAAGCCCAGTGGGTCGTGTCGTACACATTCGGGAAGGACGCTTCGTACTCGTACATGAACGCCTGCGTGTCCTCCGGCGTGTCCTGCGAGACGCCGAGCACCCGGAATCCACCGTTGCCGCCGTAGGCCTGGTGGATCTTCTCGAAATAAGGGGCGCTGAACTTGCAGGTCCCGCAGCCCACCTTGTAGAAGACCGCCAGCAGCCAGCCGCCGTTCGCCTGGTCAGCCAGCGATGTCGAATTGCCGTCCACGTCTTCCAGCGCGACTTCCGGGGCCGCGACCCCGGCTTCCAGGAACGCCATGGATTACTCCCGTTCAGGTTGAAAATTGAGTGATGCCAGGTTCAAACCATGCTTCGATTATATATGACTATATATGTAGTACTACTAATAATGAATATAGGGGATATGGGGCCGGTGTCAATGATTCGGTGGGTGGGGAAAGTAAGAGAACATACCACCAGATCGAAGACAAAACACTCGATAAAAATGGTCACTATTACGATCGTGTATGGACTTCCATAGGCGGATTTTTAGAATCAGTAGATATGAATTTGATTAACCGGGGTTCTGAAACGTCTTAACTATCAGAAGGTTGTGTCTCTCACTGAGCAACCAACACATACAACAAACAGGCCGGGAGGTTCTCCTCGATGAATAGCGATCCCGATGAAGTCCGGTTGGTTACTACCGATATCGATCATTTCTGGCTGGCGTACGATCTGTCGGAAGGCAAGACTACGGAAGAAAAGATCAACATTTTCGAATCGGAATACTTCGCAAAGGGCAGTATCGGTCTTAAGGATTTCATCGACGCCAGAATCGAAAGCGCGGAGGGGTTGGTCGAGGTAATCGAAGCCCGGCCGAGGTATTACGCTTCAATAAGGGAGAGCTCAAACCGTGTATTGGACTTAACCGATCAGATCCGCGGGTATATGCACAACTGGAAGCAACTGTACGACAAAGCGGTTTACCCAGACGTGTACTTTCTGATCGGTAAAATGACTTCTGGAGGAACGACATCGAGCAATGGCCTTTTAATTGGGACCGAGATTTCCTGTCGAACGGACGATCTCCCCACGGACGAACTGACCGAGTGGTATTTTGAAGTCCTCAGACCTGTAGAAGACATTCCATATATCGTTATTCACGAACTTATGCACACACAGCAGGCCTATGATTATGGAGATAACACACTACTGGGTCAGTCTATAAACGAAGGTGCCGCCGACTTTCTTGGAGAGCTGGCAACCGGAAAACACATAAATCCCCATTTGCACGTGTATGGAGATGCTCACGAATCTGAACTGTGGGAATCGTTCTCGAAAGACATGCTACAAACCAACTTCGACAACTGGCTATACAACGGAGGCAGGTCCACAGCAGAAAGGCCGGCCGACCTGGGATACTACGCGGGTTACAAGATATGTGAAGCTTACTACGAGAAGACGACCGACAAAAAGGCGGCTATAGAAGGCATTCTCTCGATTAAGAACAGTCCCGACGCGCTTCGATTTTTGAAGGATAGTGGTTACGGTCATTAAACACATTAGGTATCTCAGATCGAGCTATACCCGCTCCTTCGTCCCAAAAAACGGAGACATGGTGATGGCCAGTTTGAACATCGACGTAGATCCCAGAATTGAACTTGTCATCACCATAAAGTTGCTGTGCGATTATGAAGGACTAACCAGGTACGACGTGGCGTATTCCCAGTCCATGCGGGATTACTTTTCACCATTTAAAACCCATGAGGCAGTCAAACTGTTTAAAGAAATTACAGAGCATCGCACTTACTCGGACGCCTACCTGAGTCCGGTGTTGTCGCTGTCGAAACCGCCGGAACTTACGCCTCAATTCCCCTTCGAAAACTACGAATACTACATTCGAGCATTTCAAGACGAAACCCGGTTTCGAACGTTCTACGAACTACTAAGTGGTTTTGCGATCCAATCAGACTTCGGCACTTTTTTTGAAAGCCAAACCTTATATTACCAATCCTTAATCGACACAGTTGCTAAAACGCTGAACAGTAAGAATTTGATCGACGTCCTGGAACGATACTACGGAATGCGACAACAGGACTACAATCTGGTTTTAAGTCCCTTGTTTCAACACGGTGGAATCGGGCCTCGTGTTCGAAACCCTGATAACAGGCTGTCCATTTTCAGCGTAATCGGGCCGGTTGGATCGGTTGATGGTATCCCGGTGTTCGGAACCAGGGACGAATTGCTGGAACTCATCTGGCATGAGTTCGGCCATTCGTTCGTTAATCCCGTTACTGAACGACATCGCCCCGACATTGGGAAGTATGCTCTGTTGTTAGATCCAATTCTGGAGAAAATGGCAAAAACGGGTGGTTACGGAGATTGGGAGATATGCCTTAACGAACATTTGATCCGCGCCATTACATCTCGATTGTTTCACCGCGAATGGGGTCCGAAACACGGTGATCGTTTACTCGTGCGGGATATAGAAAAGGGATTTCGCTACCTCCCTGCCCTTTTACGCGCACTTGAGGATTACGAGCAGCATCATATTCAAAATCAGACCTTCGAAGATTACTATCCTGCATTGCTGAAGGCTTTGGATACCTATCTCGAATGACCGTCAGTATTCAGAACTCGATTTGATTCGAACATGTCGACACGCACAAACGACGACACCTATAACGTCCGGCTTTGCCTGGACGGAAACGCGAACGCCTTCGAACCGTTAGTCCGGCGATATCAGAACGCCGCTTTCGCCGTGGCATTGGGATACCTCCAAAACCGGTCAGATGCCGAGGATGTGGTACAGGATGCCTTCATCTCGGCCTTCTGTAAACTATCGCAACTGAAAGATCCGGCCGTTTTCGGCAGTTGGTTTCACCGAATCGTTGTCAACCGATGCAAGGAGTGGATCCGCCGTAGCAAGATCGGTCGTAGAGTCCGCGTTGATGCGAATTCCGATGGATTACGCGATGAACACGCCATGTCGGATCGTATTCATCGAAAATACATCGAGCGTCTTGAACTATGGAATGTTGTTGAGAAGTTGCCCGTACACTACCGTGATGTTGTCTCACTGTACTACTACACGGGCTTTTCACTGAAGGAAATTGCCGCCTTCCTGGATATCCCCGAATCGACCGCAAGAGGGAGGCTTTACCAGTCACGGATCCGTCTGCGAGAAGCGCTGTCGCTCCAGGAAAAGGAGTCCATCGCCATGAGCCAGATCGATGTAACGGCGGAAGTTCAGGATGTCGTTTGCAAGCTTGCCAGGGAGGATTTAGAAGAAACGATCGACATGGGAGACGTAGAAAACATCGTCCTTTATTGCGGCGTCAGTACGGAAGTGGAAA
Organism: Gemmatimonadota bacterium; assembly: GCA_009841265.1. NCBI lineage: Bacteria > Pseudomonadati > Gemmatimonadota > Gemmatimonadota bacterium. The sequence continues at coordinate 391,171 of VXMB01000001.1, read as the reverse complement.
TCATCCGGACCGAAGGAGAGCAATTGCTTGTCAGAGGGTCGAAAATCGGACTTGGCTATACCGACGAAGAGGCACGCCACAACCTTGGCGGATTTGCCGTTTCTCACGATACAGTCGATGATTTCTATAAATCCGGTCCCCATGAAGGCGAACTTTTCGTCGGTGTAGATTCATCAGGCAACGAAAACACAGCCATGACCAGCCGGATCAGCGACCACTGGAGACGGGATCTGATGAACAACTGGATGCTGGACGAAGTGTGTAACGGCGTCAGGTTGGTCGATTTGTATCCGGACCTGAAATCTGATATCGATGCGTTTCCTCCGCTACCGAAAAAAGCGCGAGAGAGCTTGAGCAAATCAGTGCGAATATCGGTTCACACGATGGAAGTACGGCCGATTCATGTACCTAATACTGCCTTGACGGGAAGTATCAAGGACGTCTTTCAGGTTTACTGGTCCGATGCTTCAAAGGTTTTTGGACCGGCTTCGTACTGTCATGTTTCCATTGAGGTTCCGGCCGGAAAGAACATTTCGGTGTTCAGAGCGAAACGAATCAACGCGGAGGGGTTGAATGGTAGTCTGATGGTATATGCCTGCCAATCCTGCCAGATAACTGATATCGCGAAGGATGTGTACCTGTTCAACAGCATGTTTTCGGATATACATGAAGTAGGTGGTATGTTTTGCCAGCGCATGTATGAATTCGGTGCCGCGAACTACCTTGAGGGAACTATACGTAACAAGGATGTGTGGGAAGGAAAACTCTCCAACGTAAAGGGTGGTGTAGATATCGATGTCGGTCGTTTAGTATTGGATGCTCAGGATTTGGCGGGTGACGTATCCATTTACAATCGATTCGGTACAACCCGCTTTTACCAGTCATCCCGGGAATCCGGGACCCGGTGTAACCTCAGGACTGTATCAGGGGAGACAAAACTGGTGCTGGATGAAAGCCTTGCAAAGAAGGTCAGCCTGGTGATGTATACGCGCTGTGGCGTCTTGAAATTGGGTAAGGCGAAGAACGAAATGCGGATGTATTCGACGTACAACGACGGACATCGCATCACAGCTGGAACTACGTACGATACAACCCAAGCGGACTATCTGCTTCTTACAGAAAGTGGCACAGCCGAAGTCGAGTTGTTAAATGGCCCAGATTCGAAGTAAATAAAATAGAACTCGAACGCCGCAGATGACTCCACGTTTGAGGTCTTCCATCCAAAATAGACTATGCCTTTAGGAATCTGAACGCACTTGCGATACCGGGCATGAGTCTTGCATCCTTTCGAAACTGAACCTTTCACTACGAACCGACACCAAATTTCCGTTGTCGGCCTCGAAATGCCATTCCCTACGGTAAAATGGACCGCATTTCAACTCTACAGAACGTATCCGCACGACAGCATGCAGCAACTCCACGATCCGGATTTTAACCTTTGAGGCCGCAGGGTCGTCTTATTCTATGTAACTCTTCCGTTTATCCTATCTAGTACGAGCCAATCCTATGACGACTACTGCCCACGATGACGCTTACAGCATCCTGCAGTGCCTGGCAGGAAACGCCGACGCCTTTGAGCCGCTGGTCCGGCGGTACCAGAACGCCGCATTCGCCGTGGCCATGGGTTTCCTTCGGGACCGGACAGACGCGGAGGACGTGGTACAGGACGCCTTTGTGGCCGCCTACTGCAAGTTGTCGCAGTTGAAGGACCCGTCCGTCTTCGGCAGTTGGCTGCATCGAATCGTCGTCAATTGTTGCAAGGAATGGCGCCGTCGGCAGAAAGTCAGTCACCTGGTCCGCATCGATCCGGAATCCGAACACAACCGTGGTGAATACCCCCAGGCGAACCGGATCCATCGAAATTACATCGAGAGCCTTGAGCTTTGGGACGAAGTCGACAGACTGCCCGAACACTATCGCCGGGTCGTCAATCTGTACTATTACACAGGTTTTACACTGAAAGAAATCGCCGCCTTTCTGGACATTCCAGAATCGACGGTGAAAGGACGGCTCTATCAATCCCGAATCCGACTTAAAAACGCGTTATCGTCCCAGGAACAGGAGACCCTTGTCATGAGCCAGATCGATGTCACCGAGGATGTGCAGGATGTACTCTGCAAGATCGCCAGAGAAGACTTCGAAGAAAAGATCGATATGGGAGACGTGGAAAACATCGTCCTCTATTGCGGCGTGAATACGGAGGTCGAGATCAGTCAGGCTGAAGGTGATCAAGTTGTAATTAAAGGTTCGAAGATCGCGTTGGGCCTGACGGAGGAAGAAGCGCGAGGTAACCTCGACGGCTTACATATATCTCATGACCAGGTCGAAAACTATCTGGAAACAGGCCCCCACGACGGAGCGTTGTTTCTCGGCGTCAAGTCCTGGTTTCCCGATAACGTCCCGTACACTGAACCTATCAGTAAATACTGGAGGCGCGACCTGGAGAACGAAAGTATGTTCGATGAAAGGCTGTGCGGGGTGAAAATGGTCGACGCCTTACCGGATTCGAAGCATGAAATCAATCTGTTTCTGCCGTTGCCGGAACCTTCGGAGAAATCCCTTAGGAAATCGATGCGGATCACGGTTCATGCTTCAGAGGCGCGACCCATCAGAATGACAAGAGATGCCGTGTCAGACAAGGTAGAGCGTATATTCCGTTCTATGCAGTCTGATAGCACCAGGGTATACGGACCTGCGACCTACTGCCACGTCTCGGTTTCGGTTCCAGCCGGCATGAATATCTCGGTTTTCAGATCCGATCGGGTAAATGTCGATGGTCTGGATGGTTCACTAATGGCTTACGCCTGCTCAACCTGCCGGGTAAACGAGATCACAGGTGACGTGTTCCTTTTCAACAGCAATTTCTCGGAAATACGAAGTGTAGACGGATCGTTGTTCCAGCGCATGTACGGGTACGGAGATGGAGGTTGTAGCCTGGACAACGACACGTTCAGACGAAATCCCTATCAGAACGAAGGGATCATCGAATCGGTCAAGGGTGGAGTGGATATCGACGTAGGATGTATGAACTTGAGCGCGCTTGACCTGGAGGGAGATATAGCCATTTACAACCGCTATGGCTGTACCCGGTTGTCACAGGGTAGCCGCAACATCGGGCACCGATGCTACGTACGATCTGTTTCCGGTGACGTTGGCCTAATGTTGGACGAAAGTAGTGTAAAAAACACCAGCCTGGTCATGCATACGATTTGCGGTGTAGCGAAGTATGGAGAATTAAAGAAGAGAATACCCGTAATTTCATCATGGCCGCACAACGAATACTGGATGTCCTTTGCGACAACCCAAGATCTTTCAGATCCCGACATCACGGTCATTACCGAAAGCGGCACCGTCGAATTCGAAGTGACGAAGAACGGAAAACACCATTGATTTGACCGTTAAGTAGACTGCGAGACCTGCCCCACCCCTCACTCCTCCGTAACGGCCTCCTCGACAGGAGCTGGGGCTCTTGTCCTGAACATAAATGGCATCACCGTGCGAAACTTTACGCGGGCTCCGTCATGTACTGCCGGCGTAAAGACCATTTTTTGAGCTTCGTTCAGTATCAAAGAGTCCACCTCGGCGCGACCCGATGGTTTTTCCACGAGTGCCGCCACCACGTTGCCATTCGTAGCTACGACGAGTTGCACCACAACATCGCCATTGAAATTGAGATCGACGGCTTCGGTGGGGAGTTTGGGGAAATACAAAATCTCGCCTAGCGTGTCCACCGTGTTGGGACGGTAAATCCCGGCTCTTTCGTCTGCCAACCGATCGGCCTCCATGGCCGATTGTACAGCCTGGTCCGGTGGACTTCCTTCCTGATCCGGCGGAACCGTCGGTACCAGTCGGACGGCCATGTCCGGTTGGACATCCGATTCCAGTCGCCTCACCATCTGCGCAAATTCCGAGATTTGTCCTTCCACCGATGGGGTATCGGACCCGATGGGTGCCAGGTGCAACACGTTGCCGACCCCATCAATCAACACACCGTGGGGTACACGCGGCAGTTCAAAGGGAGAATCGACGGCCAGGTACACCGGGAATTGGAGCCTGAATTTCTCCACGATCGGCGCGATCTCATCGGCCGATTCTCCCTGGAGAACGCCGATGACCGGAACATTGTCCCCGAGCACCGATCTAAATGAAGACATCAGATCGAGGATGAGTGGATTGTGCCGCGGCCCGAATAACAAGAGGAGCTGGTGCCCGTTGCCCAGATTCGGCAATGTAGCAGGTTGGCCTTCCTGGTCTACCGCGGCGAAGGGGGCAATAAACGGCGTGCCGAAGATCTTCTCTGCCTGCAGTACACGGATTCTCACCTGGGCGTTGTACAGACTGTGCTGCAGGTTTTGAACGTCCTGCCTTTGCCGGTCATTGTGCCAGAGGAGGACGGCGCTCAATGCGACGAGGACGGCAAAAGCGACGTAAAGGTACAGCCGAGTGTTCGTGCGTGAGTCAGGTGTGGACATGTCGCTGTTTCCTTGGTTTGGGGCAATAACCCGGTCAGGGACGTTAATTTTAGGAAAAACAACATTTGTATTGGGATAACTATGGTACAGGGATGCAAACGTCCCGTCAACTGAACTGGTTCCCGCATGCAACGAAGTATTCACTGACGACTCACACGCTGTCTTGTAAGCTTCCATAAAAATCCTCATTCCCCACGAGATTCCCCCACGTAAACACGACCATTCCTGTATAGCACCGAATCACACACCCGGTCACAGGGAGGCGTCGTGCGTCATTCCTTTCATTCTCCATCCCTGATCTCCATCGAGGGATTGCATAAGTCCTTCCCGATGGGAGACGGCCGTATTCCCGCGCTCCGGGGGGTATCCGCCACCATCAACCGGAGCGAATACGTGGCCGTGATGGGCCGTTCGGGATCCGGAAAGTCCACCCTGATGAACATCCTGGGCTGCCTGGACACGCCCACGGCGGGCAGGTACGCCCTCGACGGCCGGTCCGTCGGAGATCTCACGGACGACGAACAGGCCTTCATCCGGAACCGGATGATTGGGTTCGTGTTCCAGGCCTTCAATCTTCTCCCGAGAATGGACGCGCTGCACAACGTGGAACTGCCGCTCCTCTACCGCGGCATGGACAGCAGGGAACGGCATTGGCGCTCCATGGAAGCCATGGAAGCGGTGGGCGTGAGCGACCGCGCCCGCCACCGGCCCAACGAGATGTCGGGCGGGCAGCGCCAGCGCGTGGCCATCGCCCGCGCGCTGGTCAGCGAGCCGTCCATCATCCTGGCGGACGAGCCCACAGGAAACCTGGACAGCGGGACCGGAGAGGAGATCATGGCGATATTTGACCGGCTGAACGGGGAAGGACATACGATCGTACTGGTGACGCACGAAGCGCACGTCGCCAGGCACTGCAGGAGGATCATCAGGTTGTGCGACGGCGTGATTGAGGAGGACCGGTCGGAAAGTTCTGAATGACTAGAAAGGAGCTAAACATGGACGCTACCAACGTCATAAGCAATGTGGTTGTGATCGGGATCCTGCTCTTCGTCTGGCGCAGCCTCGACATGCGGATTTCTCAACTCTCTGAGCGGGTCTCGCAGATCGAGGAACGGATTTCGCATTTAGGCGAGCGCGTTTCCCGGATAGAAGGGCTGTTTGAGGCGTTCGTACGGAAAAGCAACCCCATTGAATCGGATACGAAGAACTGAATGGTCTAGGTCATCCACGTTCGACTTGCAACCCCAAGAAAGGAGCATCATGGAAAACGTACATCTCTGGGCTCAGCCCCTGATCCTGCTGACCGCCTTCATCTTCTTCTGGCGCGAGGCGAAGGGAAGCCGGCTCGAGCGCATTTTGCTTGAACAGGGGAAGTAAACGCTCACCATGCAACGCCCGGCCCTTTTCATCGCGGTGTGCTTTGTCATCGGGATTCTGCTGGGACACCGCGTCCACGTATCGCCCGTCCTCTTTGCGCTGGGTGCAATCGCGGTCATCGCGGCGGGTTACGCGTTCTACCGGACCTGTGGGAACGACGCTTTGGCCCTTCGGGTCTGCATGGCCCTGGGTCTCGTGTTCGCGGGCGCCTTCTGGTACGCGGTGCAGGTGCGGGTCGTGCCCGCGAACGACATCCGGCGATTCTGCGACCAGCGGCAGCGGCATGTGCTGGCCGGGACGATCGTCCGATCGCCCGATGCAAGGGAACGTTTCACCCTGGTCACGGTGGACGTGGACGCCATCTCGCTGACGGGCACCGGGCGGACATTGAGGGAATCGCGGATCCGGGCAGGATCGGCTGGCATGGCGCCGGCCTCGGGAGGGGCAGCCGCCACAGGCATGGCGCCGGCAACGGGACGTCTGCAGGTCCGCCTGACCAGCGGCATCGATCCCGGCCGTTACGGTGACCGCGTCCTCGTATCGGGACGCCTGCGCAGCCCTCAACCCGCGCGGAACCCCGGTGGGTTCGATGCGCGGACCTACTACACGAGCAGGGGAGTCCATGCGCTGATGAGCGTGCGCGATGAGGCGGGCTATCGCGTTACGCGGCGCAACACGTCCTTCACCTGGCAGACCGGGGTCATCGATCCGTTGCGCAACAGCATCGACCGGTCCATCGACCGGACCATGCGGGGCGATTCCGCCGCCCTGCTGAAAGGCATCCTGCTGGGCGAGCGGCGGCAGCTGCCCGAGGAACTGCTCCAGACTTTCAGGACGATCGGGCTGGCCCACATCCTGGTCGTGTCCGGACTGCATGTCGGGCTGATCACGCTGGTGATTTACACGCTACTGTCCGTCCTGAGACTGCCGAGGAACATCGTCGTCGCCGGCACGCTGGGCGTCCTGGTGCTCTACGCCTTCATCACCAACCTGACGCCGTCGGTCATCCGGGCCACGATCATGGCAGCGCTCTTCCTGGCGGGCCGCCAGCTGGACCGTCAGACCGACACCGTCAACATCCTGGCCGTGGCGGCTATCGTCATTCTACTGATCTGGCCTTCGGCCCTCTTCGACCTGAGCTTCCAGCTTTCCTTCCTGGCGACCTATGCCATCATCACGGGATATCCCAGGATGAAGGAACTGCTCCCCGAACGGATTTCCCGGTCGGAGAAATGGTGGGCCCGGTGGCTGCGGGACGGGCTGCTGGTCTCGGTCGCGGCGCAACTAGGCGCGCTGCCCGTGGTGGCGGGTACGTTCTACCAGGTTTCCTGGATGTCGGCGGTGGCGAATCTCTTCATCGGGCCGCTGGTGTTCCTGAATACAACCTTCGGCGTACTCACCGCCCTGACCGGCCCCCTGGCCATCGAAATCGCCCGACTCTTCAGCGCGGCCAACGCACTGGTCCTCTTCGCCATGATCCATCTCTCGACGGCCTTCTCCGACGCGCCGTCCGCGCTGGTCGAGGTGCCGGCGCCTTCCACCCTCTTCTTCGCATCCTTCTACGGCGCGGGCCTGCTACTGCTCTGGAAACCGGATGGGGTCCGGGCGCGGCGGGCACGGCAGGGGCTGGTGGCCCTCTGCCTACTGCTCTTCTGTTACAACCTGTTGCCCGACCGGTCGCTGAGGATCACCGTCCTCGACGTTGGTCAGGGGGACGCCATTTTCGTTGCCTGTCCCAACGGGCACACCCTCCTGGTCGACGGCGGCGCCCGTACGCCCTTCTACGACGCAGGCGCCCGCGTCATCCTGCCCTTCATGCGTGCGAAGGGATATCGCCGCGTGGATACGATCATCGTCACCCATCCCGACCTGGACCACTACGGCGGACTCCGGGCCGTTGTGGAGTCCGTCGAAGTGGGCGAAGTCCTTTCAAGCGGCGTCGGTTCGGAATCCGGTTCTTACCGGGCCTGGCGCGAGGCTGTCGACCGGCAAGGCATCCCTTACCGCGCGGTCGTGAAGGGGGACACCCTCGCGGCACTGGGCGGCGTGCGCGGCCTGTTTCTCCATCCGGACCCCCTGTTCCTGACCGGCGCGGCGAAGTCCAGCTCCAACGAGGTGTCCGTGGTCCTGCGCCTGTCCCTTGGCGCGTTTAGCATGCTGCTGACCGGCGACATCGAGGAAAAAGGCGAGGCCGCGACTGTTCGCCGGCCGTCCTCCCTAAAAAGCACAGTCCTCAAATCACCCCATCACGGAAGCAAATCGTCGAGCGGATCAGCCTTCCTGAACGCCGTCGACCCGGAGGCGGTGGCCGTTTCCGCCGGCATATACAACAACTTCGGCCATCCTTCGCCCGAGGTCATCGAGCGGTACAGGCGGCGGGGAGCCGAGGTGTTTCGAACGGACGAGGGCGGCGCGGTCATGATCCGCAGCAACGGCCGGTCCTGGGACATGGCGCACTTTGCGCCGCCAGCACCCATCGGCCCTACACCCCGCCAAGTAGTGGATGGGTTTCTCTTGACAGGAAAATCCCCTCTTTCTATATTCCGGTAACGCACATAAGTCATTATCAAACATATATTTAACTCCACATTCCTGCCCGGTCCAATATGATCAGAACCGCCCGCGTGTTCATGGTGTTTCTGCTGCTCGCCGCGGTGGAAACACCTCCCGCTGCAACCGCCCAGGACGCAACCGCCCAGGACGGCGCCGCCTTCAAAGAAGCGATCGAGGAAGGCCGCGCGGCGCGCCAGCGCTACGTGGACCGGATCGGGGAACTCCAGACGGAAGTTTCGCGGCAGAACGCCCGCCTGCGCAACGCCGGGACCGGCAGTCGTGATGAGCAGGTGCGACACAACGAGACGATCCTGGCACTTGCGCGGCTTCACGCGTCCGTCGGACAGTATGTGCAGGCAGTCGAACTCCTGAAGAGCGCAGTGGGGCAAGCGGACGCGACAAGCGATGCGGGCGCGACGAACCATTCGCAAGCCGCGACCGCCGACACGGGCGAGATGCGCGCGTTGCTCGGCAGGCTTCTCCTGCACGTGGGGCGGCATGTCGAGGCAGAATCCGTGCTGGCTGCCGCCCGGTCTCGCCAGGGCGGGCTGGCGCTGGCTACCGTTCGGCTCGCGGAGGTGTATTTCACGACGGGCAGGACCGAGGAGGGCCTCGAACTGTGCCGCGAAGTCCTGAGGGACACGGGAACACAAGGGCCTGCGAACGCGCCGAACCTGCTGGCCGCGGGGCTCGCCGCGCGGTACCTGGAACTTTCTCACGAGGCCAACTCTTTTCTGGCCGCGGCCACCCGTGTCGACAGCGAGCACCTCGATGCCTACGTAGCGTGGGGGCGCCTCTTCCTCGACAAGCACAACCGCGCGGAAGCGACCGGGATTTTCGAGGACGCGCTGAAGATCGACTCCGGATATCCGCCCGCGCTGATCGGCCTGGCCGAGGCGCTTGCGGAGAAACAGCCGCTGCCGGCGGAAGCCGTGGTACGGAAGGCACTAGCGATAAATCCCTCGCTCATGGAGGGACGCCATTTCCTCGCGGGGCTTCACCTGACGGACGAGGCCTATGATAATGCGATCGGCCAGCTGGACCAAGCCCTGGAGGTCAACCCGGAATCACCCGGAACCCATGCCCTCCTGGCGGCCGCTTACCACGGTCAGGGCCGCCAGGCCGAATTCGAAGCCGCCCGGCAGCGTGTCATGGACATCAATCCTTCCTATGGCCGGATGTACGAAATCATCGCGAACCACCTCACGCGGCGCTACCGGTTCCGGGAGTCCGTGGAGATGGGCCGCCGGGCGATCGAGACCGACCCCGCGCTCTGGTCGGCCTATGCCGGGTTGGGGATCAGCCTGACCCGGGTCGGCGAGATGGATGAGGCCCGGCGGATGCTGGAACAGGCCTTCGACCGAGACCCCTTCGACACCCGTACCTACAACACGCTGGAGCTGCTCGATTCCTTTGAAGATTTCGAGACCCGGGAAAGTGGTCCGTTTATCTTGAAGATCCACCGGGACGAAGACGCCGTGTACGGAAAGCTGGCCCTCGATCTGCTCGAAGAAGCCCACCGGACGATCGCCCCGCGGTACGGATTCACGCCGGGTGGGCACGTCCATGTAGAGATGTTGCCGGACAACGACGACTTCATGGTGCGCATCGCCGGCGTGCCGGGAACGGGCGGCCTGCTGGGGGTCTGCTTCGGCGAAGTGGTGGTGGCAAATTCGCCCAGGGCCCGGCCGAAGGGGACGTTCAACTGGGGGCAGACGCTCTGGCACGAGTACGTCCACGTCACCCATCTGCAGCAGACGCGCAACCGCATCCCCCGCTGGCTGGCGGAAGGCATCGCCGTCTACGAGACGCGTCTCGCCCGCCCGGAATGGGACATGGACCTGGAAGCGGAGTTCACCGAGGCGGCGGTCCAGGGCGAATTGCTCGCCGTCAGCGAACTGAACCGGGGTTTCACCCGGCCGAAGTCACGGAACCAGATCGTCCTTTCCTACTACCAGGCCTCGATCGTCGTGGAATACATGGTGGACACCTTCGGATTCGAGGCGGTCCGGAGCATGCTGGACCTGTACAACCGGAATCGGACCACCGCCGAAGTCGTTCGCGAGGTAACGGGCCGGTCCATGGAAGACTTCGACCGGGCTTTCGCGGACTATACCGAAAAGCGAATCGCCGGGCTCCGGCGCGTCCTGCAATTCAAGCCGTCGCGCGACGAGAAGCCGACCATGGCCGAACTGGAGGCGATGGCGGCCGATCATCCGGAGAGTTTCTACGCCCACCTGATGCTGGGCCAGGCGTTGCACATGCAGAAACGGTATGAAGAAGCCATCACGCCGCTTGAACGCGCCCGGACCCTCTTCGCAAACTACACCCATGCCGGCAGTCCCCACGCACTGCTGGCGGAGATCTACCTCGAACAGGGGAACACGGAAGCGGCGATGGAGGCCCTCGAGGCCCTCACCGCCGTCGACGAGGACGACATCGAATCCTGCAAGACCCTGGCCGGGCTCTACGCCGGGGAAGGCCGGCGCGGGGACGCCCTCCGCATCCTGGAACGGGCCGTCATGATCGATCCCTTCGACGCCGAGATCCGAAAGATGCGCGCCGGTTTGTACGAACGGGATGGAAGGCCGGACCTGGCCGTGCCTGAATATGAAGCCGTGCTGGCGGTCGAGACCACCGACCGGGTGCAGGCGCAGTACGACCTGGCCCGCGCATACCTGGCGGCGGGAAGGAAGGACGACGCCAGGAAGGCCGCGCTGAAAGCCCTGGAGGACGCACCGGGTTTCGAAGCCGCCCAGGAAGTCCTGCTCCGGTCGCTGGAGTGAACGCGCAGGCCTGCCCTTCGGGCCGGTTTTAACGTTGCGATTCGGGCCTTCTCAATTTATATTCATGCGGTTTGCTCCTTCTGAACGCTGGTGACGCGCGAGCGCTTCACCGCAGGCGCCTCACCGCGGGCGCCTTTGAGGGTCATCTTGCCGAAACGCACCGACATCGAATCCATCCTGATCATCGGCTCCGGGCCGATCGTCATCGGACAGGCCTGCGAGTTCGACTATTCCGGCACCCAGGCCTGCCGGGCGCTCCGCGAAGAAGGCTACCGGGTCGTGCTGATCAACAGCAATCCGGCCACGATCATGACGGATCCGGACATGGCGGACCGGACCTACGTCGAGCCCATCACCGCGGAATACGTGGAGAAGGTCATCCGGCGCGAGCGCCCCGACGTGATGCTGCCCACGCTCGGGGGACAGACCGCGCTGAACGTCGCCGTCGAGCTCGCCGAGTCGGGCACGCTGAACCGCTACGGGGTCGAACTCATCGGCGCCAAGCTCGAAGCGATCAAGATGGCAGAGGACCGGGAACTGTTCCAGCAGGCCATGGAGCGCATCGGCCTGGAAGTGCCCCGGGGCGGCTTCGCGCGGACCGTCGGAGAGGCCTGGGAACTGGTGAAGAATACGGGCTTCCCCGCCATCATCCGGCCGGCTTTCACCCTGGGCGGCGCGGGCGGTAGCATCGCGCGCAGCGAATCGGATTACGCCGAGGCCGTCGAATGGGGCCTGTCCACCAGTCCCATCACCGAGGTGCTGATCGAGGAGTCGGTCATCGGCTGGAAGGAATACGAACTCGAGGTCATGCGCGACCTGGCCGACAACGTGGTGATCATCTGCTCCATCGAGAATTTCGACCCCATGGGCGTGCACACCGGCGACAGCATCACGGTCGCGCCCGCGCAGACGCTCACGGACAAGGAATACCAGGCGCTCCGGGACGCCTCGATCAAGGTGATCCGGGAAATCGGCGTGGAGACGGGCGGATCGAACATCCAGTTCGCCGTCAGCCCGGAGGACGGCCGCATCCTGGCCATCGAGATGAACCCGCGCGTGTCTCGCAGCTCGGCCCTGGCTTCCAAGGCCACGGGCTTCCCCATTGCCAAGATCGCCGCGAAACTGGCGGTCGGATATACGCTGGACGAGATCCCGAACGACATTACCCGCGAAACCCCGGCATCCTTCGAACCCACCATCGACTACGTGGTGGTGAAGATCCCGCGGTGGGCATTCGAGAAATTTCCCAACGCCGACACCCAGCTCGGCACGCAGATGAAGTCGGTGGGCGAGACCATGGCCATCGGTCGGACCTTCAAGGAAGCGGTCCAGAAAGGGCTCAGGGGCCTGGAGATCGACCGCCACGGCCTCGGCGCGGACGGGAAGGACGCGGTGGACGGCGTGCTGGACGATCTCAGGGAGCAGATGACCCGGCCCACGGCGGAGCGCATCTTCCAGATCAAGACCGCCCTCCAGCTCGGCATGCCCGTCGACGAGATCTATGCGCTTACCGGCGTCGATCCCTGGTTCCTGCACAACCTGAGGGACATCGTCGATCTCGAGGGCGAAATCGGCGCGCACCGGAACGGGTCCATGCCCCGGAACCTGCTGCACAAGGCCAAGCAGGCCGGTTTCTCCGACATGCAGATCGCCCACCTGACCGGTAGCGACGAGCGGTCGGTCCGCACCCGGCGCCTCGAGTCGGGCGTAGACGCCGTGTTCAAGACCGTCGACACCTGCGCGGCCGAGTTCGAGGCCATGACGCCCTATTACTATTCGACCTACGAGACTGAGAACGAGACCCGGCCCAAGACGCGGAAGACGATTATGATCCTGGGCGGCGGGCCGAACCGCATCGGCCAGGGGATCGAGTTCGACTACTGCTGCGTGCAGGCGGTCATGGCGCTGAAGGAGGACGGATACGAGACGATCATGGTCAACAGCAACCCGGAGACCGTGAGCACCGATTACGACATCTCGGACCGGCTGTTCTTCGAGCCCCTCACCTTCGAAGACGTGATGAACATCGTCGAGACGGAAAAGCCGGACGGCGTGATCGTCCAGTTCGGCGGTCAGACGCCCCTCAAGCTGGCCCTGCCGCTCGAGCGCGCGGGCGTGCCCATCATCGGCACCTCGCCCGACAGCATCGACCTGGCCGAGGACCGCAAGCGGTTCGGCGCCCTGACGAAGGCGCTGGGCATCCCCCATCCGCCCCACGGGACGGTCTTCTCCTTCGAAGAGGCCCGCGAGGTGGCGGGCGAGATCGGTTACCCCGTGCTGGTGCGGCCTTCCTACGTCCTTGGCGGGCGCAACATGGCCCTGGTCTACGACGACGACTCCCTGCAAAGCTACATGCGGACCGCCGTCCACGTCTCCCCCGAGCATCCCATCCTCATCGACAAATTCCTCGAGGACGCCTTCGAGTACGACGTGGACGCCATCTCCGACGGGACGGACGTCGTCCTGGGCGGGATCATGGAACACATCGAGGAAGCGGGCATCCATTCCGGAGACAGCGCCTGCGTGCTGCCGCCCTACATGGTCAAGCCCATGCATATCGACACCATGAGGAACTACACCCACGCCCTGGCGAGAAGCCTCAAGGTCGTCGGCCTGATCAACGTGCAGTACGCCATAAAGAACGACGTCGTCTACGTGCTGGAGGTCAACCCGCGCGCCTCGCGGACGATACCCTTCGTGTCCAAGGCCATCGGCGTGCCGCTGGCCCAGCTCGCGGCCCGGGTCATGGCCGGGAAGACACTGCGCGATCTCGGGTTCACCGAGGAGATCATCCCGCCCTACGCCTCGGTGAAGGAGGTCGTGCTGCCCTTCGTGAAATTCGCGGGGTCGGACAGCCTGCTCGGACCCGAAATGAAGTCGACCGGCGAGGTCATGGGCATCTACGAAGAACCGGGTATCGCCTTCGCCAAGGGGCAGAGCGCGGCGGGCGGCTCCCTGCCCCTGACCGGCACCGTCCTGGTCAGCGTCAACGCCTTCGACCACGAGAACGTCGTGGACATCGCCCGGGAACTCGATATGCTGGGCTTCACGATCATGGCGACGAGCGGCACCGGCCGCACGCTGGAGGACGCCGGCCTGGCGGTGGTCCGGGTCAACAAGGTCTGGGAAGGCGAACCACACATCGTGGACCACATCCGGCGGAGCGACATCCAACTCATCATCAACACGCCCCTGGGCAAGAGCGCGCGGGACGACGACTACATGATCCGCCGCGCGGCCATCGAGGCGAACATCCCTTGCATCACCACGCTCTCGGCGGCCTGGTCCGCGGTCAAGGCCATCCAGGCGCTCAAGAACGAGGGGCGCGAGATCTCGGTGAAGAGCCTGCAGGAGTGGCACGAGACATTGAAGGAAGCGAGGGTTTGACCATGCAGACGGCAGACGGCGGCGTACTGGCTCCGAAGGGGTTCCTGGCCAACACGGCGGGCTGCGGCATCAACAGTCCGAAGGGCAGCCGCAAGGACCTGGTGGTGATCGCCGCGGGCGGGACCGCCTCCGCGGCGGGGGTGTTCACCACGAACCGGGTGCGGGCCGCCCCGGTGATCCTTTCGGAAGACCATCTGCAGACCGGCATGGCGCGGGCCGTCGTGGTCAACAGCGGCAACGCCAATGCGTGCAACGGGGAACCCGGCATGGCGGACGCCCGGGAGATGGCCGCCCTGGTGGCCGAGGGGCTGTCCGTGCCCGCGAGCGAGATCCTCGTCGCTTCCACCGGGGTCATCGGCCGGCCCCTGCCCATGGACGTGATCCGCGATGGCATCCGGGAAGCGCTGGACCGGCAGCCGCAGGGTCCTGACCCGGACGCCGCCGAGTCGATCATGACGACCGACACGGTCCCCAAGACCTGCGCGGTGCGGTGCGATCTCGATGGTACGGCCGTGACAGTCGGCGGGATCGCCAAGGGTGCGGGCATGATCTGCCCGGACATGGCCACGATGATCGGCGTGGTCACTACGGACGCCGCCATCGCGCCGGGCGCCCTCAAGTCGGCTCTCCGACGGGCGGTAGGCAAGTCCTTCAACTGCATCACCGTCGACGGGGACATGAGCACGAACGACACCGTATTCATCCTGGCCAACGGCGCTGCGGGCAATTCACCGATCACGCAGCCCGCCGGGGATGCCTACGAGCGGTTCGCCGAAGCGCTGGAGCACGTCTGCACCGATCTGGCGAAGAAGATCGCCCGGGACGGCGAAGGCGCGACCAAACTCGTGGAGATACGCGTGCGGGGCGCCCGGTCGGACGAGGACGCCCGGACGATCGGCATGAGCGTGGCGAACTCCGCCCTCGTTAAGACGGCTATCTACGGCCACGATCCCAACTGGGGCCGGATCCTCTGCGCCGTCGGGTACGCGGACGCCGAATCGGATCCGGACACGATCGACCTGTTCCTCTGCGGCCACCAGCTGACGCGCGACGGCCAGGGGCTCCCCCTCGACGAGCCGGCCATGCGGGAGGCCCTTTCCGTCGAGGAAATTCCCGTCGAAATCGACCTCAGGCTGGGAGACGGCGCGGCGACGGTGTGGACCTGCGACATGTCCCACGAATACGTGACCGTGAATGCGGAATATACCACCTGATACACGTACGATTCCACGGAATACAAGGACGCCGACCCATGAATCCTCCTTATAAAACTGTTTACTTTTCGGCCGGCAACGGGTTGCGCACGCTCGGCACCTTTTTGCGCAGGGCCCGCGCCACACCCCAAACGGCCGCCACCAAGCTCGGACCGGTTACTTCCGCCGCGCTGTGCACGATCTTCACTGCCGCGCTCTGGGGAATGGTCCTCTACGGCGTAACCTCGGCTTCCCCGGCCGCCGCCCAGTCGGAATCCGTGTCGATCACGTCGGACCCCGGGCCGGCGCCGGCGGACGAGCTGGCGGAAAGGCGGGAACGGATACGCAAAGGCATGGGCGGCGGGATCATGATCCTCTTCGGGGCGGAACCCAAGGTATTCAGCAACGACGTGAACTATCCCTACCGGCAGGAAAGCAACCTCTTCTACCTGACCGGCATCAGCCAACCCGGCGCCGCGCTCGTGCTGCTGCCCGGGAATCGAAGCCAGAAGGAGATCCTCTTCCTCCCCAGGCGCGACCCTGCCCGTGAGATCTGGACCGGCCACATGATCGGGGTGGAAGAAGCCCGCCGCCGGACCGGGATCACCCATGTTTGGCCGAGTGAAGAATTCGATGGCTTTGTGGAGACCGTTCTCCACGGATCGGCCTATGAAAAACGTCCCTCCGGTGACGCAGAGGACTACCGGGCCATCGGCGAATCCGTCGAGAATGGAACGCCCGTGGCCCTCTGGCTCCTGGCCGACGCCAGCTCCAGGTACGGGAGCCGGTATCCCCGGGCCCTCCGGTTCGCCTCGGAGGCCGCCCGTTTTCCCGCAGTCCAGGTAAGATTGGCATCCGGCCTGTTCCGGGACCTGCGCGTCGTCAAATCGGCCTGGGAGCTGCAGCGGCTGCAACGCGCCGTCGACATCACCCGCCTGGCGCAGCGCGCCATCATGCGCAGGGCAAGTGGACCGGGCGGAACGGGCGGGCCAGGCGGACCAGGCGGACCATTGAACGAATCCGTACTCGACGGCATTATTCTTTCCATTTATCGCGCCTACGGTGCGCACTGGGGGTTCCCGTCCATCGTGGCCTCGGGGCCCAACGCCACGACCCTGCACTACGAGGAAAACAACCGTGAGATCGCAAGCGGCGAACTCGTCCTGGCCGATATCGGCGCGGCCGTCGGATACTACACGGCAGACGTAACGCGGACGTTTCCGGTCGGCGGGGTATTCTCGGAGGCCCAGCGCGAAGTGTACGAGGTTGTCCTCGATGCCCATGCCCGGGGCGTCGCCGCCGTCCGGCCGGGCATGACCATGCGCAGGGTCCATGAAGTGGCGCGGAAGGTGATCGCGGACGGACTCCTGAAACTGGGGCTGATCACGAGTACGTCGGGAAACCAGTACCGCATGTGGTACATGCACGGCACGAGCCACTGGATCGGGCTGGACGTCCATGACGTGGGCGGTAGGGACATGCCCTTCAGGCCGGGCATGGTGATCACGGTGGAACCGGGCATCTACGTCCGGGAGGACACACTGGAGAACCTGGACGACACCCCGCGGCACCGGGCGCTGATCGAGGCGGTACGGCCCGCCTTCGAACGGTACCGGAATATCGGGGTGCGCATCGAAGACGACGTGCTGGTGACTGAAGACGGACACCGTGTGCTGTCGGAAGGCACGCCCCGGTCGATCGAGGACGTCGAAGCCTTCATGGCGCAACCCGCTCCTTGAAGACCCGGCCGATAGCCGGGCGCTTCACCCACAGACGGCCGGCAAACCGTACCTCCGGTTTCCGGGATGGACACATGAACATGACAGCGGACCGAATGCTCACCGTGGAGGAGGCCCAGGAGATCGTGCTGGATTCGGTCTCCGTCTCGGGCGTCGAGCGCGTACCGCTGTACGAGAGCCAGGACCGGGTGCTCGCCGAAGACGTGGCGCCCAGGTTCGACGTGCCGCCACAGGATAATTCCTCCGTCGACGGTTATGCCGTAATAGCAACGGACACGTCGGGCGCATCCGAGGACGCCCCCTGCCGCCTCGAGGTCCTCGAAGAGATTCCCGCGGGCACCGTTCCGTCCGCGCACGTGGTTCCCGGCAAATCCTCGCGCATCATGACCGGCGCCTTCCTCCCCGGAGGCGCGGACGCCGTCGTCATGGTGGAGAACACCAGGCAGCATGCGGATGGCGTGGAGATCCTGAAGGCGGTAGAGCCGGGTCAGAACGTGCGCTACCGGGGGGAAGACGTAAAACAGGGCCAGCGGGTCCTTTTCGCCGGCGCCGAAATCGGTCCCGGCGAGATCGGCCTCCTGGCGGCCTTCCAACGGTCCCAGGTCGCGGTGCGCAGACGTCCGGCCGTGGCCATCCTCTCCACGGGCGACGAGGTCGTCGAAATCGACGAACGGCTCGTACCGGGAAAAATCGTCAACAGCAACAGCTATTCCCTGGCCGCGCTCGTGCGGGAATGCAATGGCCGGCCGGTCAACCTGGGCATCGCCAGGGACAGCGAAGCGGAGATCGCGAAGGCCATCCGGTCGGCGCTGAGCGCGGATATCGTCCTTTCCACCGGCGGCGTTTCCGTGGGCGACTACGACTACGTGAAAAAGGTGCTGGAGGACCTCGGCGCGGACATGAGATTCTGGCGGGTGAAGATGAAACCTGGCAAGCCTCTCGCCTACGGGTTGCTGCAGGGGAAGCCGTTCTTCGGCCTGCCGGGCAATCCCGTCTCCTGCATGGTCTCCTTCCTCCTCTTCGCACGGCCCGCCATGCGTAAGATGATGGGCTACAGCCCCCATGACTGGGGCCTGCCCACGGTCCAGGCGGAACTCGAGAACGATCTGACGGCCGGCGGAGACCGGCGGCACTATCTGCGCGCCAGGATCACCGCTACCGGCGGACGGTTCTACGCCTCGACCGTCGCGGGCCAAGGGTCCGGCATGCTCAGCTCCATGACCGGGACCAACGGTCTCGTCGTCGTGGAAACGGGCGTAACCTCCGTGCCCCGCGGATCCAAGGTCCAGGTGCTGCTGATGGGCGCGGCCGAGCAGAGTGCGGCCGGACAGGGCGAGGCCCGATAGGATTTACCGTGAGGAACGCGCGATGATCTCCGTTATCGAAGCCCGGGACACCATTCTGAACCGGATCCGGCCGATCGGCGTGGAGCGCGTCGATATCGCCTCGGCGCGCGGCCGGGTATTGGCCGAGGACGTACACGCCACGAGAAACCAGCCGCCCTGGGACAATTCAGCCATGGACGGCTACGCGGTGCGGGCCGCGGATACGGTACCGTCGTCGCCCGATTCCCCGGCGGAACTGGAGATCGTCGAAGACCTACCCGCCGGATACGTGGCCAAACGTTCCGTCGGACCGGGACAGGCGATACACATCATGACGGGCGCGCCGGTGCCCGAAGGCGCGGATACCATCGTCCGCGCCGAACGCACGCTAAGGATCGATGCGCGCCGCGTACGCATACTCCAGGCCGTGGAACCCGGAACGGACCTCCGGTGTGCCGGCGAAGACATCCGCGAAGGGGATCTCATCATCCCGTCCGGCATGCTGATCCGGCCGGCCGAAGTCGGCCTGCTGGCCTCGACCAACCGCTCCCACGTAACGGTCTACCGCCGGCCGCGGGTTGCCGTGCTGTCCACCGGCGACGAGATCGTCGACGTGGACGAACCCCTCGAGGACGGCAAGATCGTGGACAGCAACGGATACGCCCTTTCCGCGCTGGTGGCGGACGCCGGCGGCATACCCCTGCGGCTGGGCATCATTCCCGATACCCAGGAAGCGCTCGAAGAGGCGCTGCGCGACGGACTCCTTGCGGACGCGGTCATCACCTCGGGCGGGGTCTCGGTGGGAGAATACGACTACGTCAAGGCCGCCCTCGAGGCCGTCGGCACCTCCATGGCCTTCTGGAAGGTGTCCATGACGCCCGGTCGCCCCCTCGCCTTCGGTTCAATTGACGACACCATCGTATTCGGCCTGCCCGGCAACCCGGTAGCCTCCATGGTTACCTTCGAGCTCTTCATGCGTCCCGCCCTGCTCACGATGCAGGGATACACCCGTATCTTCCGCCCCACGATCAAGGCACGCCTGCTGGAAGACCTGACGAAATCGCTTGGACGCAAACAGTTCATTCGCGTGACCCTCCAGAAGCGGGGAGACCAATACTTCGCGTCGCGTACCGGCGCGCAGGGCTCAGGCATTCTGAGATCCATGTCCATCGCCGACGGGTTGGCCGTAAGTCACGAAGATCAGGAATTCATGCCGGCCGGCCAGGAAATCGAGGTCATGTTACTCGGGGGTTACAGCGGGCTCTCTGCTGATCGTAACTACTGATAATTATATAACTTACGGCATTTTCAAATTCGCTTCATAAATACGTATATTATTATGTATATCCGTATACCTTCCACATGGGGCGATCGGGGAAGGGGTAGCCTGTTTCATCGGCGGGTTTCTTGCCATCTGACGATAATTTTTCGATACGATAACCCTTCCTGAATCAACGGTCTACCATCTCACACTTTCTTAAGCACCACGAGGGTAGGAGAGCTAACAACCCCTTCTTCGTATGGAACGATAGCTTCCCATACCATGCCCTGCGCCTCCATGATCGATGCAGCCGATTCGATCTCTTCCTCCGGACCGGGCCCCTTGTAGCAGACCAGCTTCCCTCCGGGTTTCAAGACGGGACTACTCCATTCCACGAGTTGGCCGATAGAACTGACCGCCCGCGCCACCGCGCCGTCATACATGCCATCCGGCGCACGTTCCGGTAATTGCTCTATCCGTATATTGCAGACATTCAGATTATCCAGCGACAACGCACGCCGTGCCAACTTCAGAAAAGCGCACTTCTTCTGATTTGATTCGACCGCAACAAAGCGTGTTCCAGGCACGAAAATGGCGAGGGGTATCCCGGGGAAACCGCCACCGCTTCCGATGTCCACGATCACGCCGCCCGTGGGCAGGACACCCTTCAGTGCGGGCATGAGCGAATCGCAAAAATGGCGCGAAGGTATGCGTTCCAGATCGTTCGTGGATATGATGCGGAGTACGTGGTTTACACGCAGGATTTCGTACAGGTATCGCTCGAATGCCCCGATTTTACGGGCGTCAAGCCGATGACCGAGATTCTCCATACCATGGACGAAATGCTCGAAAGTGTCCATGTCATGTCTTGGTATGTTCCACGTGGAACACCTGGTTCTCGGGGCTGGACTTTTCGGTGCGGGACTTCGCCGTAAAGCGTTCGAGATGTACGACGAGGATGGACAGATCGGCGGGTGTTACGCCCGGGATCCGCGACGCCTGCCCCACGTTTGCCGGCCGGATGATGGCCAGCTTTTCACGTGCTTCGTGGGACATGGCCCGGATGGAAGCGTAATCGAATTCCCCGGGGATCGCACGGGATTCCCAGGACCGCATGCGTTCAATTTCCTTGTGCTGGCGTTCGAGGTACCCGGCGTATTTGACCGTTGTCTGAATCTGGCCGATGACAGACGGTTCATGGTCCATGGGATCCGGGTCTACGGTATAGAGGTCGGAATACTGTATCTCCGGGCGGGACAGCAGCTTGTGCAGGGACACCGGCTCCGATACCGGCGTCGAGAACCTGGTCTCGAGTATGGGGTTTATCCGGTCCGGAGCCACGTATTCCCCTTTCAGCCGGTTTGATTCCGATTCCACCAGCTGGCGACGGGTTACTGTGGCCTCGTGACGTTCTCTTGAAATCACACCGATCTCGAAGGCCCGGTCCGACAGGCGCATATCCGCGTTGTCGTGCCGCAACAGCAGGCGGTACTCCGCACGCGAAGTGAACATCCGGTAAGGTTCGTCCGCTCCCTTCGTGATGAGATCGTCGACCATCACGCCAATGTAAGCCTCTCCCCGGTCGAGGGTAAACGCCGGGCGTTTACCGACCTTCAGCGCGGCATTGATGCCGGCCAGTATACCCTGTGCCGCGGCCTCCTCATAGCCCGTGGTACCGTTGATCTGACCCGCGAGGAACAGCCCGTCTACCTGGCGCGTTTCCAGGGAACGTGTCAGGTTTTCGGGAGGGATAAAATCGTATTCGACGGCGTATCCGAACTGAAGGATCTCCGCCTTCTCCAGGCCTTTTATCGTGTGCAGCGCCCGGTCCTGCACCGGTTCCGGAAGGCTGGTGGAGAAGCCGTTTACGTATACCTCGTCGGTATTCCACCCCTCGGGTTCCAGGATGATCTGGTGATTGTCCCGATCAGGGAACCGTACGATCTTGTCTTCGACGGATGGACAGTACCTGGGACCGCGGCCGGTGATCCGGCCGGAGTACATGGGCGACTGATCCAGGGCGGAACGGATGATGTCGTGGGTCCGGGCGTTCGTGAAGGTCAGGTAGCAGGGCAGTTGCTCATCGGCCGGTGACAGCCTTTCCTGGGAGAAATGCTCGGGAAGCTCATCGCCCGCAATGATTTCCAACTCATTGTAATCTATGGATTTACCATCTACTCTGGGCGGCGTGCCGGTTTTCAGCCGGCCGATGTCGAACCCCAGATCCCGCAGGGAGTCGGACAGCTCCGTGGCCGCCCTTTCTCCCAGACGTCCTCCGGAGGAACTGCTCGCGCCCCGATGCATGACGCCGTTCAGAAAAGTGCCTGAAGCCACGACCACGGCACGGCAAGATATGGCGCGCCCATCGTTGGTCCGGATCCCCGTCACGCAGCGCTGGTCGACGTCCAGGCACGCGACCTCGCCTTCCACTACCGTCAGGTTCGGCGTTTCCCCGATGACCCGCTGCATATAATCCCGGTATGCCACGCGGTCATTCTGGGATCTCAGAGACTGTACCGCCGGACCCTTGCGCGTGTTCAACATCCTGACCTGCACGGCCGTCGCGTCCGCGGCCTTGCCCATCTCCCCGCCGAGCGCGTCGACCTCCCTCACGAGCTGTCCCTTGCCCAGGCCGCCGATGGAAGGATTGCAGGACATCTGCCCGATCTTCGAAGCATCGAGGGTTACGAGCGCCGTCTTTACGCCCATTCTCGCCGAAGCCAGGGCGGCTTCGCATCCGGCGTGGCCTCCGCCGATGACGAGGACTTCAACCGATGTCAGCCGTTCGTTTTCAGCCATTACCCGGTCCCTGTTCCACGTGGAACATCATTTCCCGATGCAGAACCTGGAGAACACATGATCGAGTACCGCATCGCCGATTTCCTTTCCCACGAGTACACCCAGCCGGTGCACGCATTCCCTCAGATCGACGGCGGCCATTTCGGCGCCGAGCCCTTCTTCCAGTACCCCGATACCCCGGTCAAGACTCGTTTTCGCCTGGTCAAGCAGCTCGCCCTGACGAGCATTGACGACGAGTCCCGACTCGAAACCGGCGGGATCGAACCGCGCGGTCTGGAGAATCGCTTCCCTGAGATTCTCCAGACCCTCGCCGTGCTTTGCCGAGGTTCGGATCCACCGGCCGCCCGCGGTCAATTCCAGGTATGCGTCCGGATCGTAAGCATCCAGGTCGCACTTGTTGAATATAAACACGGCGGTCCGCCCGGACAACATCTTCACCAGTTGCCGGTCGTCGTCGTCCGGCGGGCTTGTGGCGTCGAAGACGGCCAGCGGGATATCGGCCTGTTCCAGTTCCGTGCGCGACCGGATAACGCCCTGCTGTTCCACCCGGTTCGAGGTCTTCCGGATACCCGCCGTATCCACGAAGACAACGGGCACGCCCTCGATGTCGACGCTTTCCTCGATGGTGTCCCGCGTCGTCCCCGATTCCGGATGCACGATCGCCCGGTCACGCGCCGTAAGCATGTTGAGCAGACTGGACTTCCCCACGTTCGGCTTGCCGAGCAACGCGACCCGGACCCCGTCCCTCAGTACGCGCGTTTCGTGGGAAGACTTGATGAGTCGGCCGAGCGCTTCCCGGACGGGTCGGAGCTGGTCGAGGAAGGTCCGCGGCGTCATATCGGGGATGCCCTCCTCGGTGAAATCAAGCGTAACTTCAATATATGCAATTATTTGTATTAATTTGATCCTGAATTCGTCGATCTGTTGCGAGCAGGTCCCGTTCAGCTGCCTGAGGGCCGCCCGCGCGCAGGCATCGGTCCGCGCCCGGATCAACTCGCCCACCGCTTCCGCCTGCAGCAGGTCGATCCTTCCGTTGAGAAAGGCGCGCTTTGTAAACTCCCCCGGCTCCGCCAGCCGGGCGCCCGACCTGATCAGGACGTCCAGGATCATCCCGCCCGGAACCATGCCGCCGTGGCCGCTGAACTCGATCAGGTCCTCCCGGGTGTAGGTACGGGGCGACCTGAATACGGACATGAGCACTTCATCGACCCGCTCGTGGCTCCGGGGATCGATGACGTGGCCGTGATGGATGGTGTGGGTCCCGCACTCGGAAGGCCGGCTGGTGCCTCCGAACACCCGGTCGGCGATGGCGAAAGTGTCGGGACCGCTCATGCGCACCACGCACAGTCCGCCCTCGCCGGGCGGCGTTCCGATCGCGGCAATGGTATCGTTCGGGGCCTGCGAGGTCATGGGGTTAACGAGGCTTGCTGCCGCGCCCGGTGCACTGCGGGTCGGTGCCCTTGGGCCCGGTGCCTGCGGCGGTGCCCTTTGGGTGCGTCACTTGGCGGGTTGAACGGGGAAGAACCGGTTTTGAAAGGCCTGCTGCACGATGGTCAGCACGTTGATCATGGTCCAGTACAGGATCAGTCCGGAAGGCAGGTTCATCATGATGAAGAACAGCACCGCGGGCATGATGTAGACGAACATGGCCTGCCGGGGGTCTTTCATCGTCATCTTGGACTGGATCAGCATCGTGGCCGCCATGAGGACGGGCAGCACGTAGTACGGGTCCCGGAGGGACAGGTCCTGGATCCACCCGATGAAAGGCGCGTCCCGCAGTTCGATCGTGCTGCTGAAGATGGTGTAGAGCGCGATGAGGATCGGCATCTGCAGCAGCAGCGGCAGGCAGCCGCCCAGCGGGTTCACCCCCGCGTCCCGGTACAGCTTCATCATCTCCTGGTTAAGCTTGGTCGAGTCGTTCTTGTGCTTCTCCTTGAGCGATTCCATCTTCGGCTGGAGCGCGGCCATGCCCTGCGTGGCCTTCATGCTCTTGTGGGTCAGGGGAAAGAGCAGGATCTTCACGATGATGGAGAGCACGATGATCACGACGCCGTAATTGGTGATGAACTGGTGCAGCCAGACCAGGGAAATGAGCGTGATCCGGCTGATCGGTTGAATGATCGTCCAACCGAGATCGACGGCGCCCTCGAGGCCGTATCCGTAACTTTCCAGGGTATCGTAGTGGACCGGGCCGAGATAGAGGAGGAAGTTGTCCACCAGGGGTGACGCGAGTCCCATGGACAGTTCCACGGCGATCTGCCGGTCGTCGTATTGGGGGCGCTGCACGGGCCGGCCGTTCAGCCGGTATCCCCTGGCCTTTCGGTCCACCGGCACCATGGCGGTGAAGAAGTATTTGCTTCGCACGCCGACCCAGTGGGTCTCTCCCGTGGTCTCGGGCCGCGGATCTTCGAACTCGGTCCCGAGGTCTTCGTCGATCACCGTATCGTTGAGCGAGGCGAATCCCCTGAAGGCATACAGATCCTGGTCCCAGTCCTGCTCCGTCACGTTGATCCCGCCGCCCCACCGGAGATAGTACTTGCTGCCCAGGGCCAGGTCCTGTCCGCCGTCGATCCGCACCTGGAGATCCACGGCGTAATCGTCCCGGTTGATGACGAAGGCCTTGGTGATGGTCAGGCCTCCCGGCGCGTCGGCCGTCAGCGTCACGGATCCCGAGGACTGTCCGGGACCCAGCACGACCGCGTCGCGGTCCGCGGCGAAGCGCAGGGCGCGGGTGCTGCGGGGCCCCCGCTCCGTGGTAAGCACGATGTCGGGGCCGGACTCCCGATCGGGGGGGACGAGTTCCACTTCTTCCCCGCCGATTCCCCTGTAACCCTTGAGTTTCCAGCTGGTTATCACACCGCCCATCGTATTGATCACACCCCGGAAGTACTGGTTTTCGACGACGATTTCACGGGGCGCCGGCGTGCCTTCGACCGGGGGGAGAAACAACACGCGCTCGGATCGGTCCCAGCTGTCCGCGGCCACGTCCTGCCGGGGGCGATCTTCGATGCGGGGAGGCGGCGTCCGCCCGGGCTCGGTTACGGCGGCGTCCGGCGGCGCGTCAAAAGACGGCCCTGTGGCATCCTGCGGCGCGTCGAAAGCCTGTCCGGGTGTCTCGACTGGAGGGTAGGCGCCCGCGGGATCGTCCCCGGTCGCGAAATCCCCCGGCTGCCCCTGCGGGACCACCCGGTCGACCTGGGCAGGACGCTGGGGCGCGTACATGGGGTATATTATGTAGTAGTAACCGATCCAGGTCAGTATGATCAGTCCGAATGCGCCGAGTACCCGTTTTTCCATGGTCGTTGTGATTCCGGGGTTTCAAGCCGTGGCCTGCGGCTAATCGCGTGGTCCGCCAGATCCGCCAGTTCCAGCCGGCCCGTCCGGTCGCTCCACCGGATCGTAGCCGCCCGGGTGAAAGGGATGGCAGCGCAGCAGCCGCCACGCGGCCATGCGGACCCCGGTGAACAGGCCCTTGCGTTCCAGTGCTTCGATGGCGTAATTCGAACAGGTGGGGGTAAACCTGCAGCTTGGCGGGAGGAGCGGGGAGACTGCGAGCCGATAGCCGCGGACGCCCCAGACGAGCGTGGCCGTGATTGCCCTGGTCAGCCGTTTCCACATAAGCGTGTCACCGCGGTACGGTAGAGGGACAGGAACTCTTCGTTCATCTGGCGGTAGGTCCATTCCCGGCCGGGACTGCGGGCGATAAGCACCAAGTGCACCCCCCTCTTCAGGCGGCACCTGTTCAACCGGTAGATCTCCCGCATTCTCCGGCGGACCAGGTTACGCCTGACCGCACCGCCGTAGTGCCGGGTCACGATGAAACCTACCCGGCGCTCAAGCCGGTCCGGACACGCGGCCAGAGACAGGGTCATCGAACGTCCGCGGACGGTCAGTCCGCATTTCCTGACCCGTTCGAACTCCCACCGGTGTCTCATGCGTTCGTCGTGGGGAAAACGTCGGGAACCGGCGGCCATGATGCATCGGTCCTGCCGCGTTCGGGCGGCGCCTAAACGGCAACGCGTACCCTTCCCTTGGCTCGTCGGCGGTTCAGAATCAACCGTCCCGCCCTGGTGCTCATCCTTCGACGAAACCCGTGCCTGCGGTGCCGCTTGAGATTGCTCGGCTGAAAGGTCCGCTTCATCGTTTACTCCCGTTTTTTCTACCTGTTTTCGCAAAAACAACAGCCCTCCATATTACCCCCGGAGCGCGTTAAAGTCAAGTTGTTTTTGGTCGGTCCCGGGTAGCAAATCTTTTCGAGATATTCTCTTGACAGCACCCCACTCACCATACATACTAAGATGAAGATACGACCCGCAACGTTTCCGCCTGCCGTGGATTTGTTGTCGCACCTAATACCACCTTAAATGTAGTAATTTCAACAATTTAGCATGTTGCATGCAAGCGTACGAGTGTGTTTTCGGGCCGGAAAAGCACCGGTCCGTTCAAAGGCGTTTCATTCCCTTCGGTCCACAAGGTAATACGCGATGAAGCAGGAAGATCCTGCACAGCTCTGGTCGGTGTGCTTGTCGGAACTGAGGGGCATGATGCCCGCACAGACGTTCGCGACCTGGTTCGAGCGTACCAGGGGGCATAACGTAACCCCGGAAAAATTCACGATCGAGGTACCGAATCCGTTCTCCGGCGAACGTATGCTGAAGCGGTTTCACGACAAGATCAGCCAGGTCGTGACGACCCAGCTCGGCCGCCAGGTCGTCATTGACTACCACATCTTCGAGGGCAATTCACAGATCATCCCCGTGCTTACCGACCTGCCCTCCTACGTGACGGACCGGGCGGACCGGGCGGACCGGGAACAACTGGCCGCGGGCGAAGCGGAAACGGACAACCTCTACGACAACTACACTTTCGAGAACTTCGTCGTGGGGGAGTGCAACGACTTCGCCCACGCGGCATCCCTGGCCGTAGTGAAATCCCCGGGCCAGCAGACCTTCAATCCCCTGGTCATCTACGGCGGCGTCGGCCTGGGCAAGACCCACCTGGCGCAGGCGATCGCCCACGAATCGAAGCGGCTCGGCACCGTCGACCGCAGCCGGTACGTCACGTCGGAGATCTTCTACAACGAATTCATCGAGTCCATCCAGGAAAAGAAGACGAAGGAGTTCGCGCAGACCTACCGGAACGTCGACCTGCTGATCGTGGACGACATCCAGTTCTTCTGCAAGGGGCACAAGGACCGCACCCAGGAGGAGTTCTTCCACACCTTCGACGTGCTCCGGCAGAAGGGCAAGCAGATCGTCCTGACCAGCGACCGGATTCCCAAGGAGCTTTCCGGCCTGGAGGAACGGCTGGTGTCCCGGTTCGAATGGGGGCTTCTCGCGGACATGAAGCCGCCCGACTACGAGACCCGGGAAGCCATTCTACAGAAGAAGGCGGACAAGGACGGACTGTCCCTCAGCCCGGACGTCATCGCCTATATCGCCGACCGCGTCGCATCGAACATCCGGGAACTGGAAGGCGCCGTGCTCAGCCTGCTGGCCTACGCGTCGCTGAGTCACTGCGACATTACCATCGAAGTGGCGAAACGGGTGCTGAGCAACAAGATCCGCAGAAAACAGCGCTCCGTGGGAATGGAAGACATACAGAAGGCCGCGGCCGGCCACTACGGCGTGTCCGTCGAGGATCTCGCCGCGAAGACGCGTAAGAAGCACGTGGTGGCAGCCCGCCAGGCCGCCATGTACCTTTGCCGGGACATGACCCGTGCGTCGCTTAAGGATATCGGCGCGGTTTTCGGCAAGAGAGACCACACCACCGTCATTCACGCCTGCCAGACGGTCAAAAAGCTCCTGTTGCACGACGAAAGCCTGCAGGAAGACCTCGATAAGATCAGAAATTCGCTTTCTTAGCCCGCCTGACGTTCAGCAACGCACACCACACGGTTAATTCGCTCCGGTATGTGTGGATAACCAACAACTTATCCACATTTTGTCAACAAATCGCGCCTGTCGTAACTCCCGCCCCGGCATAATGTTGCATATTGTATATACCGAATTTCCACACCAATCCACCAGGGTTAGTCCACCTCGGTGTGGAAAGGTCTCCGGCCGCGGCGCAAAATGGCCTCGTTTCGACCTGGAACCGGCTTCAAATCGGCTTTCATACGCCCGATTGCACGCCAGCGCACATCTGGCGCATTTACGGGCTGGAGATGATGTGGATAACCCGGGGGATAAGGGGATGGGGTGTGTCGATGATTTGTGTATAAACGGGGGTTTTATCCCGTTTCGGTTTCTAGTGTGTGGATTATGTGGATAAACACCTGTTTAGTTGCCAATTTCTCCACATCTTTTTTTCCCCGCAAATGTTTGGTTTTATTATTACTTATCATCATAAATACGTGTTTATGCACATATCCACATTCCTTATTAGTATTATTCCTTTCTTATACATACATATTAAAATTCATAGTATACACAATATATTGTACGTTTTTAGCGCCATACCGCGACGTTATACAATATAGGGTGGTTTTGACTCACAAAACCCTTGCGCTGTCCTGAGCGTGATCTATATTCAATAATAGTAATAGGTTACTGTACAAGAAACCTCCCCGGTTCATTCTGTACAGTTCGGACCCTACGAGGTAACCGGCGAAGAACGCCCAGTAGACTGCCCAAAGGAGTACTCTGTGAAAATCACCATTCCGTCCAGTTCCACCCTGATGAGCGGAATACAGACCGTTCTGAATGTCGTTCCGCCGAAGACCACCCTGCCCATCCTGTCCAACATGCTGCTGGAGACGGAAGACGGCCACCTGAGCATTGGGGCCACCGACCTGGACATATTCATCATGACGAAGATCCCCGCCCAGATATCGGGGGAGGGATCGATCACGGTGCCCGGAAGGAAATTCGCGGAAATGGTGCGCGAGCTGCCGGACGCGCCCGTGGATATCGAGGTGGACGGGGTCAAGGTGATCATCCGGTGTGACCGCGGGGTATTCCGTCTGGTGGGCATCAGCAAGGACGAGTACCCGGCATTGCCGGATGTGACGTCCGAACAGACCATAGAGATTCCGTCGTCTTCGCTGCAGCGGTTGATCCGGAAGACGGTGTACGCCGTATCGAAGGACGAGATCCACCCGAGTCTCTGGGGCGCGTTCCTACGCATAGGCCGCGGCGCCGTCCGGATGGTGGCCACCGATGGGCACCGGCTGGCCAAGACGACGCTCCCCTGCGATGTTTCCGATGCGGCCACGGAGGGGATCATCGTGCCGCCCAAGGCGCTGAACAATCTCTCGCGCCTCATCGGGGAATCGGATTCGCCGTCCCGGATCACCATCGGCGAGAACCACGTCCTGTTCGAACTGGAGAACGCCAGGTTGTTCGCCAGGCTGATCGAAGCGACCTATCCGGACTACGAGAGGGTAATTCCCACGGGCAACGACAAGGTGGTCAAGGTGAACCGCGAGGAGCTGGAGAGCGCCGTCCGCCGCGTGTCCGTGTTGTCCAACCCCTCCACCCGGCAGATTCGGTATTCCTTCCGACCGGGTTTCGTCGAATTGAGTTCCTTTAGCCACGATATCGGCGGCGAGGCCCGGGAAGAAGTGCCGGCCGAATACGAAGGCGAAGCCATGGATACGACCTACGATTTCCGCTACCTCCTCGACGTCGTGGAGCGGATCGAGAGCGAAGAAGTGGTTTTCAAACTGGATACGCCGGTCAGCGCAGGGATCATCACCCCGTCCGGGGAGGAAGCGGAGGGCGAGGACTACCAGTGCCTGATCATGCCCTTCAGGACGACCGAGGCGGAAAGCTAAGGTGCACCTTCAAGGGCTGTCCCTCAGTCATTTCAGGAATTACGCATCCCTGTCGCTGGCCTGTGATTTGCAAACGAATGTTTTCATCGGATCGAATGGACAAGGAAAGACCAACCTCCTGGAAGCGGTCTACTACCTCTGCGTGGCCCGGTCCTGCCGCGAGGCACAGGACCGGGATCTCGTGCGCATGGGGGCGGACCACTTCCTGATACAGGGGCAGGGACGCTCCGCGGAGGGCAGGGAGGTCGAGGTACAGATCAGGTACGCCCGCCCTTCGGGGAAGAAGGTCTTTGTAAACGAGTCGCCCCAACGGAACCTGTCGGACCTGTACGGTATCCTGGCGGCCGTCGTGATCTCGCCGGACGACCGGAGGCTGGTCCAGGGCTCGCCGGGTTCGCGCCGGCGATTCCTGGATATCGCGATCTCGCAGTCCAACGCGGCGTATCTTTCGGCCCTGCAGGAATACAGGCGGGTGGTCCGCCAACGCAACGAGGCGTTGCGCGCATGCCAGGAGCGGCCGGGGAGGACGGAGGGCCTGGAGGTCTGGAACGCCCCCCTGGTCGCGCTGGGCAGCCGGATCATGAGAAAGCGGGTGGAAGTCGTCGAGGACCTGAAGGAAGAAGCCAGCCGCATTCACGCCGCCGTCAGTGACGACAACGAGTGCCTCGAGATCGACTACGCGCCCTCCTTCGAATACGAGGTCCTCGCCGATCTCGAGCACGCCTTCGAGGAGGCGCTGGACCGGGCGGCGTTGCGAGAGAAGGCGCGGTGCATGACGGAGGTGGGGCCCCACCGGGACGACCTGTCCATCCGGATGAACGGGGTCTCGCTGCAGGCCTTCGGCTCGCAGGGACAGCACAAGACGGCGGCGACGGCCCTCAAGCTGGCGGAAGCCCGCTTTCTGTGGCACCGGCTGCAGGCCCCCCCGCTGCTGTTGCTGGATGACATATTCGCGGAGATCGACGCCGCCAGGACGGGCCGCCTGATGGAAATGGTACCCGCCTACGGCCAGACCTTCATCACGACGGCCAAGGAAAGCGATATCGGGGACTACCGCCGGGGGATCACCCGGTTCCGAGTCCACGAAGGCGCGGTGACGCCCTATGACTGAGGATCGGGCATGACGCGACTGAAGAAGAGCACCACCCTCGGCGACGCACTCCGGGAACTGGTGCGCAACCTCGGCATGGAAGGCAAGCTGGAGGAACAGCAGGCCGTGGAACGTTGGCCCCGGGTCGTCGGGGAGCGTGTCGCGGCGCACGCGCGGGCGGTCTTCTTCGACGGCGGAAAGCTGTTCGTGGAGTGCGACAGCGCCACCTGGAGCCAGGAGCTGCACTACATGAAGCCGGACATTCTGAACCGACTGGACCGGTCTTTCGGAAGACCCCTGGTCCGGGACATCATATTCACCAATACCAGAAGGTAAAATCGATGTCAGAAATACACGAAAACTCATCGGACCGCTTGGACCGCCCGGATCAACCGGAAAACCTGGATCGCCCAGGCCGTCCGGAACACTCGAACGGCCCGGATTTGCCGGAGACGGGTCCCGGCGCCCCGGATAACGATCAGTACGACGCGGAGAACATCCAGGTCCTCAAGGGGCTCGAGGGGGTTCGCAAGCGGCCCGCCATGTACATCGGGAGCACCAGCGCCTCCGGCCTGCATCATCTCGTGGAAGAGGTGATGCAGAACGCCATCGATGAGCATCTCCAGGGTTTCGGCGATACGATCAAGGTGTACATCGAAGAAGACGGGCGGATCACGGTGATCGACAACGGCCGCGGGATACCGGTCGAAATGCACCCCACGGAGAACCGGCCGGCCGTGGAAGTCGTCATGACCATGCTCCACGCCGGCGGGAAGTTCGACAACAAGTCCTACAAGGTATCGGGGGGCCTGCACGGCGTGGGCGTGTCGGTGGTCAACGCCCTGGCCGAATGGCTGGTCGTCGAGGTGCGCCGCGACGGGAAGATCTACTACCAACGGTACGAGCAGGGCATTCCCGTATGCGACCTGGAGGTCCGGGGCGAGACGACGGAGAACGGGACGACCGTCTCCTTCAAGCCCGACGACGAGATCTTCGACTCGACGGAGTTCGACTTCGACCACATCGCCCACCGCTTCCGGGAACTGGCCTTCCTGAACCGCCACATGCGCATCGAGCTGCACGAGGAGGCCAGGGACAAATCCGCCATATTCGAGTACCGCGGCGGCATCGTCGAGTTCGTCGAGTACCTGAACGAGAACAAGACGGCCATCCATGACACCATCGGCATCCGCCAGGAACGGGACGGCAACCAGATCGACGTCGCCTTCCAGTACAACGACGGCTACCAGGAGAACATCTTCACCTACGCCAACACCGTGCGGACTTCGGAGGGCGGCTTCCACCTCGTGGGCTTCAAGACGGCCCTCACCCGTTCCATCAACAACTACGCCCAGCGGAACAACCTGCTGAAGAACCTCAAGGTGCCCATCACCGGAGACGACACGCGGGAAGGCATCACCGCCATCGTGAGCGTGATCATCCCCGACCCCCAGTTCGAGGGCCAGACCAAGGAGAAGCTCGGCAACAGCGATATCCGCGGCGTCGTGGAGTCGGTGGTCGGCGAGGGGCTCTCCGTGTACCTGGAAGAACATCCGGCCACGGCGAAGAGGATCGTCGAGAAATGCATCCAGGCGGCGATTTCCCGAGACGCCGCCCGCAAGGCGCGGGAACTGACCCGTCGGAAGAGCGCGCTCGAAAACACCACCCTGCCCGGCAAGCTGGCCGACTGCACCCTGAAGGATCCCATGGCCTGCGAGATCTACCTCGTCGAGGGCGATTCGGCCGGCGGCACGGCCAAGTCGGGCCGCGACAAGACCTTCCAGGCCATCCTCCCCCTCTGGGGCAAGCCGCTCAACGTGGAGAAGGCCCGCATCGACACGGTGCTGAGCAACGACAAGCTCCAGCCCATCATCACCGCGCTCGGGGTCGGCATCGACGAGGATTTCGACCTGTCCCGGCTGCGCTACGGGCGCGTGATCATCATGGCGGACGCCGACCATGACGGTCTGCACATCCGCACGCTGCTGCTGACTTTCCTGTTCCGCTACATGCGTCCGCTCGTGGAGCACGGCCACGTCCTGATCGCCCAGCCGCCGCTCTACCGCGTGCGCAAGGGACGCCGGGAGGACTATCTCAAGAACGACCGGGAACTCTGGGAATACCTCCTGAACCAGAGCGTGGACCGCACGAAGGTGCAGCGGGCGGACGCGAACGGCAACGGGCACGCCCTGACCGAAGACAAGCTGCTGGCCCATCTCCGCGAGATGATGGACTTCGAAGAGCAGATCGGACGACTGGTCAAGACGGGCATGAAGCGCGAGCACATTCTGGATATGCTGAGAGACCGGGACCAGTACGACGCATACCGCAGAGATCTGCGCGACCGGGCGGCAGCACGCAAAGCGCAGGAAGAAGCCGGCGAAGTCCCGGTGCCCGTGGATCCGGTCGAAGAGGCCCTGGACCCCTCCCTGTACGGCCGGCTTCGGAAGCTGTGCCGCCGGCTGGAGGACGTCATCGACAGCGAGATGGTGGTCAGCACGGACAAGACCGAGAAGCGGGTCAGGGGGGTCGGCAAGCTGATCGACGCGGTACTGGACGTGGGACGCGAAGGCGCCACCATCTCGCGGTACAAGGGGTTGGCGGAGATGGACGCCGAGGAACTGTGGCAGACCACGATGAACCCCGAAACCCGCACGCTGCTCCGGGTCACCCTGGACGACGCGGTGGAGGCGGACCGGATCTTCACGATCCTCATGGGCGACAACGTGGCCGCGCGAAACGATTTCATCCAGCGGAACGCCCTGCTGGTCAACAACCTGGACCTGCACTGACATCCGGCACCCGCCCGGCGTGACCACATCACAAATTAACACGTTCAAGGGGAAAGCATGGCGGTAGAACAACACGACAACATCCAGCCGATCTTCATCGAAGACGAGATGAAGAGTTCCTATCTCGATTTCTCCATGAGCGTGAACCTGTCCCGGGCGATTCCGGACGTCCGCGACGGGTTCAAGCCGTCCCAGCGGCGCATTCTCGTGGCGATGCGCGACCTGAACCTCACGCCGGGAAGGCCCACGCGGAAGTGCGCCAAGATCGTCGGCCAGACGATCGGGGACTACCACCCCCACGGCGACCTGGCCGTGTACGATACCCTCGCGCGGATGGCCCAGCCCTTCAGCATGCGCTACCCCATGGTCTTCGGCCAGGGCAATTTCGGGTCCATCGACGGCGATCCGCCGGGCGCCATGCGGTACACCGAATCGCGGATGTCCCGCCTGGCTATCGAGATGATGGAGGATATCGACAAGAACACGGTCGATTTCATGCCCAACTACGACGAGTCGAAAGACGAGCCAACCGTGCTTCCGGGCAAGTTCCCCAACCTGCTCTGCAACGGCTCCCTCGGCATCGGCGTGGGCATGGCCTCCAATCTCCCGTCCCATAACCTCGGCGAAGTGGTGGACGGCATCGTGGCGGTGATCGACCACCCGGAAATCACCATCGGGGAGCTCGCCGCGCACATCCAGGGACCCGATTTCGCCACCGGCGCCATCATCTACGGCCGCAACGCGATCAACGAGTATTTCCACACCGGCCGCGGGAAGATCAAGGTGCGCGCCCGCACGACGATCGAGGTGCACGAGCAAAGCGAAAAGGAAACCATCGTCGTCACGGAGATCCCCTACAAGGTCAACAAGTCCAGCCTGATCGAGAAGATCGCCGACCTCGTCCGGGAGAAGCAGATACTGGGCATTACCGACATACGGGACGAGTCGGACCGGTCGGGCATGCGCATCGCCATCGACGTGCGGCGGGACATCCCGGGCAACATCGTGCTCAACCACCTCTTCAAGATGACGCCGCTGGAGACCACCATCGGCGTCACCATGCTGGCGCTCGTGGACGGGCGGCCCCGGGTCCTGAACATCAAGGAGTGCATCCAGCACTTCATCGACCACCGCCACGAGGTGCTGGTGCGCCGGACCACCTTCGACCTCGAGAAAGCCGAGCAGCGGGCCCATATCGTGGAAGGCCTGCGCGTCGCGCTGGACAACGTGGACCGCGTGATCGAAGTCATCCGCGGATCGCATACCGGCGAGGAGGCCATGGAGGTCCTGGGAGACGAGTTCGGCCTGTCCCGCGCACAGGTCGAGGCCATTCTGGACATGCGCCTGCAGCGCCTGACCGGGCTGGAAAGAGACAAGCTGGAGGAAGAATACGAAGAGCTGGTCGCGCGGATCGCCGATTACCGGGACATCCTCTCGCGGCTGGAACGGCGGATGCAGATCATCAAGGACGAGATGATCGACCTGAAGGAGCGCTACGGCGACGAGCGACGTACCGAACTGATCGACATCGAGGGCGATCTCAGCATCGAGGACCTGATCGCCGACGAGGAGATGGTCATCACCATATCCCACGCCGGCTACGTCAAGCGCCTGCCCATGGACACCTACCGCAGCCAGAACCGCGGCGGCAAGGGGATCACCGGCATGAAGACCCGGGAAGAGGATTTCGTCGAGCACCTCTTCTCCGCCTCGACCCACTCCTACATCCTGTTCTTCACGAACCGCGGCAAATGCTACTGGCTCAAGGTGTGGGAGATCCCCGAAGCCGGCCGCACCGCCCGCGGCAAGGCCGTCGTCAACCTGCTGCAGCTCGACCAGGGAGAGAGCATCGCGGCCTTCCTGCCGATCAGGAACTTCGACGACGAGCATTATATCCTGATGGTGACGCGGGGTGGCCTGGTGAAGAAAACCGTGCTGTCGGCCTATGGGAATCCCCGACGGAACGGCATCGTGGCGCTGAACATCCTCGAGGGCGACGCCCTTATCGAGGCCCTGCTGACCGACGGCGACAACGACATCGTCATCGCCAGCCGGAACGGCCAGGCCGTCCGCTTCCACGAGAGCGACGTCCGGACGATGGGCCGCGGCGCACAGGGGGTGCGGGGCATACGCCTCGGCGAAGGCGACCGGGTCGTGGGCATGCTGGCATCGGATCGGGACTCCACGCTGCTTTCCGTGACGGAGAACGGCTACGGGAAGCGGACGGACATCGAGAACTACCGGCTGACCCGCCGCCACAGCAAGGGCGTGAGCAACATACGCACCAGCGAACGCAACGGCCCCGTCGTGTCGATTCACGCGGTCTCCGACGAAGACGAGCTGATGATCATTACCACGAACGGCCTCATCATACGCCTGCCGGTCCGCGACCTGCGCCCCATCGGCCGGAACACCCAGGGCGTCCGGCTCATTAACCTGGGCGAGGGGGACCGGGTGATCGATGTTTCCAGGATTACGCCAGGCGACGAAGAGGACGATCCGGAGACTTCCGAAACGGCTGAATCACCCGGTACGGACGGCGAAGAGGAAGAATAAAAAAGCGCTTGACACCCTTAGCGCGCACCCTATATTGCGTCCGTTCTTCAGGAGGAAAGGCCTTCCCCGAAGGGTGAAAGGGCCTTCGAAAAAGATTCGTTCCAAGGCTGCATGTGTGTAAAACGGGGGTATCATGAGCGGGATCTGCCCGGAATGTGGCGCCGAGATCACCCTGGATTATGATGTCGTGGTAGGCGAAATAATCACGTGCCCGGAGTGCGGCGCGGAACTGGAAGTGGTCAGCGTAGACCCGCTGGAGTTCGCGCTGGCACCGGAAGAAGAGGAAGACTGGGGCGAATAAGCCCGCGGACGGATGGAAGGAAATCAAGATGAGCAAACGAATGAAACATAAACATGGTAAACATGATTGTGATTTGCGTTCGTCCGCTCATCGGGCCCCGCGGTAATCCTGCGAAAGGGATAATGGGGCCACGGGAACAGTTGGGAGCCGTGTTCCTCTTCGATTGAGCGAAGAGGCCGGCTCTTTTTTTTTGCATGACGGGCAAGTGGACGCGGGATATCCGAAAGGTCCGGGATATCCGGAGGAAGTGGAATTCATGGAATTGGGCATCGTGCTGTCGCGTATCAGGAAGGACGAGAAGCGGTTGATCGCCGAGGCGGGCCGCCGCGGCATCGACGTGACGACGATCGACAACACGCGGCTGGTCTTCGAACTGGATCGGCGCCATATGGACCTGGATGTGGTCCTGGAGCGTTGTATCGATCACCATCGCGCCGTGTACGCGCTGACCGTCTTCGACCACTGGGGCATTCCGACGGTGAACCGCCAGTCGGTGGTGGAGACGTACGGGAACCGGCTGCTGACGTCCCTGGCCTTGCGGGAGAACGGCGTGCCGGTGCCGGAAGTGCGTGTGGCCTACACGCCGCGTTCCGCCCTGGAAGCCATGGAGGACATGGGATACCCGGTCGTCCTCCGGCCCGTGGAAGGTCCCGAGGGCCAGCTCGTTTCCCGTATCGGGGACAAGTATACGGCGGCGACGGTCCTGGAGCACAAACGCATCCTCGGCGCCTATCACCACTCCATCTTCTTCATGCAAAAGCACATCGATTCGCCCGGACACGACATCAGGGCGTACGTGGTCGGCGACGAGACGGTGGCCGCCGTATCGGTGCTGACCCACCACTGGATCGGAACGATCACCGCCGGCGGCCTGATGAAGCAGGAGCCCGTCACGGAGGAACTGAACGACCTGGCGGTCGCAGCCGTCCGGGCGATCGGCGGCGGAATCGCGGTGGTGGACATGGTTCGCACGAAGGATGCCTGGTTCGTGCAGGAGATGGGCCCGCCGTCCGGGCTTTCGGACGCATCGGACGTCACCGGCGTCAATATACCGGGGAAGATCATGGACTACGTGGCGGACTCGGTGGCACAGGGGGTACGAAACTCGTGAAGATCGGCATGCTGCTGTCCATCGTTTCCACGGAACAGAAGATGCTCTTCGAGGCCGCGGCGAAACGGGGTATCGTCTTCGACCGGCTGGACGACCGGCGCATCGTCTTCGACCTGGAGAACCACCGGTACGACCACGACGTCATACTCGAGCGGTGCATCAACCATTCCAGGGCCCTCAACTCGCTGAAGATACTCAACGCCAGCGGCATCAGGACCGTCAACTCCTACGAGGTAGCCCGCGTGTGCGGGAACAAGTTCCTGACGACCATGGCGCTGGTAGACCACGGGGTGCCTACGCCGAAAGCCCGCGTCGCGTTCACGGCCGAGTCGGCCCTGGAGGAAATGGAATCCATGGGCTATCCCGTCGTGGTCAAGCCGCCCATCGGCTCGTGGGGGCGCCTCATCGCGCGGGTCAACGACCGTCATGCCGCCGAAGCGGTGCTCGAGCACAAGGAGACCCTGGGGTCCTATCAGCATTCGGTGATCTACATCCAGGAGTACGTCGAAAAGCCCGGACGCGATATCCGGTCTTTCGTGGTCGACGGCGAGACCATCTGCGCCGTCTACCGGTATTCGGACCACTGGAAGACCAACACCGCCCTGGGCGGGACGACGGCCGACTGTCCCGTGGAGGGTGACGTGGGGATGCTTTCCGCCCGCGCCGCGGAAGCGGTGGGCGGCGGCGTGGTGGCCGTCGACCTGCTGGAATCGCCGGACGGGATCATGGTCAACGAGGTCAACTACACCATGGAATTCCGGAACAGCATTAAGCCGACGGGCGTGGACATTCCCGGCCGAATCATCGACTATCTGGTAAAGGTGGCCCAATCATGATCAAGGTGTCTATCGCCGGCGCGTCCGGATACGGCGGTGGGGAACTGCTCCGCCTGCTCCTGTTCCACCCGGAAATCGAAATCGGGCAGGTGACGTCTGAATCGCTCGCGGGCAAGCCCGTCGGCCGGTCCCATCCGAACCTTCGGCGGGTCACGGACCTCAAGTTCAGCGCCCTGGCCGACCTCGATCCCTGCGACGTCCTGTGCCTGTGCCTGCCCCACGGGGAGGCGATGAAGAGGTGGGACGACTTCTCCGGCCTGTCGGCCCGCGTCATCGACCTGAGCGCCGACTTCCGCCTGCGCGATCCGGCGGATTATCCGACCTGGTACGGACATGCCCATGCCCATCCCGACGTCCTCGGCCGGTTCGTGTACGGCCTGGCCGAACTCTACCGGGACGAGATCCGGGACGCCGAATGCGTCGCGTGCACCGGGTGCCTGGCCGCCACGGCGATCCTGTCGCTGGCGCCCCTCGTCCGGGCCGGCGCCGTCGACCCCTCCCGGCTGTTCATGGAGGGCAAGATCGGCTCCTCCGCGGCGGGACACCGGGCCGACCGGTCCACCCACCACCCGGACCGCAGCGGGGCCGTGCGGTCCTTCAAGCCCACAGGCCATCGCCACACGGCGGA
The DNA here is from genome assembly GCA_009841265.1 of Gemmatimonadota bacterium. Lineage (NCBI taxonomy): Bacteria > Pseudomonadati > Gemmatimonadota > Gemmatimonadota bacterium. The sequence goes on along the minus strand of VXMB01000001.1, from coordinate 351,188 downwards.
GATCGTGCAGGAGCTCACCTTCGGCGGGCCGGCGCCCACGGTGCATTTCTCGGCGACGGCCATCGAGCTGGTGCGCGGCATCCTGATGACCACGCACGCTTTCGCAAACGGCAACCTGTCCGACAGGGATATCTGGGGCATCTACCGGGAAGCCTACGACCAGGAGCCCTTCATCCGCATCATCAAGGAACGGCAGGGCGTGTTCCGCTATCCCGATCCGAAGTTTCTCGCGGGCACCAATTACTGCGACGTCGGGTTCGAGCGCGACGAGCACAGCGACCGGGTCGTGGTCATGGGCGCGCTGGACAACCTGGTCAAGGGCGCGGCCGGACAGGCCGTGCAGGCCCTCAACATCATGCACGGGTGGGACGAACGGACGGGCCTGGAGTTTCCGGGCCTCCACCCGGTATAGTCCACCCGGTATAGGACGAATATGAACTACAGGGCACCGAGAGGCACCTACGACATCCTGCCCGAAGACCAGGCCCACTGGCGTCACGTGACCGAGACCACGCGCCGGGTCTGCGAACTCTTCGGCTACGAGCAGATCGACGTGCCGGTCTTCGAGCAGACCGGCCTCTTCGAGCGGAGCGTCGGCGAATCCACGGACATCGTCGAGAAAGAGATGTACACCTTCCTCGACCGCAACGAGGAGCGCATGACCCTGCGCCCCGAGTTCACCGCCGGGATCTGCCGGGCCTACGCCGAGCGCAAGCTGCACGGCCGGCCCCAGCCTCTTCGGCTCTACACCATCGGCCCGGCCTTCCGGTACGAGCGTCCCCAGGCGGGCCGGTACCGCCAGTTCTACCAGATCGACGTGGAAGTGCTGGGCAGCCAGGACCCGGCCATCGATCTCGAGGTCATGCAGGTCGCCTGGCAGATCTACGAAGCGGTGGGCATCAAGAACCTGTCCTTCCAGGTGAACAGCACGGGGTGCCCGGCGTGCCGGCCGGGATACATCGAAACGCTGCGGGCCTGGTACGCGGACCGCCTGGACGGGATCTGCGGCGAATGCGCGCGCCGCTACGAGCAGAACCCGCTCCGGCTGCTGGACTGCAAGAAGGAGGCCTGCCGCGCGATCGCGGACGAGGCTCCGCGGATCGCGGATTCCCTGTGCGACGAATGTAGAACCCACTTTGACCGGTTGAGGTCCTACCTGGACGATCTGGGGCGGCCCTACCAGGTCAACCATCGCCTGGTGCGGGGGTTCGACTACTACACGAAGACCGTGTTCGAGGTCTGGGCCGAGGGCATCGGGGCGCAGAACGCGGTGTGCGGCGGCGGCCGGTACGACGGGCTGATCGGCATGGTCGGCGGTCCGGAGACGCCGGCAATCGGGTTCGCCTCCGGCATCGAACGCATCATACTCACGATGAAGCAGGAGGGGATCGAGCCTCCCGGAGTGCCGAAGCCGCGGGTATTCGTCGCCTATCTCGGTGCGGAGGCCAAGTCTGCGGCGGTGGTCCTGGCGCAGGAGCTGCGCGCGGCCGGCGTGGGTGCGACGGCGCTGTGGGAAGACCGGAGCCTGAAGGCCCAGATGAGACAGGCCGACCGGCTCGGCGCCGCCTTTACTCTGATCCTCGGCGAAGAAGAGGTGAGAAACGGCGTCGTGATGATCCGGCGCATGGCGGACAGCACGCAGGCGTCCGTGCCCCGACCTCAGGCCGTGGCCGCCGTTAAGGAAGGGAATACTTCATGATTGTGGTGAAGACGGGCGGAAGCCGGGGCATCAACCTGGATTGCGTTCTGGAGGACATCGCCCGGCAGACCGAACCGCTGGTGCTGGTGCACGGCGCTTCCGACGAATTGAACCAGATCTCCGAGCAACTGGGCAAGCCGCCCCGCATGGTCACGTCGCCGTCGGGATACACGAGCCGGGTCACCGATCAGGAAACCTTGGACATCTTCACCATGGTGTACTGCGGAAAGCGCAACACCCGCATCGTCGAGAAACTGCAGCAGCTGGGGGTCAACGCCGTCGGCCTGAGCGGTGTGGACGGCCGCCTGCTCGAGGGCCGCCGGAAGCCCAATATCCGCATCGTGGAGGACGGCAGGACGAAGATCCTGCGGGACGACTACACCGGCCGGGTAGAAAAGGCGAATGTCTCGCTTCTGACCACGCTCCTCGACCAGGGCTACCTGCCCGTCGTCAGTCCCCCCGCCATCAGCTACGAAGGCGAGGTGATCAACATTGACGGGGACCGGGCGGCCGCCGTGATCGCCGATGCCCTCGGCGCGGAACGGCTGGTCATACTGTCCAACACGCCGGGATTCCTCGAGGATGCGGACGATGAAAGTACGCTGATACCCCGGATAGCCCGCGACGAAATCGACCGGGAGATCGAGACCCATGCCAGGGACCGTATGAAGAAGAAGCTGCTCGGCGCGAAGGAGGCGCTGGAGGTCGGCGTAGGCCAGGTGATCCTGGGGGACGGCCGGATACCCGAACCGGTCACGGCGGCCCTGCGCGGTGCGGGCACGGTGATCGGGTAGCGGCCCTGCGCGGCGCGGACAGCATGATCGGACAGCGGCGGCCGAACGAAGCGGCCATCCGGTGTAGCCCAGCGCACCGCGCAGGACGACTCGAGGCGACACGGAATCGTAAATCGGAGCACAGAAAATGACTGACTACCAGGCCATGGAAAACCAGGCGTCGATGGGCATTCTGCCCAAGCGGGACGTGGTGATCGTCCGGGGCAGCGGCGCCCGCCTTTGGGACAGTGACGGCAAGGAGTACATCGATTGCATCGGCGGGATCGGCACGGCCAACGTAGGCCACTGCCATCCGGCCGTGACGGAGGCGGTCGCGCGGCAGGCGGAGCGGCTCGTGATCTGTCCGGACACCTTCTACAACGACCTCCGGGCGGAACTGGCCACGGCCCTGACCCGGGTCGCCCCGGAGGGGCTGGACCGGCTTTTCCTGTGCAATTCAGGTACGGAGGCGGTGGAAGCAGCGTTTAAATTCGCCCGTGTCGCCACGGGCCGGACCGGCATCATCGCGGCCCAGCGCGGATTTCACGGACGTACCTTCGGGTCCCTGAGCGCGACCTGGAATCCCAAGTACCGCGCCCCCTTCGAACCCCTCGTTCCCGGTTTCACCCACGTGAAATACAACGATGCCACCGCCATGGAGGAATCCATCGGCGACGAGACGGCCGCGGTGATCCTGGAGGTGGTGCAGGGCGAGGGTGGCGTTCGCATCGGAGACGGTGCGTATCTGAACCGCGTGGCGGACCTGTGCCGGGAGCGTGGCGCCCTGTTCATCGTGGACGAAGTACAGACCGGATTCGGGAGGACGGGCGCCCTGTTCGCCTGCGAGCACCATGGCCTGCGTCCGGACATGCTCTGCCTGGCCAAGGCCATGGCCGGCGGCCTGCCCGTGGGCGCGACGCTCTGCGCCGAAACGGTCCGGGATGTCCCCGCCATGTCCCACGGCAACACCTTCGGCGGCAGTCCGGTGGTCTGCGCGGCCGGCCTGGCCACGCTACGCGTGCTTGAGGAGGAAGGACTCGTCGAAAATGCCCGGGAGAACGGCGCGTACTTCCAGGATGCCCTCGCGGCGCTGGATGCGCCTTTCGTCCGGGAGATCAGGGGCGTGGGCCTGATCATCGGCGTCGAGATGAAGGGACGGGTCACCCCCGTCCTCCGCGGACTCATGGAACGCGGCGTGATGGCCCTGCCCGCGGGCAACACGGTGCTGCGCTTCCTTCCGCCCCTGACGATTTCCAGGGAGGAGATCGATCAGGTCGTGGAGACCGTGGGCGCGGTGCTGGGATTGTTGGAGGGAAGTTCGGCGGGCCGCCGGGCCGGATCCAGCCAGGTAGCCGCCCCGGAGACCGAATGAGTACCGCCCACGACGACATCGCGCTGCTGCGGGGCCTGGTCGAACGGTACAGCCCTTCCACGAACGAGGGCGAGGCTGTCTCCTACCTGGTGGACGCCATGGACCGGAGAGGGCTCCGTGCCCGCGTGGACGAAGCCGGAAACGCGGTAGGCGAGGCGGGCAGCGGCGAACCGCATATTGCCCTGGTCGGGCACATCGACACGGTGCCCGGGATCGTTCCCATCCGGGAGGACGGGGGCCGTCTCTACGGCCGCGGCACGGTAGACGCCAAGGGGTCCCTGGCCGCTTTCACGGCTGCCGCGAGCCGGCTCACGGAAACCACCGGCGGCCGGATCACCGTCGTCGGCGCCGTGGAGGAGGAATGCCCCACCTCGAAGGGCGCCCGCCACCTGGTGGACCGCATGCGCCCCGACTGCGTGTTCATCGGCGAACCGAGCGGCTGGGACAGCGTTACCATCGGGTACAAGGGCCACGTGGGGTTCGACTACCGCCTCGAGCAGCCCAACGCCCATCACGCCGGCGACCACAGGCGCGCGACCGAACGGGCGATCGACCTGTACAACGCCATACAAGCGCGCGTCGCCGGCCAGGCCACGGAAAGCGAATTCGAGTCTCCCCGGCTCGAGTTGAGACGGTTCAACACTACGGACGAGGGGTTGACCGAGGGCGTCGAAGCGTACTTCTCGGTGCGCGTGCCGCCCGGTTACGACATGGATGGCCTGAACGGGTTCGTGATGGACCAGGCGGGGCCGGCCGAAATCGTATGCGACCAGCGGCTGGAAGGGGTCGTCGCCTCGAAGAACACGCCGCTGGTCCGCGCCCTTCTGCGTGGTATCCGCCAGGAAGGCGGCCGGCCGACCTTCAAGAAGAAAACGGGCACGTCCGACATGTGCATCGTCGGTCCGGCCTGGAAGTGCCCGATCGCGGCCTACGGACCCGGTGACTCCAGCCTGGACCATACGCCGGACGAGCACATCGTCCTGGAAGAGTACCTGCGCTCCGTCGAGGTGTTGACGGCCGCGCTGAAGCAGCTCACTTCAGCCGCCTAACCGGCCTCAGGTCGGCCGCACTGATCCCCTCTCCGACCCGCAAGAAGCATCTACTGTTCTCCCGTTCGGCTTGAAGGCCGCCACGGTTCTCCCTGCCTGCCCATACGCCAGCCAACCCTTCGTTCGATTAATCGGAGCGCGGCTTGCCGGCATCTTCGCCGAGCTTGCGGCTAACCTGAATCGTTGCTGAAGGCATGTAAACTCCCAATGCCAAAACAACTTGTCGCGCATATTATCCGCCGATTGCACATTTTTTTTGACACCTGCTCAAACCTCAATATATTTAGTATTTCTTATAACAAGATCATCTATTTGTTAGATGTTATTTCTATATGGATAACAGAACTTTGGCGGTAACCGTGTAAGCGTTACCACCACAGGTCAAGTCCACAGCGGAACGGACCATCAACGCCGCCGTGAAAGCCGATTTCGAAAAGCATTCACCGGCCGAGTACTCAGCGGCCGGTTTCGCATGTCCGTGACGACAGAACCATGCGGCGTTCCCTACTTGGGTAGGAATCACCGAGGCTGGTTGTTTTGATCCCACTCAAGACGACCGATGACACAAGAAAGTACGAGTTGTTGACACAAGAACCGAAATCCAGTGACCGCCTGTCTATACCGAGCGTGCCGACCAGCATCACACGGTGCACTAGACGCTGGCGTGTGCTCGCCGGACGCCGCCGGCGTGTACTAGCGGTGCGGATGGCCGCGGCGGCGCTGCTGCCCGTCCTGGCCATCGCGCTCTCCGCGCCGTTCGTTCCCGATTTGCAGGCGCAGACGGAACGGACGCTGGTGTCCAACACGAACCAGCCGTACTATCTTATAGACATTAATCGTGTGTCACAGCCCTTCAGAACCGGCAGCAACGGGCCCGGTTACGTGCTCACGACCGTCGGCGTGCGCGTCTACAACACCAGGACTACTGTAGAAAACCCGGACGTCTCGGTTCGGATCTATTCGACCAACGCTAGTAACCGGCCGAATGACCTGTTGTACGTTCTTGTCAGCCCAACGACGATCACGAGCGACTCGGTCGCCACGTTCACGGCGCCGACCGGTTCGACGCTCTCCGCAAACACGACGTACGCAGTCGTGATCAGCGACTCCGCCGGCACCGATGACGCGGGGATCAGCATTCATTCTACCTCTTCGGACGCCCAGGATAGCGGGGCCGCCGACGGCTGGAGCATCGGAAACGCAAGATACGTTTACATCGATCCCGGATCGTGGGCAAGGGACGACTCGTCGTCAGTGATGATCAAGATCAGGGGCACCGTCACGCCGAACTACCCCGCCACGGGAGACCCGGCGATTATCGGTGCGGCGCAGGTGGGCATGACGCTGACGGCGTCGACGTCGGACATCATGGACGCCAACGGGCTGACCGGGGCCGTCTACGCCTACCAGTGGATCCGGGTGACCGAGGACGGCACGGAGACGAACGTCGGTACAGACACGGGCAACTACGCGCTGACCGCGGCCGACCAGGGCCACCACATGAAGGTGAGGGTCACCTTCACCGACGATGGCGGTACCGAGGAGACGCGCATCAGCGGCGAAAGCTCACTGGTCCTGCCGGCGGCTGTGTCGAACTGCGGCGCGGACACCTTCTGGTGCGGCGTGCTGACGGTGGGACACGACTTCGATGAATTCGGCCGAGCCAAGAGCGTCGGATTCGGATCGGGCCACGGCAGCCTCGACGACGTTACCTTCACCCACGAGGGCGTCAATTACACGATCACGTCTTTGATCGCATTTCCACTATCGAGTCACACGTTGTGGCTCATCACCGAGCCGGCCTTGCCGGCGGACGCGGCGAGGAACCTGGTGCTGCACGTCCAGAAGTACTCGGGCGAACTCATCCTGCCGTTCAGCGAAGCGCAATCCTCGCCCAGTTTCTGGTTCTTCACCGATGCGCTCATCGTACCGCCGGGTGGCTCGCTGTCGGACGTGCCTCTCCTGCGTCCATTCACCGGCCCCGGTGCAACCCGCCTCGCTGGCGCGGCCGATATCGGCACCAGGGTGGGGGTCCGCCTGTCCAGGCTCAATACTGCCGCCACAGGGCAGCCGTCGGTCTCCGGCTTCCCCCGGGTGGGCGGGCTCTTGAGGGCCGGACTGGGCACGATCAAGGACAGCGGCGGCCTGCCGGGGACCTTCCCGGACGACTACGATCTGCAGTGGGTGCGGGTGGATGGGGACGGCATATCCAATCCCCAGGACATCGCGGGGGCGACGTCGGGCACCTACACACCCGTCGCAGCGGACGTGGGCAAGAAAATCAAGGTGAAAGTAAGCTTCACAGACGCGAGGGGCGTAGCCGAGGGGCCGCTCGAGAGCGAGCCGACGCCGGCGGCGGTACGGGAGGCGAGTAGCACACTCCTCGAAACGACGCTGACGGTAGGGCTTCTCCGCAGCGGGAACAGCAGGACATTGGGGTGCGCGAGCACCAACAACGTCAACGACTGTTCCGACCCGGACGTGATGGCAAACAACACGTTCGTCAGCACCGACGCCGGCGGGGTGGCGAAGGAGTTTGAGATCGTCGACCTGCAGTTGACCCATGCCGGATGGTCGGACCGCCTGCAACTCGACCAGGGCGAGATCCTGGCCATCGTATTCGGCGGCATCAGGGAACTCAGGGACTACGAGGTCAACAACCTGGTGCTGGTGCTCGACGGGTTGCGGTTTCCGTTCCAGGACGCCGATGCCGGAGGATACCACGTGCGGACGTGGTGGAACGCCGATCTGAACTGGAACGCCGGCGACACGGTGCAATTGCAGATCCTGGACGCGCCGGACTCCGGCATCCAGCAGCCGGTGCCACCGCCGCAACCGGTACCGCCGCCGCAGCCGGCGGTACTGACGGCATCGTTCGAAGATGCGCCGTCGTCGCACGACGGGTCAAGCGTGTTCACGATGCGGGTGCGTTTCAGCGAGGCGCTGGCATCCGGGGGCGCGCAGCGCAGGCTCACGCAGCGGTTGGCAGCGGCGGGCGGTGCGGTGCGCATGGTGCGTCGGGTGGACAAGCGCCGCGACCTCTTCCAGTTCCATGTCCAGCCGTCGGGCAATGGAACGGTGACGGTAATCCTGCCGGCCTCTGCCTCGTGCGACTTTCCGCATGCCCTCTGCACGCCGGACGGCAAGGCGCTGTCCACCCCCGCCAAGGTGACGGTCCCGGGTCCGCACGGGCTGTCGGTGGCGGACACCGAGGTCGAGGAGGGTGCGGGCGCCACACTCGATTTCATCTTGAGGCTGAGCCGGGTCTCCTCGGAGACCGTGACGGTCCGGATCAGCACGTCCGACGGCAGTGCGACCGCGGGCGATGACTACGTCGCGAAGAGCGAGACCGTAACCTTCGCACCGGGCGTAAAGGGGAAGGTCTTCAGTGTCACGGTGCTTGACGACAACCTCAACGAGGGCAACGAATACATGACCGTGACCCTGTCGAACCCAAGTGGGGCGTACCTCGCGGATGCGACTGCAACGGGCACCATCGAAAACTGCGATCCCATGCCACAGGCATGGCTGGCCCGATTCGGCCGGACCGTGAGTTCGCACGTCACTGACGCGGTCGGTGATCGATTGCGGTCAGGCCCCGGGCAGGGGTCGCAAGTGGTCATCGGCGGTTACCGGTTGCCGCTGGGCGACAAGGGGAGGGGCACGTCCCGGATCGGTCATGGGACGGGCCCTTCCGCTGGCGAGCCAGGTGCGGCGGAATGGGGCGTCCAATCGGAGGTGCCCCGGAATGCGGGGGAAGTAAGTGTCGCCTCGGAGGTGCTCCTGGAAGCGGTGCGGTTTCTTGGTTTGGGACCGGGCTATGCGGCAGAGCGAGGGAGACTGGCAGCGGATACCTCCGGCCCGCTAGCAGACACCCCCCGACCGGTGCAGAGCCGGACCTTCCAGTTCGGAGACCGCTTCGACCTTCGACGAGTTCTCCTGGATAGTAACTTCCGGGTGAGCCTGAACGGAGCGGAACCGGGGGACCGGGCCCCGCGCCTGACCGCCTGGGGCCTGGTTGCAGTAACCCGGTTTGACGGGCGCGATGACGCCTTGCAGGTAGACGGCGACGTGCTCACGGGCACCGTGGGGGTGGATGGTGAATGGGATCGGTGGCTGACTGGGGTGGCGGTGGCGCACAGCCGCGGCGACGGTAGTTATGCCGCGCAGGGCAAGGCCGCTCAAGGCATGGCCACCCATGGACGGGGCGCGGTGGACCAGACGCTGACGAGCGTTCATCCGTACCTGCGGTTTGCCGTCCAAGATCGGCTGGACGTGTGGGGCGTGTTCGGGTACGGCCGGGGCGAATTGACCCTGACCCCGGTGGGCAGCGCCGCTCTGCAGACCGACGCGAATCTGCTGATGGGGGCGTTCGGCGGCCGGGGGATCGTGCTGCCGGCGGCGACCACAGGGGGGATTCAGTTGGCAACGCGCATGGATGCCTTGCTGACGCGGACTACGTCGGATGCGGTGACCGGACACGCGGGGAATCTTGCAGGTACGGATGTGGACGCGCACCGGTTGCGGGTGATCCTGGAAGGCGCCAGCGGGTTCGAATGGGCCGAAGGGCGGCGCCTGACACCTACGATTGAAATGGGCCTGCGGCATGACCGGGGCGACGCGGAGACCGGGTTCGGCCTGGAAGTGGGCGGACGGGTGCGATACGCGGACCCCGTGTGGGGCCTGACCGTGGAAGGGACGGTCAGGGGTCTGCTGGCGCACGAAGATAGCGATTACCGGGAATGGGGTGCCTCGGGAAGGCTGCAGATTTCCCGGGACCCTGAGGGACGCGGACTGTCAATGACCCTGGCACCGGCCTGGGGTACGGTCGCGAGCGGGGTGGAGGGCATGTGGTCTCGGCAGACTACCGCTGGGATCGCGCCGCAGACACCCCGGCAGGTCCGGACCGGTCGTCTGGCCACGGAAGTCGGCTATGGGGTCGCGGCTTTCGGCAGGGGACTGTTGACCCCCTATGCGGGCTCCGAATTGGCCGAAGGCGCGGCGCGGAGGTACCGAGTCGGCACGCGGCTGCAATTGTCCCGCGACACAATCACGGGACTCTCCGTGAACCTGGAAGGTCTGCGACAGGAGCCGGCAGGTCCGCAGCCCGTAAACCAGAGCTCGCAATCCGTTGACCAGGGCCTGCGCATACAGATACGGTGGCGGTTCTGATCCATGGTTCGTCGGGAACTATGGCACCGGGAGGCCTCCCCAACGAACCGCCGGGTTCTCCGGCGCCGGCTCAGTGCGTCATCGCGTAGATGGCGTAGTTCACGGCCAGCCGGTACGCGATCACGGAATACGCGCGCGGGTACCCGGGATCGGCCGCGTGTTCCCAGCCGTCGCCCAGGTCCGCGTTCCAGTTCATCAGCACCATGAGCCTGCCGCCGTCGTCAGTTATGCTCCGCAGCCGATGGCCGTACAACCCGCCGTCCTGCTCGTAGTTACCCATTCTCCACAGGGCCGCGGTTCCGGGCACCAGGGGATACTCGTCGAAATCGTAGTAGCTGTGGAATATCGCGTGGCCGGCGGGGACTTCCTCGATGTCGCGTTCGGGGAACACCCGCTTCATCTGGGATTCCCAGTTCGCCCACTGGCGGGAACCGTGGAAATCGTCCACCATCAGGAACCCGCCGCGCAGCAGATACTCCCGCAGGGCGTCCACTTCCTCCTGGCTGAACTGCAGGGATCCGACTTCCAGGATGTACAGGAAGGGAATATCGAACAGATCGGAATCGGTGAGTTCCACGGCCTGCGGTTCGTTGATCTTGAGGGAGGTCGTGGCCCGCAGGGCGCGGATCACGTTGGCGTCGGCCGACGGGAAATCCACCGACCACCGCCCCCATCCCCATCCCCGGTAGAACCCGCCGGAGTTCTGGTACACGACCCGGCCGAAGGTGAAGTCATTGCGCAGAAAGAGGTCGTGGCCGGAATCTCCGCTGCCGCGGGTCGTCCACAGCGCCACACCGGCCAGGCAGACCAGGCAGACTGCAAGGACCACGCCGATGTGCTTGAGAAGGTGTGCGCGTTTCATTTCCATCCGATCGGGCTCACGCCCTGAGGATCAGTTCGCCGACATCCTGGAGCTGGGCCAGGTTCCGGCATTCCAGCACGTGATCGCAGTGCGGGCTGTACCTGGACATGACGGAATCGTCGGTATCCCAGTACTGTACGGGCTCGGGGTTCAGCCAGATCGTCTGGTGGACCCTTCCCTGGATTTCACCCAGCACCCAGTCCTGGGGGTCGAACCAGTTGGTCCGCGCGTCGCCCAGGATGACGAGCACCGTGTCCCGGGAGAGGGACAGCAAATGTTCGTCGTGGAACTGGTAGAAGGCCCTGCCGAAATCGCTCAGGCCGAAGAAATTCAGCGCGTGGTCGTCCTTCATGTTCTCGACGATCTCTTCGAAGGGCCTGCGGTCGAACTCGTCCGTCACCTCGTTGATCCGGTCCACGAAGAGGAAGCTCCGGGCCCGGCTGAACTGGTTCTGCATTTCGTGGACCAGCTTGATGAAAAACCGGGCGACCTCCCAGACCGATCCCGAAACGTCGCACAGCACGACCAGTTCGTTCTTCTTGATCTTGCGGTGCTTGTAAATGATGTGAAAGGGCAAATTGCCCGTGCGGAAACTCCGCTGGATCGTCTTCTTGATGTCCACACGGCCATGGCGCGACTTCCTGAATCGCAGGGACTTGCGCGTCACCAGGTTCCGGGCGAGTTCCTCCACCGCCTCGTACAGGTTCTCGACGTCGCCCGGAGGCAGTTCCTGGTAGAGGTCGACATCCTCCGCCTGCTGGTTCGGCTGCGTGCCGGGCTCGGTAACCGCGTCGGACGCCTGTTCACCCACCTGCACGCGGGCGAGCATCCGCTCCAGTTCGCTCTCGAGTTCCCCAGTCTCGTCGTCGTTCGCAGGGTCCCCTTCGCCGTCCCCCGCCACGGTCTCGCCCTGCTCATCCTGGAGACGCCGGATGTCCTGGTCCCCCTCTTCCTGCCCGTCGTCGAGGTTGGGTTGGCCGTCGGGCGGCCCTTCGGTTTCCCCGCAGGGATCATCGAGCTCCTCCGCGTCTTCGCCCACCTGGACCAGGAAGAACCGTTCGAAGGCCTCGTCGAAGGCGGGGATGTCCTCGCGGGTCTTGACCAGGGTGGTCCGCAGGGACGCCTTGAAGGCCGGCCGTTCGGTGACCTGCGCGTGCCGAAGTACTTCGGCGGCGTCCAGGGTCTCGGCCATGGATACGCGGACGCCGGATTGCCTGAGCAGCCTGGCGAACTCAACCAGCCGCTTGATCATGGTAGCCGTCCCGCATGATCCGTTCGATGTCTTCCCGGTCCTTCATCAGGACGTTCAGCGTGCTCGAAAGGATGTCGCGCGAGAGGTGCTGCGCGTTCAGGACCACCAGCGCCAGCGCCCAGTCGATCGTTTCGGCGATGCTCGGGGGCTTGCGCATGTTGAGCGTCCTGATCTTCTGGACGAACCGGACGACCTGGTTGGCCAACTCCTCGTCGATGCCCGGAGTCTTGCGAAGGACGATTCGGACTTCCTGCTCGAGGGAGGGATAGTTGATGTAAAGAAACAGGCACCGCCGTCTGAGCGCCTCGGAAAGCGTCCGGTTGGCGTTGCTCGTCAACACCACGAGGGGGCGCCGGGCCGCGGTCAGGGTGCCGAGTTCCGGGATGCTGACCTGGAAATCGCTCAGCACCTCCAAGAGGAAGCTCTCGAATTCATCGTCCGACCGGTCGATCTCGTCGACCAGGAGGACGACAGGTTCCGGCGCGAGAATGGCTTCGAGGAGGGGGCGCGGCAGCAGGAAATTCCGGGAGAAGAATGCGCTGTCCTCCCGGTTGAGCGTCTCCACCGCGTTACCGAGCGTGTCCGTACTGTTCAGCAGTTCGCCGATGCGGTCCTTGAGCATTTGCGTGTACAGCAGCTGCTTGGTGTATTCCCATTCGTATAGGGCCTTGGATTCGTCCAGCCCCTCGTAGCACTGCAGGCGGATCAGGCGGCGGCCCAGCGCACCGGCGAGCATCTTCGCGATCTCCGTCTTCCCCACGCCGGGCGGTCCCTCGACCAGCAGCGGCTTCTCGAGCCGCTCCATGAGGAACACGGGCGTGGCCAGATCGGGTCCGCAGATATAGTGCTGGGCTTCGAAGCGTTGGATGACATCCTGGGCAGATGTGAAAGCGGTCATGATGCTCCTGAAGGCAAAGACGAATCGGGGCGCGAAAACGGGAGGTTACAGTACAGGCGCCATGATCCCCGGACGTGATTTCGTCGGGCGTCGACTCCGGCGTAAGGTAGGCGCGGCCGGGGCGATAGTCAAGCACATTTACCTCCCCGCCCGGCCGGTGATCACGACGCCGAAGACCCCTGTCCACGGGCCGTCGCGGCCGCATGCTCCAGACCAAAATGTGCTTGCCGAATCGGACGGCATTGTCTATATTGCGGGGGTCTCGCAATTCAGAAAACACAGGAGTAAGCCATGAATGACCGCAAGCGGAAGAAGCAGCGCAAATTCCTGGTGGGCTTCGGCCTGGTAATCGCCGCCATCTGTTACCTGATCTATACCGGTGCGACCGACGCGACCATGTACTACCTCACCGTGAGCGAACTGAAGGCCGCCGTGGAAACGGGCGACGTGGCCTACGACGAGAACATGCGCCTGCACGGCAAGGTCGTAAACGGATCGATCCAGCGTGACGACGTCGGCACCATGCGCATCCGTTTTGTCGCCCACGAGGGCGGTGTCGAGGCCCCCGTCGTCTACACCGGCGTAGTCCCGGACACGTTCAAGGACGATTCGGAAGTGGTCGTGGAGGGCGGATACGGCCGGGACGGCACCTTCACCGCCCATACGCTGTACGCCAAGTGTCCGTCCAAGTACGAGGCCGAGGGGGGATACGGCCAGTATGAGCAGGCTGAGCCGCAGTCGCCTGAACCGCTTCCCCAATCCTAGCCGGCCGGCAATCCGGTCCGGCCGTGTCGCGCACGAGAGGAGCACGAGAGGAGCCTGTCCGGCCGTGCCGCGCACGAGAGGAGCCGGTCTTAGACTATGACACTGGTTGCGTGCGGACTTCTCGCACTGGGCGTCCTCGCCTACATGATCAGTCCTATGCTGGACCGGTCGGTCCACCGCCCCGGGATCGCCAGGTCCGCCGGGTCCCGCCGGGACGACCTGCTGAAGAAGAAGGATTTCATCTATTCTTCCATACGCGAACTGAATATCGACTTCAACATGGGCAAGCTGGCCGCCGAGGATCACGAAGCGCTCCGGCAGGAGTACATGAAGGAAGCGTCGGACGTGCTGGACGAACTGGACCGGACCGCCGACAGCGACCTGCCCGTGGAGGAGCAGATCGAGGAGGCGGTGCGGGCGGTCCGGGAGATCCGGCAACGCCGTGACCCGGCGTCCGGCGAACCCGTGACCGTCGATGACGAGTCAGCGGAAGAGAAGGTTGCTGGAGACGAGGCCGTTGGCGACGTGGCCGGTGAAGCTGAGGCCGCCGATTCCGCGCCCGCCGAAGATGCACCCGCCGAAGACGCGCGGCCCGTTCCGTCCGCTCGCGTCCAGGAATGCAGGATCTGCCGCACGGTCAACGAGCAGTCCGCCCGATTCTGCATCGAGTGTGGCGCATCGCTGAAAGTTATCACCTGCGCCGGTTGCGGCTCCGAAAACCCGGCGTCGGCCAGGTTCTGCGCCCAGTGCGGAGGCAAACTGTCCTAGAGGTAGCCTCATGAAGTACCGTCCGCTTTCCGGCCCTTCGGGGCTTTTTGTTTATGGAGCGCTCCTGGCGGCCTGGGCCGCACTGGCGGTCTGCGTGTTCTGTCCGGTCCGGACCGCGCAGGCCCAGGGAACGGGCAGCATCGGGCTCACCGTCGTGAACGGCACGACGGGCCAGCCGATGGCGGGACACGAGGTGGTGCTGCTGAATCACAGCGCCGAAGAGGGCCCGGATCAGACCCTTGCGAGGGTCGTTACCGACGGTGACGGGCGTTACGAATTCACCGGACTGAGGGCCGACGGGTCGCATTACGTGGTCGCCACCCGGTACCTGGAGATACCCTACCTGACCGGCCACATCCCCCTCGTACCGGGAACCGGCCGCATAGACACCTTGCTACAGGTCTTCGAAATCACGACCGATGAAACGGCCCTGGTCCACAGCGCGGTCCACCTGGTCATCGATGCCGGCCCTGAGATCCTGAACGTCACGGAAATCATCGTGGTGGAGAACCGGGGCATCCTCACCTTCGCGCCGCCGCCCGGCGTGGGGCTGGGCCTCGTCTATAACCTGCCCGCGGCCGCCTTCGGACTGCAGCCGATGATGGAGGGGCTTCAGCACACCGAGCGCGGCCTCC
The DNA here is from genome assembly GCA_009841265.1 of Gemmatimonadota bacterium. NCBI lineage: Bacteria > Pseudomonadati > Gemmatimonadota > Gemmatimonadota bacterium. The sequence continues at coordinate 335,943 of VXMB01000001.1, read as the reverse complement.
TGTTCTCGGCGCCCGTACCCCCCGGGGTCTCGCGTGTCGTTTACGCCTATAACGTGGACCGGGCATCCATCGATCACCGGTTCAACCGGCAGATGGACTATGACATCGAACGCGTCCAGGTGCTGGTTTCACCGAGCACCCAGACGGTGACCGTCACCAATCTGACCAACGACGGCGTACAGCAGATCGCCGCCGACGAATACCTGCTGCTTTCGAACCGCGTGGGCGTGGGCAGAGGCATGTCGGTGGAAGTCGCCTTTCCCAGCGTGCTGGCCTGGCAGGACGTCATGAAGTGGGGTATGCTCGGATTCGTGGTGCTCATCGTGGCCGCGGGGCTGGTGGTGGGCATCCGCGTCAAGCCCGAACAGCCGGCCGAACCGCCCGCCCTCAGCGATCTTACGCCGGAGGACGAACGCAAATACGCCGCGATTGTCCAGGCCCTGGCCGCCCTGGACGACCAGTTCGCGGCGGGAGGACTGGACCCGGACGCCTACGGGACCCGCCGCGCCCGCCTCAAGGACCGGGCGCTCCGGCTGCGCCAACCCGGGAGCGGCGATGGGTGATCGATCCGCCCCTGGCATCAGCATCCGCCAACTTACGAAGTCCTACGGGCGTTTCCGGGCCCTGCACCGGGTGGACATGGACGTGGCGCCGGGATCCTTCCTGGCCCTGTTCGGCCCCAACGGCGCGGGCAAGTCGACCCTGCTGGGCATCATTGCCGGGCTCGTGCGCCCATCCCGCGGCGAGGTGTTCCTGGACGGCGAGGAAATCACGAAGGACCGCGACGAAGACCTGGGGAAACGCATCGGCGTGCTGTCCTTCCAGACCTATCTCTACGACGAACTGACCGTGCTGGAGAATTTGCGGTTCTACGGGAGGCTCTTCGGGGTGGAAAACCGCGAGGAGCGGATAGGATCACTGCTGTCCACGGTGGGCATGGAGGCCCGGTCGGGGAGCCCGGTACGGACGCTGTCGCGCGGCATGCGCCAACGGGTAGCCCTGGCCCGCGCCCTGCTGCACGATCCGGATATCCTGCTGCTCGACGAGCCCTACTCGGGATTGGACCAGGATGCGATGGTCATGCTCAAGACGGTCCTGGCCACCCGGAACAAGACGGTCCTCCTGGTGACGCACGACCTGGTCCGCGGACTGGAATCCGCCGACCGCGTCGCCATCCTGAACCATGGACGGCTGGTGTTTGAGGCCGAGGCCAGCCAGCTGTCGACCTCGGATTTCGAGCAGACCTACCGCGATCACGCGGTGTAGAGCCGGCCGGTCCGGTCCGCCCGGTCCGCCCGATCCGCCGAATACGGAAATGTAACGGGAGTTGCCGCAACGATGAGATCCATGCTCGCCCAGTCCTGGCAGATCTACCGCAAGGACATGCTTGTGGAATACCGGACCCGCGAGCGGGTTGTGACCATGTTCGTTTTCTCGCTGATCGTCGTGATCATCTTCAACTTCGCCTTCAACGCGGGGGCGGACGTGCTGCAACGGGTGGCGCCCGGCATGATCTGGGTGGCCTTCGCCTTCGCCGGCATGCTGAGCGCCAGCCGGTCCTTTTCACCGGAAAAAGACCGCGGCACCTTCGAAGGACTGCTCCTCGCGCCCATCGACCGGGGATCCATCTTCCTGGGCAAGCTGCTGGGCAACGTCACGCTCATCGGCCTGGTCCAGCTGGCGGTGCTTCCCCTCTTCGTCCTGTTTTTCAACATGACAATCCTGCCGTATCTGTCTAAACTGTTGGTGATCTTCTTTCTGGGAACCGTCGGATTCTCGTCCGTCGCTACCCTGTTCGCGGCCGTGGCCGTCAACACGCGCATGCGGGACGTCATGCTGCCTGTCCTGCTGTTGCCCGTCGCTTCGCCGGTGCTGATCGCGCTGGTGGAAACGACGCGGACCACCTTCGAGGGCGGGGACTGGCAGGACATGACAAACTGGATCAGGCTGCTTTCGGTCTTCACGGTCGTCTTCCTGGTCGCGTCCGTCATGCTGTTCGAGTACATCGTGGAGGAATGATTATGGCCGGCATAGCCGCCCGCCTGCGCATCACACCTTTCGGCCTCATCTGCCTCGTGGGACTTGTTGCCACGCTGTACCTGTCGCTGATCTGGGCGCCCCGGGAGCGGGTCATGGGGGATGTGCAGCGGATCATGTATTTTCACGTCGCTTCCGCCTGGATCGCGGAGTTCGCCTTCGTGCTGGTGGGCGTTTCCAGCGTCATCTACCTGTGGCTGCGGGAGCGCAGGTGGGACATCGTGGCCTACAGCGCCGCGGAGGTCGGATTCGTCTTCTGCTGCTTCGTCATGATCACCGGGCCGATCTGGGGCAAGCCCGTGTGGGGCACGTGGTGGACCTGGGACCCCCGGCTCACCTTTTCCATGATCCTCTGGCTCATCTACGTCGCCTACCTGATGCTGCGCGTCTACGGCGACGACCTTCCGCAGGTGAAGACTTTCCTCGCCGTGCTGGGCATCCTCGGTACCATCGACATCCCCTTCATCCACTTCGCGACCCTGTGGTGGCGGGGCCTGCATCCCGACTCCCTGGTCATGACGGAGGAAGGCCTCGGCGCGGGCATGGAAGTGGACATGCGCATCGCGCTGGGCGTATCGGCGGTTGTCTTCACCCTCCTGTTCTTCTATCTCATGAGCCGGCGGATGGCGCTGGAGCGGCTGCGCGACGAGACCGAGGCCCTGCGGGAACGCGTGGAGCACCGGCATCCCGGCACCGTGGGGATTTGAGGGCCTGTACGTATAAGCGCCCGAGGCGCAGCGAACTCGAGAGATAATCGTGCGGGGACTTGAGTAAAAAAGGAGCGTTTGAACCGTGGATCAGAACTTCTGGTACCTGTTTTCCGCCTACACGCTGATATGGGTCGGGCTGTTCCTGTACCTCTTCACGATCGCCGGCCGCGAAAAGAAGCTGGAGGCGGAGATCGCTGAACTGAAGGCCGCCGTGGAGGAGCTGGAGTCGAAAGAGTAGGGACGGGCTTGACGCTGGCCCGAAGCTGACGCTGGCCTGACGCTGGTCCGGCCCCGGACCTGACCCGGACTTGACTCGGACCTGACCCGGATCTGACCCATGGCCGATCGAACGGAAAGTACCGCGCCGGACTATTTCTCGCACATACACATCATTCTCGTAGAACCGAAAGTGCCGGGGAACATCGGCGCCGTCGCCAGGGCCATGACGACCATGGGGCTTTCCCGCCTCGTCCTGGTCGATCCGGTCGAATTCCGCCACGAGGCCGAGGCCCGCTGGATGGCCCACGGCGCCGGGGAGATCCTCGACAACGCCCGCGTCGTCCCGGCGCTGGACGAGGCGGTGAATGATCTCGCCCTCGTCGTCGGCACGACCAACCGCACCCGCGGAATCTGGCTGAGCCCCATACAGCCTGTGGAAGCGGCCTGCGCCGAGCTTTCCGCCGTGGCACGGAACCAGCCCTGCGGCATTCTCTTCGGGCGGGAAGACCGCGGCCTGCTGAACGACGAGCTCCAACGTTGCAACGTCATCGCCCGGATCCCCGCGGCAACAGCCTACCCTTCCCTCAACCTGGCCCAGTCGGTCATGGTCTGCGCGTACGAACTCTTTCGCCACAGTGGCGAGGCGCCGCCCCCTTCCGAGGTGCGCCTGGCGGATCACCGGGCCGTGGAGCGTGTTACACGGCGCGTGCACGAGGCGCTGCTCCGGATCGGTTTTGAGTCCACGCCGAACGAGGAGACCTTCCTGCGCACCATCCGCCGCGTCCTGCGCCGCAGCCTGCGGCTGGAGCAGCGCGACGTCGCCGTGCTGCACAAGGTATGCGACGAGATCGACGCGTATGTGGATCGCCGCTCGGCATCGCCCGGTCCGCCGGAATCCTCTGGTCCGCCTGATCCACCCGGTCCGCCCGGTCAGTCCGGCCCACCCGGTCAGTCCGACCCTCAGATCCCGAATTCGGAAGGATAGCGCACCGCCTCGAGGCATAGCCCGTGGGCCGGGGCATTGGCGCCTGCGGCACGACGGTCTTTCGCCGCCAGCATCTCCGCCATGACGCTCTCCGGCCACCGACCCCGGCCGATATCCACGGCCGTGCCCACGATTGTCCGCACCATGTGGTGGAGAAAACGGTTCGCCTCGATGCGCAGGCGGAGTTCGTCCTCCGCCTCGATCCATTCCAGTTCCCGCACCTCGCAAATTGTGCCGTCGGCCGTCGACGTGGCCTGGCAGAAGGAAGTGAAGTCGTGGCGGCCCAACAGGGGAGCGCAGGCCCGGCACATGGCGTCCACGTCCACCGGGTAGGCCACGTGCCAGGCCTGGTGCCTTCGCATGGCGCTCGGGCGCCGGATGATCCGGTAAACGTACCGTCGTCCCACCGCGCTGAACCGGGCATGGAAATCATCGCGCGCCTGCGTGGCTTCGAGGACACGCACGTCCGGCGGCAGCACCCCATTCAGCCCCTTCTTCAGCCGGTCCACCACCATGTCCGAATCCGTCCTGAAGTGGACGACCTGCCCGGTGGCGTGCACCCCGGCGTCCGTGCGTCCCGCCGCGGTCGCCCGGAGGTCGGCCCGCAGGATGGTGCGCATCGCTTCCTCCAGGACGCCCTGAACGGTCCGCCCGTCGGGCTGGAGCTGCCAGCCGAGGAAGTCGGTGCCGTCGTATTCGATCGTGAGGACCAGGGTACGCATGGCGGTTGGGGAGTGGTGAAGAAGTATAGTGGTGAGTATAACAGTGGATCAGAACAGATGGTCGACGGGACCAATGCGGTTGAAGGCCGCGCCGAGGACGAGCAGGGCCGTCACCGCCGCGATGGCCACGAAGTCGTTCCGGGCCAGGGCCATGACGCGGAACTGCGTGCGTCCGGCGCCGCCCCGGTAGCAGCGGGATTCCATGGCGACGGCCAGTTCCTCCGCCCGCCGGAAGGCCGAGAGCATGAGGGGCACCAGCAGGGCGGTCATCTTCCGGACGCGCCGGATCGGATTGCCGGTGAAGTCCGCGCCCCGGGCGGCCTGGGCCTTCTGCAGGCGGTCTGCTTCCTCCACCAGCGTCGGGATGAACCGCAGGGCGATGACCATCATCATGGCCAGCTCATGGGCGGGCAGTCCGAACCGTTCCAGGGGCTTGAGCAGCCGCTCGATGCCGTCCGAGACGTCCAGCGGTGCCGTGGTCAGCATCAACAGCGCCGCGATCAGCATGATGACCACCAAACGCATGCTGAACACCGCCCCCTGGAACATCCCCTCCCAGGTGGGTCCCGGCACGGTGTATCCCGCGATGATCACGGCTTCTCCCGGCGTGAAGCACGCATGCGCCGCGAAGGTGATGATCAGAATGACCCGGAAGGCCTTCAGGTTGTTCAGCGGCAGATGGAGCGGAACGCCGGAGATCCGCACCAGGACCGCGACCACGGCCAGCATGAAAAAAAACAACGGCAGGGTCTTTATCCAGATCAGCGCGGCCATCAGCGCCAGGGCACCGCACAGCTTCGTGCGCGGGTCCAGCCGGTGAATGGAAGATTCGCCGGGATAGTACTGTCCCAGCGTCAGGTTCTGGAGCATGGGGGTTCTTGTACTGAAATCATCTGCAAGGCGGGATGAGCCAGGCGCGCCAAGCGGACCGGGAAGAGCAGGCCGCGAAGGACGGGAACGTCACGCTCCACGGTCGACGCTCCACGGTCGCGTTCAGGCAATAAAATACCCCACACAGGCGAGCATAAGTATTTTTAGGAGAACCTGTTCGGAACAGTGGTTGTCCCCCCGGGCAGTTCTGACGTCCTCCGTTCTGGTGAGGCATGCCATTGATACCCGGAGCAGGATTCCCTATGGTATAGCAAAGGTTCTTTTAAAATGACTTTGCTGGAAACCTGTGTGAGGTAACAGTCATTATACCCGATGCGGCGCGGATCTGCAAGTGTTTTTGAATTTCAGCAGGGATTGCAGTCAGGTTTTGCGTTTCTTCTTCTTGGCCGCGGGAAAGAGGACGTTGTTCAGGATGAGCCGGTAACCGGGGGAGTTCTTGTGGAGGGCGAGATTGGTCGGCGGATCGCCCACCAGGTGCTCCTCGTCCTCCGGATCGTGCCCCCCGTAGAAGGTGAACGTCCCCATCCCGTAGTTGCCGTGGAGGTACTTGACGTGGTCGGTCCCGGCTTCTTCGGCGAGGACGACCACGGTGCGCTTGAGCACGTCGCGGTGGAAGGAAGTGGACAGGCCGTAGAAGCCGGCGATGTAGTTTACGTGGTTCTGCGTGAGCATGGTGGGCACCGGGTCGTACTTGGCCGAGAAATCGAAGAGGGTGAAGGGTCCGGTCAGTACCTTTCCGGCGTTGACCTGGTTCACGTCGATGTTGGAAAAGGAACCGACGAGCGGGTTCAGCTGCAGCGTGAAGTTCTCGAAGGCGAAGGTCTGGCCGAAGTCCAGCCTGGACTGGGCTTCCGGATCGACGGGAGTGTGGTCGTACTCCGGCGCCACGATGTCGGTTTGGGCCGAGGCCAGCGCAATCTCCAGGGTTTCCGTCGCCGCGCACATGGCGAAAATAAAACCGCCGTTCCCCACGTAGGACTTGATGCCCTGTGCCACGGCCTTCTTGGCCTCCGCGACCGAGGGATATCCCAGGCTCCGCGCCAGGGCCTCGTCGGTGGCCTGCTGCTGCTGGTACCATGGCGTGCGGTGATAGCTGTAGAACTTGCTGTACTGCCCGGTGAAATCCTCGTGGTGCAGGTGCAGCCAGTCGTATTGCTTCAACGTTCCGTCCAGCACCTCCTGGTCGAAGATCTTCCCGTAGGGCACCTCGGCGTATTCCAGCGCCAGGGTCACGGCATCGTCCCACGGTCGCTGGTCGGGCCGGGTGTATACGGCGATTTCGGGCGCTTTTTCAAGCAGCACCCGGTCCATGTTGCTTTCCTCGATTTCGGCGTAGATCCGGACCAGTTCCGCGCCGTCGATCACCTGGAAGCTCACGCCCCGCAGGTGGCAGGACCGCACGCGGTCGGCCGTGGGGTCCATGACGAAGGACCCGCCGCGGTAGTTCAGCAGCCATTCGACGGTATAGCCCTGCTCCAGAGCCTGAAAGGCGATGCCGTAGGCCTTGAGATGGTCCTGCTGTTCCAGGTCCATGAAGATGAGCATCTTCTGGGCGCTGGCGGGGGCCGGCAGGAGGAAGAGCAGTGCGAACAGGAAGGTTAGTCGACGCATGTTTTATCGTTTGAGATGAAAGCAGGATGGACCGGAAGGACGACTCATTGAGCCGTCATGCTAGCGAGGATCGTCTGACGGCCAGGGAACCTCGACGCTCTGGATGGTCGATTCGGTCGAACTGGGCAGGAAATGGATGATCTCCTTGCCTGCATCCATATTCAGGTCCGGCCCCACGGGATTTGGACCTCCCTGCTCGTCCAGAAAGTCCAGATACCGTTCTATCGCAGGTATCGTCCGATCACGGGCTTCCTCGAACGTGGGCGCATTGCTGTGGATACCGGGCAATGCAGGGCAGAACGCATGGAACTGTTCGCCGTCAGTTTCAATGACAACGGTAACTCTGGTCTTCATGGTGATCTTCTCTTCGATTGCGCGGACCGTGCGGGCCATACGGACCGTTGGAAGCAGCCCAGCGGCACCGTCCGCTGGTAAAATATGACGCGGGTTTTCCCCATGGTCAACGGAAACAGATCGCGTACCCCGTTATCGCCTCACGGATTCGAACCCGCATGGGTAACGTAGTTTACAGCGGCCCTGTTATATTTAGAGCGGCCCTGTATAATGAGTAGTCGGAGCGTGAACTGCAATCTAGCAACCGGTGCGAAAAAAACCTCAGGCGTCCTGGTCGCCGTGCAACGCATCCAGGTTGTCCACGTACTTGTGCCCGCTGCCCGTATTGAAAAGCACCACCCGGTCGGACCGGTCGATGCGTCCCAGCGCGATCAACTTTCGCAGTCCGGCCAGCACTGCGCCGCCTTCGGGCGCCGCGAAGATGCCCTCGCAGGCCCCGATCTCCCGCACGCCGCGCACCATGTCGCCGTCGGGAACGGCCACCGCGTCTCCTCCGCTCTCCCGGATTGCGGCCAGCATCAGTTTGTCCCCCACGGCGGCGGGCACGCGCAGCCCACTGGCGAGCGTGCGGGCGTTCTCCCACTCCGGGGCGTCCGGCCACTGCTGTTCCCAGGCCCGGACGATGGGCTGGCATCCTGAGGCCTGCACCGCGACCATGCGGGGCCGCTCCGGCCCGATCCACCCGAGGGCTTCCATCTCGGAGAAGGCCTTCCACATGCCGATCAGTCCGGTCCCGCCCCCCGCGGGGTAGAGGATCGCGTCCGGCAGGACCCATCCGCACTGTTCGGCCAGTTCGTACCCCATGGTCTTCTTGCCCTCCACGCGGTAGGGTTCCTTCAGGGTGGAGACGTCGAACCAGCCTTCCGCGTCTTTCCGTGCGGACACAAGCTTGCCGCAATCCGTGATCAGGCCGTCCACGAGTTCCACCGACGCGCCGTGGGCTCGGCACTCCACGATGAAGGACCGGGGCGTGTCCCGGGGCATGAACACGTGCACGGGGATGCCCGCCCTGGCGCCGTAGGCCGACAGCGCGCCCGCCGCGTTGCCGGCGGAGGGGATGGCCAGGGATTCCGCCCCGAGTTCCAGGGCACGGGATACCGCCATGGCCAGGCCCCGGGCCTTGAACGAGCCGGTGGGATTGGCGGATTCGTCCTTGATGTAGAGCCCGTCCATGCCCAGCCGTTCACCCAGGCGGTGGGCATGCATCAGGGGCGTGCCGCCCTCGCCCAGTGTGACGATTGCCGTCCGGTCGCGTACGGGGAGCATCTCGCGGTAGCGCCACAGGGTCGGTTCGCGCATCGCCAGGATGTCCGGGGTCAATGCCTTGCCTGCTTCTTCGGTGTCGTACCGAGCGAGCAGCGGCCGTCCGCAGTCGGGGCACAGGTTCCGCAACCGGTCCGCCGACATCCGCTTGCCGCAGTCGCTGCATTCCAGGTGGATGAGGAAGCTCATGAACGTTCCTTCTCACAGGTCGAAGAACAGCCCGATCCCCGCGTAGTCGTCCTCCAGGTGATGGAACTGTCCGTGCTCGCTGCGGCCCCCGTGGTATACGAAGGCGATGCGAAGGCCCCGTGAAGCCACGTTGTGAAACAGCAGACCCGCGTGGGCGGTACGGTTGACCGAGATGTCCCCGTCCCGGAACAGCCGCACGTCGCAGGCCAGGTAGGCCCGGGTTGCGCCGCCATCGCCCGAGAGGGGACGGAAGACCAGTTCGGCGCCGCCCTGGACCCGCCACCGCCGCACGTTTGGGATGGCGTGGTTCGACCACCGCAGGCTGCCGTAGACGCGGGCGGAACCGATCGCGGATCCGACGGCGGATCCTGGCGCGAAACGCAACTCGCGGGCGCCGTACACCGTGAAATACTCCCGGCTGTAGGTCATGGTCCGCCTGGTCCGCATGGTTCGGTCTGCCTTGTCCGCCTTGCCCGACTGGTCCGCGTGGCTCGGCCCTTCGTACCCTTTGTACCCGCCGTACCCTTCGTACCCGTCGGCCAGGTGGGCGCTCACGTGGGCGTATTCGAACCGCCCGGTGGTTCGGTCGTTGCCCAGGTCCGCGTGGAAGCCGATCAGGTAGTCGGCGGTCTCGAGGGGGAAGGTCGTTCCCGATCGGCGCAGCTTCGAGAAGACGCCGGCATGGATCCCGGTCCTGAACCGCAGCCCGCCGTTCCCGTTCCACGCATAGTCGGCGGCCTCCCAGGAACCGCCGATGTCGCCGTTCAGCCTGTCACCCAGGTTGGACGTAACCGCCATGCGCGCCTCGGTCGGGTCGGCCAGCAGCGGGCGGAACAGCCGCTGCTGAGGGGCGGCGAAGCGCCAGGTCCCGCCGGATGCGTCCGCCGCGTCAACGGCCGGGCTCACGGCAAGGTACAGAAGGCCCATGCCGGCGAACCACGGGAACCTTCGCAGGATAGTGGAAATAAACGCCATGATATCAACGGGTTATGAACGATAGAACGCAGTCGGTACGCGTCGTGGTGAAATCCGGGATCTTAGGATTCAGAGCGTACCGATGATAGGATGGGACACACCCGGTGTCAAGACATCTGTATCTGCCGCAAACCCCGATGGAACGGGCATATCGGGCGTGGCCGGCTACGGGAATGTCCTTGACACCGACCGGTTGAAGCCGTTAGTTTGAGGATTCTTGAAAAATCCATGCGTCGATGAACGGGAGACAGGCAACAGTGCCGCGTAACCTGAACAGCTTCGGTGCCCGTGCCGCATTGAACGCGGGAGGAAGCGCCAGTACCTTCTACTCGCTTTCAAGGGCCGAGGAAGGCGGCGCCGGAGACATATCGCGCCTTCCCTTTTCCCTCAAGGTCATGGTGGAGAACCTGCTGCGCCACGAAGACGGCGTGTCGGTCTCCGCCGAAGACGTGGCCGCCGTCGCCAGAAGCGTCGCGGGCGGGCCCTCCGAACGGGAGATCGCCTTCCGCCCGGCGCGGGTGCTGATGCAGGACTTCACGGGCGTGCCGGCCGTCGTCGACCTGGCCGCCATGCGGGACGCCATTCGGAAATTGGGCGGCGCGGCCGACCGCATCAATCCCCTGCAGGACGTGGACCTGGTCATCGACCACTCCGTCCAGGTGGACGAGTTCGGTTCCCACCGCGCCTTCGCAGCCAACGTGGACCGCGAGTTCGACCGGAACCTGGAGCGTTACCGCTTCCTCAAGTGGGGACAGCAGGCCTTCGACAACTTCCGCGTGGTACCGCCCGGCACGGGCATCGTGCACCAGGTCAACCTCGAGTACCTGGCCAAGGTGGTCTTCGCCCGGGAGCGGGACGGCGAATCGATCGCCTATCCCGACACCTTGGTGGGGACGGACTCCCATACGACCATGATCAACGGGCTCGGCGTGGTCGGCTGGGGCGTGGGCGGCATCGAGGCGGAAGCGGCCATGCTCGGCCAGCCGGTATCGATGCTCATCCCTTCCGTGGTGGGGTTCAGGATGACCGACGCCCTCCCGGCCGGGGCCACGGCGACGGACCTGGTCCTGACGGTGACCCAGATGCTCCGGGCACACGGCGTCGTCGGCAAGTTCGTCGAATTCTGCGGTCCCGGACTGGACAGCCTGTCCCTGCCCGACCGGGCCACCATCGCCAACATGGCCCCCGAATACGGCGCCACCGTGGGGTTCTTTCCGGTGGACGGCGAGACGCTCTCCTACATGGAACTGACCGGCCGCGACGCAGGCGAGATCGAACTGGCGGAAGCCTATACGAAAGCACAGGGCCTGTTCAGGACGCACGGCACCCCCGACCCGGTCTTTTCCGACACCCTGGAACTCGACCTCGGCACCGTCGAACCGAGCATGGCGGGTCCCCGCAGGCCCCAGGACCGCGTGTCGCTGTCCAGCGTCAAGCCGTCGTTCCGGAAGGAACTGGCCGCCATGCTGGCCGACGAGAACCCGGACCTGGCCGACGAGACCGTCGAGCAGTGGGTGGACGGCAACGGACACGCACCCGGCGAGATGGGCACACTGACAAAAAAAACGCCTGTCGACATGGGTGGATCGTCCTTCAATCTGGGACACGGCTCGGTGGTGATCGCGGCGATCACCAGCTGCACGAACACGTCCAACCCGGCCGTGCTCGCGGCCGCCGGCGTCCTGGCGAAGAAGGCCGTCGAAAGGGGCCTGTCCACCCGGCCCTGGGTGAAGACCAGCCTCGCGCCGGGCTCGCAGGTCGTGACCCGTTACCTGGAAGACATGGGCCTCCTTCCCTACCTCGAGCAGCTCCGGTTCCACGTCGTGGGCTACGGCTGCACCACGTGCATCGGCAACAGCGGCCCCGTGCCCGCTCCCATCGGTGACGCGGTGCGGGAATCCGACCTGGTCGCGGCCGCGGTACTGAGCGGCAACCGGAATTTCGAAGGCCGCGTGAACCCCATCGTCAAGGCCAATTACCTGGCCTCGCCGCCGCTCGTGGTGGCCTACGCTCTGGCCGGCCGCATGGACGTGGACCTGTACAACGAGCCCATCGGAACCGACCCGAAGGGCGACGACGTTTATCTCCGGGACATCTGGCCCACACCCGGGGAAGTGCGGGAGGCCGTGCGCGCCTCCGTGCGCCGGGAGATGTTCCAGTCGATCTACGCCGACGTCTTCACGGGCGACGACCGCTGGGCGGAACTGGCCGCGACGAGCGGCGAGTCCTATGCCTGGGACGAAGTTTCCACCTACGTCAAGCTCCCGCCCTACTTCGACGACATGCCGGCTGAACCCGGCGAGATCACGGACATACCCGGCGCCCGCGTGCTGGCGGTACTCGGCGATTCCGTCACGACGGACCACATTTCGCCGGCCGGTTCGATCCAGGCCGACAGCCCCGCGGGCCGGTACCTGGTCGAGCGCGGCGTGGCGCCGAAGGACTTCAACTCATACGGGGCGCGGCGGGGCAACCACGAAGTCATGATGCGGGGCACCTTCGCCAACATCCGGCTGCGCAACCGCCTGGCGCCGGGCACGGAGGGCGGCTGGACGAAGACCGCGCCCGACGGCGAACCGGTCGCCATCTATGATGCAGCCATGGCGTACCGCGCATCGGATACCCCGCTGATCGTGATCGCCGGCAAGGAATACGGATCCGGCTCATCCCGGGACTGGGCCGCCAAGGGGCCCAATCTCCTCGGCGTCCGGGCCGTGATCGTGGAAAGCTACGAACGCATTCACCGCAGCAACCTCATCGGCATGGGCATCCTGCCCCTCCAGTTCGAGGAGGGGGACAGCGCCGAATCGCTCGGGCTGACCGGTTTCGAGACCTACGACTTCGAGGGGATCGAGGGCGGCATCACCCCCCGGCAGCGCGTCCGTGTCCGCGTGACCGCCGCGGACGGCGCCACGAGAACATTCAACACCATCGTGCGCATCGACACCCCGGTCGAGGTGGAATACTACCGCCACGGCGGCATTCTGCAATATGTGCTGCGAGGCCTGCTGAAATCGGGAGCATAGCGGAACGTCCTGAAAAAACAAGATAACGAACCGGCCAGCGCCGGGATTGAAAAAGGGAAATCGGCCCGCAAGCGCGGGACGGTTTCCCGAAACTTTTGGAGGCAATGAGCATCATGGGAATCAAGGTCGGCATCAACGGGTTCGGCCGCATCGGCCGGATGGTCTTCCGCGCCATGACGGAGCGCGGCGGCTTCGACGTGGTCGCCATCAACGACCTGACCGACAGCGCGACGCTGGCGCACCTGCTTAAATTCGACTCCGTCCACGGCCGGTACGACCATCCGGTGGAGGCCGTGAACGGCGGACTCGCGGTGAATGGCCACAAGATCGAGATCGTCTCCGAACGGGACCCGGCGAACCTGCCCTGGGGCGACCGCGGCGTGGACCTGGTGGTGGAGTCGACCGGGATCTTCACCGACGGGGAACAGGCTTCGGCCCACCTGTCGGCCGGGGCGAAGAAGGTGCTGATCTCCGCGCCGGCCACCAACGTGGACGCGACCATCGTCATGGGCGTGAACGACGGCATCCTGAACGATGGGCACCGCGTGGTCTCCAACGCCTCCTGCACCACCAACTGCCTCGCCCCCATGGTGTCCGTGCTGCACGAGCACTTCGGCGTCGTCCGCGGGTCCATGACCACGGTCCACGCCTACACCAGCGACCAGCAGATTATCGACTTCGCCCATAGTGACCCCCGGCGCGCCCGTTCGGCGGCCCTGTCCATGATCCCCACGAGCACCGGCGCGGCCAAGGCCATCGGCGAGGTGATCCCGGAACTCAACGGCCGGCTGAACGGCATGGCCGTCCGCGTGCCCGTCCCCGACGGCTCCCTCACCGACTTCGTGGCCCAGGTCGACCGCGTGCCCACGGCCGAAGAAGTCAACGCCGCCTTCGCGGCCGCCGCACAGGGCCCCCTCGAAGGCATCCTCGAGTACTGCGAAGACCCCATCGTCTCCGTCGACATCGTGCACAACCCCGCCTCGTGCATCTTCGACGCCGAGCTGACCATGATCATCGACGACAACCTCGTCAAGATCTGCGGCTGGTACGACAACGAATGGGGCTACTCCAACCGCTGCGTCGACCTGCTGGAGCGGCTGGCGAAAGTGTAACGAAGTACGGTGCGACCCAGAAACATCCTGCCTTGATCTGCGCCAGCCAGACACACCGCTTTATTAAAATGGCAAACAGTTAAAATTGTTGACTTTCCAGAAACGGGAAAGTGCATTAGATTTACTTTAAATTCCAAAGGGATATTTATGTAATTCGATCTTCTCCTTCCGTCAAAACCATCATGAAGCGCATTTATTGCCGTTATGCTGTGGTCTTTGTCTCTCTGGCTTTGCTCGCGAGTATCACATGCGGCAAAGACGGTCCGACGAAGACCAGCCCGCCGACACCACCGACAACTCCCCCTCCGCCGCCGGCGCCGGTAGCGACCCGGATCGAGATTACCCCATCATCCGTCACTTTCCACGCCATCGGCCAGACGCAGCAACTTACCACCACGGTCTACGATCAGAACAACAAGGTCATGGCCTCCGCTTCGGTGATCTGGTCGAGCGGAAACGCGGCCGTGGCCACGGTCAGTCCGGAGGGCCTGGTGACCGCAGCGGGTAACGGGACGACACGCGTCACGGGCCGTTCGGGAGATGTTCAAGCGAACGCGGAAATCACGGTGGCGCAGGCGATATACCGTATCGTCATCGAACCGGGTCCGGCCGTTATCGTGTCTGTCGGTGCGACTGTTCAACTGACCGCGGCCGTGCTGGACCGGAACGATCATCCTGTAATGGACGCCGTCGCAACCTGGTCAAGTGAAGACGAGACCGTGGCCGCGGTCAGTCCGGCAGGGCTGGTGACCGGGGCCGGGGAAGGCAGGACCCGGGTTACCGCCCGATCGGGAGACGCATCGGCCACAGTCTCGATTATCGTATCGGATACGGCCCCGGATCCGGAACAGGATGCCTTGATCGCAATTTACAACGCCGCGGACGGCCCGAACTGGTCGAACAACACGAACTGGTTGAGTGATGAGCCGCTTGATACCTGGCATGGGATTACCGTCGACGTGGACGGACGGGTAACGCAGATAGAGCTGGCAAACAACCAGTTGTCAGGCACTATTCCATCCGAGTTGGGCCAACTCGCCCGCCTCGAGTGGCTGGATCTACATGGTAACCAGTTGGCCGGAGAGATCCCCTCCGAATTAGGCCGGCTCGAGCACCTTGCGGGATTGTCGCTCAACGGAAACCAGCTGTCGGGAAGCATCCCACCCGAGTTGGGCCGACTCACCCGCTTGGAATGGCTGGATCTGGGCGATAACCAGTTGTCCGGAGGAATCCCATCAGAATTTGGCGGGCTTGAAAACCTGACGGATCTGGTTATTCCCAGCAACGCGTTGACCGGCGAGATTCCCTCCGAGCTGGGTCGTCTTGAAAACCTGACCGATCTGAATATCCACGGTAACGCGTTGACCGGCGAGATTCCCTCCGAGCTGGGCCGGCTTAAAAACCTTTCGAGGCTGGCGGTTGGCGTCAACCAGTTGTCAGGTTCCATACCACCTGAATTGGGTGATCTTGAAAACCTGACGACCTTGTCCCTGGGCAGTAACGAATTCGAAGGGGAAATCCCTCCTGAGCTGGGCCGGCTCGCCCGCCTGGAGTGGCTGGATATCACCAGCAACCCGTTGACGGGCGAAATCCCTCCTGAACTGGGCCAGCTTAAAAGCCTGTCGACCCTGCATCTGGGCGGAAACGCGTTATCGGGCGAAATCCCTCCTGAACTGGGCCAGCTCAGAAACCTGACAACCCTGGACCTGGGCGCAAATGCGTTGACGGGCGAAATCCCGCCCGAACTGGGGGATCTCGAAAACCTGCTGGTTCTTTCCGTTTCAGGTTCCGGGCAGAGAGACTATCTGGGCAATGTCGGACTGACCGGCGAAATCCCTCCCGAACTGGGACGGCTTGTCCGGCTCGAAAAACTGTATTTGAACCGGAACCAGTTGAGCGGGGTCATCCCGGAGGAACTGGGCGGTCTTGAAAACCTTAAGGAGTTGTACCTTCAATATAACAGTTTTTCGGGCAACGTACCGGAATCCCTGGGAGGACTCGCAAGACTGAAGAAACTATACCTGCACGGCAACGGGCGCATGTTTGGCGTACTGCCGCCGTCCTTTACACAGTTGATGCTGGACGAACTGCGGTTCGAGGGAATCGGTCTGTGCCTGAGGGAGGATGCCGAAACCCGGGACTGGTTACAGGCTATTCCCATGGCCGATGTTGACTTCTGCCGGGGGTTCTTGATGAAATCGACGGCCATGCTCATCCAGGCGATCCAGACGTTTGAAGGCTCCGTTCCCCTGGTGGCGGGAAGAGACGCCCTGCTCCGTGTCTTCATCGCATCGGAAAGGGATGGCACCGTACCTATGCCTCAGGTGACCGCGCGTTTCTTTCATGACGATGTCGAGGTTTTCACCGCGGAAATGGAGAATACGGACAAATTTATTACTTCGTTGCTCCACATGGGCGACAGCGAGGCCACGTCCAACGCGCCGATTCCAGGTTCGGTCATCCAGCCGGGACTGGAGATGGTCATCGAACTGGGTTCATCAGGCCGCCTGCCTGCCGCGGGACGGCTGTCCGTGGTAGTAGTCGACATGCCCCCTTTCAATCTGACCGTGGTGCCCCTCTACTGGATGAATAACCCGGACATGGGCCTGGTGTCCACGGTACAGAGCCTTACGGAAGATTCGGATTACTTTAACCCATCGAAGGATCGCCTGCCCGTGAACGAATTCAACGTCAACATTCGTAGCCCGGTGGCGGTCTCCTATGATCCCGTCAGTTCGGTCAAGACCCTGGAAAAAGTGGGGATGATTCGCACCATGGACGGTTCGAAAGACTATTACATGGGCATTGTCACCCGTGGCGGAGGACTCGGCTGGCGACCCGGTTCCGCAACGGTATCCGAGTTGAACGCTGCGTATATGGCACACGAATTGGGGCATAATCTGAACATGCAGCACGCTCCCTGCGGCGGTCCATCGTTTCTCGAAGAAGATTTCCCTTACATGGACGGAAGCATCGGCGTCTGGGGGTACGATCACAGGAACGACGTATTTGTACCACCGTCCATGCCCGATTTCATGTCCTATTGCGGACCGCCCGACTGGTCCAGCGACTACAGCTTCATCAGGATGGTAAACCGCAGGCAGATCCTGGAAGGCGAACCGACATTCGCCTTATCGCACGCGCCATCCGGGAGAAGCCTGCTGGTCTGGGGAGGCAGGGACGAGTTCGGCGAGCTCTACCTAGAGCCTACTTTCGTGGTCGACGCGCCGCCGTCCCTTCCGGATAAGCGCGGACCCTACCGGCTTGCCGCCGGAGACGTCGAAGGCAACACACTTTTCGACCTGAGTTTCTCCATGAAGGAAATCGCGTGCGGCGAAGGTGGTGAAGCCGGCGGTTTCGTCTTCGCGGTTCCCGTTAGGGCGGACTGGTCCGGCCGGCTGGAACAACTGGAACTATCCGGCCCGGGGGGATTCGTGGCGATGACCCGGGACGACGGACGGTCCACCGCGCTCCTGCTCGATCGATTCACGGGCGAACTTCGCGGCGTCCTGGACGACTGGTTCGGGCCGGGATCGTCTCTTCAGGCCGCGAGACGTGCATTGCCCGAACCCGGCCTCGAGATCGTCGTCAGCACCGGGATTCCCGATCCGTCCGATTGGTAGCGGTTGGACGGCGGCATCCGGCCTGCGGATCTACCGGCCGGATGGGGCAGCCCTGCACGCGTTACCTGGCTGGCCCATGCGATCTACAGGCCGCCTTCCCATCTCCCGACCGAAGGCAACTTTCCTCACCCATCCCCCGGCCGGATCAGGCGGTAGCCTACGCCGCGCACGTTGGCGACGTAGGACGGGTCGTCGGCACTTTCACCAAGCTTTCTGCGTAGTCGCTTGATGATGGCCCGCACGAGCCTCGCGTCACCGAGACCGCGCCGGCCCCAGATCTCGCGCAACAGGGTGTCGTAGGTAGCGATCCGCCCCGTGCTAAGCGAAAGCACGCGCAGCACCTCGTATTCGGTAGCCGTCAGGGCCACCGGCCGACCCGCGAGCTTGACCTCGCGGCGGTCGTAATCGATGGCCAGCTCGCCGAGCACGAAACGATCCGGATTGGCCCGCCGGCGGAGGATGGCCCCGATCCGGGCCGTAAGTTCGGTCGGCGAGAAGGGCTTGACGATGTAGTCCTCGGCGCCGGCCTCCAGCGCCCTGGCGATCGTCTCGTCGCGTCCGTAACCCGAAATGAAGATCACCGGAAGGGTGGCGAGTTCGGGGATCTTCCGCATGAGTTCGATCCCGTCGGATCCGGGCAGCATCAGGTCGAGCAGGACCAGTTTGGGCTTCTCCGCTTCGATGATGCTCGATATCTCCCGGTGATCGGCCGTCACCACGGCGGAATAGTCCGCGTCGGCGAGGACGTCGCGCACGTAACTCAGCGTCTGCGGGTCGTCGTCCACGATGAGCACCTTCGTCGGCTGGCGTCCCTCGGAAACCTGACCCGGGGCGTACCGGGCATCGCCGGCCGCGGTGTCTACGGCGGCCGTCTCCGCGACAGGTATCGTGAAGATGAAGCGCGTGCCCTTGCCCACACCCGGGCTTTCCGCCCGTATGCGCCCGCCGTGAGCCTCGACCAGCCCCTTGCATATGGCAAGGCCCAGTCCACCGGACACACCGGAGTCTACTACGTTGCGCCCGTACTTGCGAAACAGTCGTCCCAGCAGTTCCGGTGCAATGCCCCGGCCCTCGTCGGCCACCGCGACCGCGACGTACACGCCGTCCCGCTCGGCCGAGATACGGATAGGGGCCGTTGCCGCCGAATGGCGGGCGGCGTTGGCCAGCAGATTGTTCAGCACCTGCACGATACGTTTCCGGTCGGCGAGCACCGGGGGCAGATCGGGCGGCAGGTCGATGAGGACGTTGTGCCTGGCGCCGGCGGACAGGAAAGTGTTGCGGGCCTGGTCCACCAGGAAGCTCACCTCCGAGGGTTCCGGGGTGACCGACAGCGTGCCCGTATCGGTGCGTCCCGCGTCGAGCAGGTCGCCGATCAGGCTGTCCATGAGATTGGCCTGTTCATCGATGATCCGGAAGAACTGGCGCACTTCGGCCGGATCCAGTTCCCGCGAGGCATTCAGCACCGTCGTCGCCGACCCCTTGATGGAGGTCAGTGGCGCGCGCAGCTCGTGGCTCACCATGCTGAGAAACTCGGCCCGCGTCCGGTCAAGTTCCTGCAGTGACGCCAGGTCCTGCATGGTGACCACCATCGACGTCACCGCGCCGTCCTCGCCGCGAACCGGGGTGGCGCTTACGAGCACTGTCACGCTACGGCCGTCGGGTATGGTAATCACGACCTCCACGTCGCGCGCCGTCTCGGAGCTGCGGAGCACCTGGACAAGGGAGAACTGGTCCAGCGCGATTTCCCGTCCGTCGGCGAAGCGGCAGGTCGCCACCTCGAGTATGGCTTGAATGGGTTTGCCCGGCAAGCGCAGGTTCTCCGCGATCCGCTTCGCCTCCCGGTTCAAAGACACCGTACTGCCGGTCACCGCTTCGAACACCACGACGCCCACCGGGGAAGTCTCAATCAGCGCCTCGAGGTCGGCCCTGGTGCGCAACTCGGCGCAGTACTTACGGGCGTTGGCAATCGCGGCGGCCGCCTGCGAGACGATCAAAAGGAGGATCTCCTCGTCCTCGTCTGTGAACTCGCCGCCGTTCGCCTTTCCGGCCAGGAAGAGGATCCCGGTCTGTGTGCCGCGATGACGCATCGGCGCGACCTGGAAGGCACAGGCAGCCGGCAGCATGTCCGCCGAATTGCCGGTCTTACGCACGTATTCCGACAAGTCCGCCCGTCTCAGTGGACCGGCCAGGCCGCGGAAGTATTCGAAGAGCTGCGGCCCGTCGGGCCATGCCGACAGTTGCCGATGCTCCTCGTCGGAGAGACCGGTGGAGACGAAATCCTGGAGAACACCGGCCTCGTCGACGGTGGCGATGGCGCCAAAGCGCGCTCCGGTGAGCGACCTGGCACGCTCCACGACCTCATCGAGGACGGTCTCGAGGTCCAGGTTCGCACTGATACGCAGGATCGCCTCGTTAAGCGCGGCGTTGCGAGCGCGCAGCGCCTCTACCTCCCGTAACGGATCATCGCGTGCACTCAATGTGCTGACCTCTCGTGTTTGTCCACCACGCGTTCATTCCATCCCTTGCGTAAGTTCGACCTACCGGCCGACCGGACAGGAAACGGATGTTCTGCAAACGCGCTTACCTTCGCGCAATTCCGCGAAAGGCGGGCATGCGTTTGTTTGTCTCTGAATATCGCGGTAATTACAAACGTTTGTCACCAAAAAACTGGTTTTTAACCTGCCTGTGGTTTTTCATTTAGCGTAACCGGTGACGGCATGGACATCCTGCCGGCAACGGGCCATTGCCCACCAGACTTCGCGGAAGAGCGCGGTCCTGTGATTGCCGGGCGTTGGGCAGTTTATCGGCTTGTGATCACCCTGGCATGGCTGTAATTTGGTAATTCGGCCTGAAACAACACCCCGGAATGAACCTCATGCGGATCATACGGCGTTTTTTCCTGATTCCTTTCCTGGTATGCTGCCTGTCGCCCCTTCACGCCTCGAACGCGTCGCAGGAGGTGTCCGGTCGGCAGGAGGCGAGCGCGCGGCAAGAGACGTCCGTGCGACAGGAGTCGAGCGTCCGCCAGGAAGCGATCACGGGGCAGGAAACGTCCGTGCGACAGGAGTCGAGCGCCCGCCAAGACGCCGGTGCCCGACTACTCGTCGTCGACTACGCCATGGCCTATCCGGAAGAGCACGCCGGGATGATCCGCGCGTTCTCGGAAGCGGGATTCGACATCGACTACCGGCCGTATTACCCCGCCATGGTGGAACGGGACGCCCGGGACTACGACGCCATCGTGCTGCTGGGCGGCGGCGATCCGGGCATGAGCATCCAGGAAGTGGACCTGGCCATCAACTTCGTCTCGCGCGGCAAAGTGCTCGTGCTGGCCATGCCTTCCGACGGGCCCTACGGCGAACGGAGGAAGGTCAATCCCGGCGTCCACGACCGGTACCAGTTCAACGAGGTCCTGGCCCGCCTGGATATCAACCTGCACGCGCTGAACGCCGACCATGAAACCGGTCCCGTCCTGAATCCCTTCGTGGACTTCGAATTGGCCGCCGGTCACCCGGCCGGCCGGGGCCTGGGCAGCAGCGTGGCGGCCCGCGCCGGCACCCGTCTGCTCGTGGGCGACGGAGCCGAACCGCTGCTCGTGGAGCCTGAAGGTCCGCCGCCCGGAGAAGAAATCGAGCCCGAACCCGCGCCCGAACCCGAATACCGCGTGGTCCGCAGGACCTTGCGCATTCCGCCGGACGGCGCGGTGCCGGGGGAAGAGGTCGAGCTGCTGCTGCGCGGCGAGCAGGATCTGCGGCCCAGCCTGTACTACCGAAACCGGGAACGGCCCGTGCCGGTGGACTGGACCACGGCGAGGTTCAGGGGCAGGGTGGAAGTCGTCTCCGACGCGAAGGACACGCTGACCGTGCGCATGTCCGGCAACCGTTGGGGATCCGAATACGCCCTGGTCGGCGTTCCGGTGGGGGGCATCGCGGCCGCCTTCGCCGACCGGGAGACCCGGGAAGAGATCCGGTCCGCATCAGACCTGGCGTCCATGCGGGACGACGAAGAGACCTTCGGTCGCCTGGCGGTGGCGGCCGCGGGACGGACCGGGCGGCTGAACGAGGGATTCGTCCTGGCCGTGGACCGGCAGGCGCTGTCCGGACTCGACCGGCCCCTGTCGCCCCTGGGCATCCCGCCCGCGGGTTCCGGCACCGAAGGCCTGGAAGGTTTTCTGGGCGGATTCGCGCGGTACGTCCGCGCACTGGTCGATCCCCCGGGGGACTGGTCTCCCGACCACAGGTATGCCACAGCCCAGATGCCTGGCAACCGGAAACCGGATATCTCCCTCAACAACGTATCCGTAGGTACGGTATTGCCCGAACGGGTCAGCGTGGTACGTAGCGCGGCGTCCGGTCCGGGTGGCAGTGGTGGCGTGGGCTCGGGCGACACCGCAGGTGCGGCGTCCGGTCCGGGCGCGACCGCGAATGCCGACTGGGACTCCGGTCCGGCTGCCGGTGCGGAGCCTGCCGTCGAGGAAGCAGCCGGTGCGGCGAATAAAGACGCGGAGGCTGCCGTTCCGCTTCGAGGCGTCTGGGATTTCGTCGCAAGGCGGCATGAACATATGGGCGATCTCGCCGGCACGCTACCCGGCCTCGGGATGGATTTCCTCTGGACCGTGGCGCCGGCCGCCAGCTACACGGGGGGTGCCGTGACGACGGGCGACGTGCGCTTCGAATCGTGGGCGCTGCCCATCCTCAACCGCCTGGGGGGCACGACTACGGCCTGGTACGCCGGCGTGAGCGCCCCGCGCGAACGCGAAATCACCGGCGAATACGAAGCCGCCCGGGACGCCCGGGGGGACGCGGTCGGCCTGCCCTCCCGGCTGGACATGGCCTACCTGAACCGGCACCTCTTCGAGCCGGCGCGCGCCATCGCCCGGCACAGCCGCGGCCAGCGGGCCCTGAAGGCCATCGTGCACGACTGGGAGCCCCATATCACACGCCCCGCGGAGGCCTATGCCGCGATCGACGCCTTCGACGACCTGCATTTCCGGTACTTCATCCGCCATCTCGTCCGGAACGGACTGTACCACGGCGACGAATTCAGGTCGCTCATGGGGCTGGGCCCGGAGGACCGGTTCGAGTGGCTGCTGAAATCGGGATACCTGGAGACCTACATCCAGCTCCAGGAAGCCAACGCCGAGCGCCTCGGCGTGCTCTACCGGCAGTCCATGGACGAAATCAGTCCCGTTCTGCGCCACGGCGCCTTCGTCCGCTCCCTGCGGCCGAACTGGTTTCGACTGGGCTTCTGGAGAGGCGCCGGCACGCCGGAACGTCCCTTCCTCGTGTTCTCCTACGAACGTCCGCCGGACTGGTACGCCGGCTTCCTGCGCGATCGGGGCGTCTCCGCCCGGATGATCCCCGTCGGGCTGCTGGGCCTGATGGGCGGTGAAGACCTGCAGGACCTCCTGCGAAAGGCATCCGGTCGAGGCGGCTACGCCCTCGAGCGCGGCATCTGGCTCGTCGCCGACCCGGGCGAGGAATCGGGTTTGAACACGCCTCCCGCGGGCATGACGCGGGAAGCGCTGCTGGAGGCGGTGGGAAGCAAAGATTGAGATTAGTGGTAGGGCATGCCCTCTATTACCTTCAAACTTTGAATAAAGACATAGTCGGGAGGTTGTTTTCAGTTAAGATGTAAAACTGAGATACCTAGCAGGGCCTTAAATACCTGTTTTTACGGTACTTTGCCGAGCATTTATGATTTATGTATTTAATACATGTGATAGGTGCGTTGGAGTTAGACTTGATTTAAGTAGAAGACCGACCTTGCCAAGATTGATGTCTGAGATGGTTGTCGTCTACGATTAATGAGTTGAGTTGACATGTGGTCTATACGCCAATACCATAAAGTACGTTAGTATCCAAATTTACCTGATAAGATAGGTCTATTTATAGGAAGAACAAGAATGACTAAATATAAGCCCGGTATAAAGAAAGTTCCCAAGTTGTTGGTTTCGAGACGTGTGGTAAAAACCCCTCAACGGTACAATTCAGATAAGGCTCATTTTATTCGATACCGAAGTAAAAAACATGCAACCCTCCCGCATGTCGTAAAGTTCTCCGCAGGGCGTTCAAGTGCGATGATGTTGTTTGCTTTACTGGAGAACAACCTTCTAGATGCGGATCGAGGTGATGTAATTGTTTTCAACAATACTTCAGCAGAGCATCCCGGTACTTATCGCTTTGCACGGACCTGTAACAGAATATCAAACCAGTATGGGATACCGTTTTATTGGATCGAGTTTCAGACATATGAGGATGCACGAAATGGTGAATGGACTAGGTTGCCTTCTTACAGGCTCGTCAATGATCAACCATATTCAACCACAAATCCTGATGGATTCCATTGGCGCGGCGAGGTATTTGAAGAACTTCTTTCTTGGGCTGGCTATGTCCCAAACCAATTCAGTCGGATATGTACGAAGAATATGAAACTAGAAGTAACTCGTACATTTCTGAAAGATTGGTTCGCATTTAACGAAAGTATCCCACGTCTCGGTCATTACGGTAGCCAATCGCGTATCGATCCTGATTCCTTATATCGGCGACATATACGTAATCAAGGAGCTGTACCCAAACACATTTTTCTCAGAAAACGTTCATACGTTTTAACCAGACCACATGTAAGACCTGAGCAGTCGTACTCTGACTTCTCACCAGTCTGGCGTAGAATTGAAAACGATGACTTAATTGGGAATACATTCGGTGACAAGGTCAAATTCGGAAACGGAGGTGTCGAATACGTTGCTTATGTAGGATTACGTGGCGATGAGCCAATGCGAGTAAAACGAGTTGAAGCACGCAGTGCAGGACCTGGTGCGTCCGGTTACGAAGGTGAGCATGTCTATATGCCATTAGCAGACATGAATGTAACCAGAGAAGACGTTAACGACTTCTGGGAATGGCAAGATTGGGATCTTTCGCTACCCAAAGAGGGCAGTCTTTCTAACTGTGTATACTGTTTCTTAAAAGGGGTAGGAAATCTAAAAAGCGTACATGAGCAGATGACAGAAACTCTAAATGATAATTTCGATGGGTTTGGCTCTCTTCGAGATACGCCGTGTGATATTACTTGGTGGAGTCGTATCGAAAACGATTATAGCCGTGATTTAATAGCTGAAAACAGGGAAATAAAAGGAAACCATGAGCATACAAGTATTGGTTTTTTTGGTATGAATGGATTCTCGTACGATACACTTTCCGTGTGTACTAGCGCCGAATTAGAACAGTACTCCGATACTTTGTTACCATGTGACTGTACAGAGTGAGCCACACCTAATAGAATGCCTATTTACCTTGACTATCAGGCGACTACTCCAATTGACCCAAGAGTACGTCGAGCGATGTTACCATACCTTGAGGAAAAGTTTGGCAATCCTCACTCTGATGGGCATGTGTTTGGTTGGGAAGCATCTGACGCAGTCAAGAGTGCACGTGCTAAAGTCGCTGAGTTAATCAATGCCGACGACGATGAAGTTGTTTTTACTTCAGGTGCCACCGAATCCTGCAACCTCGCAATACGAGGTCTAGTGAAAGCAGATACCGAATCTCGTAATAGGATTGTCACGGTTGCAACAGAACATCCTGCAGTACTGGAGACTGTAAAGGATCTTCAAAGATCAAGGTTCGATACAGTCATTCTTCCAGTTGAAAGAGATGGACTGGTAAATCTTAGTGTCCTTAAAGATGCACTTGACGATAAAACACTGATCGTATCGGTTATGGCTGCCAACAATGAAATTGGTGTGATTCAACCCATTGAGAAGATTGCCGAGATATGTCACTCCGTCGGTGCGATCTTTCATACTGATGCAACACAAGCAGTTGGTAGGATAGACGTGGATGTGGAGAACTGGGGAGTAGACCTGCTCAGCATGTCAGCACATAAAGTCTATGGCCCGAAGGGTATTGGCGCCCTGTATATACGATCAGGTGTTAAAGTCGATCCAATCATAACTGGAGGTATGCAAGAATTCGGACTTAGATCTGGCACAGTACCTACAGCACTGGTAGTTGGCTTCGGTGAAGCTTGCGAACTCGCGAATTATGAATTTGCCAATGATGCTAGACGCATCGATTCACTTACTAAGCAACTTTACTGTTGTCTGGAAAAACGTTTCCCAAATCTTCAGTTGTTTGGTCATACCGAAAAACGAATTGCTGGGAATCTTAATGTAGGTCTATTAGGCCTAAGTGCCCAATATATCGTAAAGAAGGTTTCGAATCGGATTGCAATTTCTACAGGATCAGCATGTTCATCAGCAATCTATGAACCATCTCGAGTTCTTATTGCTTTAGGCTATTCACGAGAGGTCGCAGAAACTGGCATACGTATAAGTCTTGGTCGGTTTACTACATCCCAGGAAATTGAAACGGCATCTGTGGTGCTTAGCGAATTAAATGACACAGTTTAAGGGGATTATGTGGTGAAAAACACGTCTTCTGACTTGATATTCGGACCAGGGACCAGTTCCGGATTTACACCAGCAGGAATAGCTGCTTTTGATGAACTACATCCAGCAGCCGTTGTTCGTGAAACCTTGCAGAATGCTCTTGATTCGGCTCATGAAGCAAAGATTAAGACTGCTGTTGTACGATTTCGACTTACCAGAATGTACATAAGAGAGATTCCTGGAATTAAGAGTTACGTTCGGGCTTTTAAATATGCTTGTATGTCTCAAAGGAAGTTGGGGAAAGGTAAGCTTCCTAGCCAAGCAGAGAATGTAGTTCGTACCATTAAAAACGCATTGACACAAGAATCGATTGACGTTTTGACGGTTGTCGATAACGGTATTGGACTAGACAAGCGTCGAATGACTGCACTCTTAAGTGATGGAGTAAGTGCCAAAGAGCATGACGCTACAGGTACCTATGGCAATGGACATTCTGTGGTAATTCCTGCATCTGATCTACGGTACATCCTGTATGGCGGCGTAACTGAAGGTGGTAGAAGTATAGGTGCTGGACATGCTGTATTGGCTTCTCACACTGTCGAAGGGGAACGATTCCCTCGAGCGGGCGATGGGTTTTACGTGCGTGGTCTTTTGGATGGAAAAAACGGCGACCTCTACGACTATGTAACAGGTCGAAATATACCCGAACTGATTTCTAAAGACCTCAAGGTAATAAAGAAGAACTCAGGTCACGGCGCTGTTGTGGTGATCCCAGCCTTCAATCATTTCCGTGAATACGAGAAGACTCTGTGGGATATGGTGTCTCAGTCTGCGGCGTGCAACTTTTTCGAAGCGCTATTAAAACGAAGACTTGTTGTAAAGGTTGAAGACTTCAGAATCAGAGAAAACCGTCAATCATATGTTCTGGATCATATCACTCTTTCTGAGACGCTAGAGGAATCTAAAAAGAACAAAAGGTCTCGTGCATTTCTAAACGGCGAGAGAGCTTTTGAGGCACACCATGTTCTTCGATATGGTAGTAATCATTCAGTGAAAACTTCGCAAGGTGATATACGTGTTTATATACACACGTCTAGATCAGGGAATACCCGAATTGATCTTTGTCGCAATGGTATGTGGATTGCCGATGAATACAAGATACCCGGTTTTTACTATAAGTTTAAGGAGCGTGCGCCATTTCACGCGGTTTTGCTACTTGATTCCTTAAATGGAATGGAACTTCATCGTCTGATTCGTGATGCTGAAGGCCCATTGCATAATTCCATTCGCATTAAAAACCTAAACAAAGTCGATCAGGGTAAGTTACGACAAGCTCTTGAGGAAATCCGTAATTGGATACTAAGCAATACGAAAGAAGCAGAAAGTAACTCCTTTAATCCTAGTGATTATTTAAATCTCGATTTCGGTGATGGAGGAAAGGGGTCACCTGGGTCAAGCCGGAGTTCCTTCTGGGGTACTCCCATGGTTGTCGAGAATAGGGTGCCCGATCGTAGAAACATACATTCAAATACCGCATCACTGCCCAATGATCCGATGTCAAGGAAGCGATCAGGACGAGTTAATACAGAACGCACGAGGAAAAGTCCAGTTCTTCATTCATTTCTACAAGCTGTTTCTGTGCCTATTAGCTCGAATAAACGGCGGATATTGATAGACAGTAAGGAGGGGATTGAAAACGCCGAACTTCGGCTTCGTATTGATGAGAACATTGATGCTACTTGTGATCGACTGCGCTATGATCAAATCGTACCTGTTTTTCTAAGTGAAGCTTCGATAAACGGGAAACTGACAGACGATTCTGACCTTATCCGAGAAAACGGGCATGCGGTTGGTTTGCGCCTTGGTAATATCCTGCCAGGTAATCTAGTCCAAGTTGAAGTAAAGTACAAAATCGATAAAGGAATAGGAATGATTGAGGGAACAACCCCTTCTCTACGGGTCGATGTGTTTGAGGCAGGCATTGATACAGAGGCAACACGTTGACTCAGATTACAACTGTAGCAAGATCTACATCCAATGGAATTAGGTGCCACACCCATCCGGTTTTAGAAACAGGAAATCTGTCTTATCCTGATGGCAGATATACTGTGGTGTTTGAGCCGGGTAACGACCAATCATCATTCTATCTAGCACACAATGTGGATGGATCACCGTTTGTTTCTCGGTTAATAGAAAACGGACAAGCGGTTTACGCCTGTATTGTGTCATCTCCCATTTCATCATATCGGCGCACACACCTAAGTAATGAATCTAGACATGAAGTCAGATGGAATGCTGACGACTTAGGAGAGCCACCTCTTTTTACACCAATGATTTTAAGTGGTATAACCGGTGAGTATGTTGTTAACAGTAAGACTGACGGTGTACACAGTGTATGGGATGGATCTTTAATATCGATTCAGAAAGGCTCCCGGCTAGCAGTGGGTTCGGTAGTACGTCTACAATCTTCCATATTTCAAATGTTATCGATTCAGAAAGATGAAACATTAGGCAACGGCAGGTTTTTTGTAGATGCAGAGACTGAGCCATTTCGTTTTTTGGTTAAAACGAGCCCAGATCTTCATGACTTTTTGCGATTTAGGATTGAAGATCCTATAAGAAAAAACATTATGACACATATCGTCACAGCTTGCCTAGCGCTTCTTCAGCGGGACTTCTACGATGACAATGATGAAGAAGGATGGAACACTCATCGTAGTCTTCGTGCACTTTCCGACTTTTTGACAAACAAAGGCCTACCTTGTTGGTACGATCAAGGGTTTCGACCGGAGAAAGTTGCAACAGAGCTTTACGAACATTTGTTACCATCGAGAGACGAGGAGGAGGATGAGTGACATCTCTCTCATTCACTGAACTAAGTGATGTTGACTACACTAGATTGCGTAGAAGGTTACTAAGGACAAAAGGCGGGAAGCACCAGATCGAGTTTTTGAAAGTTGTCCGGAACAGCAACGACTTTAACGCTTATATGGCTGAGATTCCTGTTATAGGCTCTTTCGATATACCACTTTCACCCGATCCTATGACAGAAGACGAATTCAAAGCGCCACCTATGGATACCGAAAACAGACTGTATCGCTCCTGGGGCAAGTTAAAACCTCGGACAGCATGCAGATCAACTTTCTGGACATATCTAACATGTCGCCATATTGAAGGGCATAAGATCGAATCCTCGTATCTTGCTTCAAACGGAGGCGTCTTTCGAAGTGGAGCGGAACGTATCGACCGTGTTCTCCAATTAGGCGAAGACGTCAACCAATACATTGCAATAGACACTTGTGTGCGTACGGTTTTGAGACGTATGGGTGGTATTCCCGAGGCAAGAGGTAATCGAACAGTATACGTAGACACACCATTTGGTCGGGCTTGGTGGAGAGAACATTTGGTGGCCCAGATCGCAAATGGTGACTTAACCCTCGCTGAACAGATACGCCATATAATCCGTATACATCAAACGTATTGGGAGAAAATCATACAGTTAATCGTCTCAAGAAACTCGACTTTTGGCTCAGTTCAAGTTCGTAACGCATTCGTCATAGCACTGGCTCAAGAAATCGCTGAAAACCCTGAATCTGAACTACGTAAGACCAAGGAGTTAGAACGCGCCTGTCGACGAGTAGCTGTACATCAAGGCACTCGAGAACTTAGCATTCTAAATGATGTAGAAATAAACGATGTAATGAGGTCAGTCTTAAACTAGTGAGTGTTTTCAATCAGCAACTTAAATCCTGACGTATGTAGACCCAATCGTGAATTTTAAAAAGTGAAGGTCCTATGACCTATGTAAATCCTGCTCATTATGACAAACGTCCAGTAAAGAACTGGCTTCAGAGGGCCAATGAAGGGACGATTTCGCTTCCCGATTTCCAAAGGAGTTATGTTTGGAACAATCAACGGATAGCAAACTACTTAAAAGCTCTATTTCAAAACCGGCCTACTGGTGTATTTCTAATTCTCCCTATCAGAGACGAACCTCAGTTTGTATCGCGTCCGCTTATGGGTATTAACGTCGAGGATGGTAACCCAACTGAGCTTGTACTTGATGGCCAACAACGTCTCACTTCGCTTTGGCATGCTCTTCGAGGAACGCCTGACCATCAGTTTTTTGTGGAAGTTAGTGACCTGAGTTCAAGGGAAATGGACGTAAGCAATGTTCATACCTATTCAACAAGGTCTTCGCAATATCGGGTTTTAAGGGAACCAGCAGTTGCATATGATAAGAATCTCGTGCCGATTGATATACTTTGGGAGGACATGGACGAAAACAACCCAGAACGAGACGAGTTGGGAAAGATCTGGGACTGGAGCAATAGTGCCTGTAGTACTGATAGCGATGAAGCACGTAGACTCGAAAGAGCAATAGGAAGACTACAAAAAGAACACTTGCTCAACAGAGAGCTACATTATTGTGCACTTCCCCCTGAAACTTCAAAACAAGAAGCGATTGACGTATTCATTGAAACAAATAGTTCCTCTGTTACTGTGAAAAGATTTGATATCGTAGTTGCCACCGCTCAGAGACAATATGAGGAGCATCTACGCCAGTGTATTGAGGATTTCCATAACGACAACGATTTGACAAGCAATTATTTTAAAGGTGATGAGCAGGAAACTATACCGGAAATTGGTGAGTGGATTTTGAAAGTTGCTTGCCTTAAAGTAAGAACAGAGCAACACCCATTAGGTCTACCTCCCAAAGAGGCCAATTACGAGAAGGCATTAACGGCTGTATTTGCGAGCGATCAAGATTCACCCAGACCCATTGACAGTTTACTTATTGACTTGAAGTTTGCTCTTGCAACTGCCGCTAAACATGGCGGAGTAACCCATAGAACGTTGGCATCTTGGCCACCAGTTCATGTTGTCGCTGCGATACAGGAAGAGCTGAAAGGTGTCGAAGGTACTGCGCGTTCAAGGGCCGCGAGAGTAGGTACAGCGAACAAACTTATATCTACTTATCTGTGGCGTGCGTTTTTAACAGACAGGTACGAGGTTCAAGCAAATGACAGACTGTATGAAGACTATAAACAGTTACGTCAGTGCCTATTTTCAATAAGAAATACCGGAACAACAGATGAATCGATGTTACCACCAATGTTGAACGATAGCCTACATCCATTACCGAGTGAAGATGATTTATTAGACACGGCTTGGTCTTGGATAGGATTAAAATCACGTCGAGGACGTGCCATAGCTGCGATTACCTTGGCAAACAATCCCAAAGACTGGGCTACTGGTGAAACTCTAGATACAGAAACTGTTCGGAGCTTAGAAAACTCGGGAGAATTGGAGAGACATCACGTTTTCCCAAAGGATTTTTTAAAAGAGCACATAGATGTCGGGAGGATAAATCTAGGATTAAACGGTGTTGTTCTTAAAAAGATCACTAATCGATCGTTCTCAAGAAATGATCCGGCTTTATATATGAATAACCTATTGAACCAGTCCAGTGTTACTGATAGCGAATTACGACAGAGGGTGGAGACCCACCTGGTTCCATATGAGTTATTGGTTTCAAGCGGCGACCCTGAGAGTCGTTATGAAGTGTTTTTAAGTGAAAGAGCCAAGATC
Source organism: Gemmatimonadota bacterium (assembly GCA_009841265.1). Classification (NCBI taxonomy): domain Bacteria; kingdom Pseudomonadati; phylum Gemmatimonadota; species Gemmatimonadota bacterium. The sequence goes on along the minus strand of VXMB01000001.1, from coordinate 304,242 downwards.
ATGATAGAGAAAATAAACGAACTCGCAGTGTTACCCTAACTCAGAGACGACTTCGATCATTCCTGATTACGCTTCTGCGTATATTCATTATGACACATGTTGTCCTAATTCACGTTCAACCTCCCCACCCGCTCCAGCCTCTCCACCTGCTCCAGCCTCTCCTGCAACGTCGGATGAGTACCCAGCTTCGCCAGGAACTTTCGCGGCGGTTTCAGTTGGTCGTTGATTTGGTGCAGCCGGTAAAGGGCTTGTTTGTACAGGTCTGTGCCCACCCACAGGGCGGCGGTCGCGTCCGCCTGGTGTTCGTGCCGCCTCGAAAGCGGGAACAGGACGAGAAGGATAAGCAGGAAGACGTTCAATCCGCTTAGTACGCCATTCGCCCATATCTGCCAGTATACGTCCTGCGCCCCGAAGTAAGCGTGAAAATCGATCAGCCGGAAGAGTACCTGGACGCCGAGGGCCCATAACACGATCGCCACCAATACTTTGGTCATGTGCCGATGCCGCCCATGGGCTAATTCGTGCGCCAGGGCCGCCATGATCTCTCCTTCGCTCATTCGCTCCAGCAGTCGGTTCGTAAAGAAGATACACTGTACCTTGCGGAAAAGACCGGCCACGACGGCGTTGGCCGTCTTGCCTTTTATGGCGTAGATCTTCTCGACCCTGATGTCCATCCCGGTCACGGATATCAAGCGCTTCACGGCGCGGTCCATCCGCTCGTCCTGCAGTTCGTTGCCGCGAAAGAGGATACGTATGATGTAGGGCGCGCAGCTGAACGAACAGACATTGCCGATAATCACGGCTACTACGACCAGGATGATAAACGGAATCGAACCGGCTTCCTTGAATCCCGGCATCCGCTCCTCGAAGGTACTTTGCATGGTGAGCAGCACCGCTAAGATAACGAATACACCGATGATCATTCCGCACATGATCATCGCCATAAACATGCCGAATTCAACCAGCTTCTCACGCCAGTTCAAACGGATCGTATCGTCAACGGCTTGGTCCGGCTGATGCGCACCGTCCGCCTGGTCCGGGCCGTCTTCAGGTGTCCGCTCGTTTCCCAACGGGTAGTTTTGTCCGGCTTTTTGCACGTGTATCCTCCCGGCTGTGTACATTGGAACGAATTCACATAACTTAGAATGGATTAAGTATATTGTCAAAAACGACAAACGTTTGCAAGTCGTTTATTTCAGGAGGCCAGGCCGAGGGCTCAGTCACGCGGTCACAATCGCTTGACACGAGCAGCCGTTTTTAGCCCTTTGTCATGGATGCCAGGGCCGCGGTATGACACCATCGTGCGGCCGGGCGGGAGAACGTACAAAACCGGTGCCATGAATAGGGCTGACACCATCGATTGAGGCAGGGAGCGCCACCTGTGAAATGGACCACTGCGAAGGCTGTCGTCCTTCTTCCGGCGGCGGCTACGATCTATGTCCCGGCCGTGATCCTGTGGGTATTGGCCGATACACCGGGCGCGCTGTCGCCGGCAGAGCCCACGCAGTTCCGTTTCTGGATCGGGATCGCGATGGCGTTGGACGGCTTGGTCCTGGCGGCGTGGACCATGGCGCTGTTCGAGCGGATCGGAAAGGGTACGCCGGCGCCGTGGGCCCCGCCCGAGAAGCTGGTCGTCCTCGGCCCCTATCGCCACCTGCGCAACCCCATGAATTCGGGCATGCTGCTCATCCTCGGCGCCGAATCCCTGCTCTTCGGCTCATGGTACCTGGCGGGCTGGATGTGTGTGTTCTTCGCGGTGTGCGCGATCTACTTCCCGCTCCACGAGGAACCGGGCCTGGAGCGCCGGTTCGGTGAACCCTACCGGCTGTACAAGGCAAACGTACCGCGCTGGATACCGAGGATACGGCCGTGGGAAGGGCCGTAATCAAGGGGTGCGCCGAGCATCGCGAGATCTCAGCGTAAATTCAGTTATTCCTATACGATCAAATTGACTCAGTTTACCAAATTCCCTGTAGGGTTACACCGAGATCATGTCACAAGCAACTTCCTCTTTAAATAGAAGATTCCTCATTGTGGGAAGTACAATTGAATCCGCTTCTGACATAAACACGTCCAACAATACTTGTATTTCGGATTCATCAATGCGCCTCAGTAGTGTAGATCTGTATCTCGAAATTGAAGCCAAGGCGAAGGAGAGTAATAGAGTAGCGGTCATTGTAGGTAATAGCGCTTTTCTTGATATTCCATGCCAACTATACACTAGACCGCGGTTTATTTGTCCCTGCTCTAAAACAACATGACCACCGAAGTTGATTAGCCGAAGACATTTCGACTGGTGGTCTTGTATGGCGTCGTTCTCGTCTGCATATCCTGTGTGTGAATGGTAAACAAGCTTATTACTAGTAGCATCGTGCAATTTGTAATGCTGAACAAGATCAGGCATTGCATTTTCTATACGGGATTTTGATATACGAGGCTCCGATTCTAGAGGACTCGTAATTATGTATTCGACCTTGTTGTGATAGAGGGTAGTGTTACGTTCTTGAAATGTACTTATATCCACTTTGATTTGTTGAGTACTGATGTTGAAAAGTCGGGTAAGTTCAAATTGGACAAGATGTATAGCACCAAAAAGTTCATTTAGTCTGAACTTACGGTTCCTAATTGAAACACCAGAAAGTATAGAATGAAAAAGAGGAACGGCACCTACGTTGGCTTCTACGAGTACAGATGTCAGGTTCAAGGAATTCAAAGCATGTGACTTGTCTACCACACCATGCCTTCTGTATTTTTCATAGTAATTGGGTCTGTATGCTAGTACAACCGCAACGGCGAGATTCAGGTAGCAATAATACTGCAATACAGGTCGTATGCGCCTCGAACAATCAAGGCTATCTTCATAGAAATTCAGCGCTTGTCCGACGAAAGAACTGATATCGGCACTGTATTTTTGGGCTTCTTTTGGAGTAAATGTGTACTTTTCTTGAAGCAACATCCTTGCAACTTTCGATGAAGCGAGATGTCTAAGATATGCCGCATGTGTCTCGATAGGTATCGCGCTGCTGCCAACGATGCTAAACGGACCTACTATTTGAGGCATTGCATTTCTCCAGATTAATGGCACTGACTTCAATTTCTATCATAACGATGCGTTAGGACTATAGAGTCATCCTTGATCTAAAATGGACAGAGACGAGCTTTAACATTTAAGTTGTCTTTACTTTTCCGGTGTTTATTAAAACAGACAGTGGGAAGTTACTTCACATGTATGAGATTACGCCAGAAAACTATCAACTTCAGGAGATTTAGAGTCAAGTTGATTTAATGAATGTTTACCGGGCATGTAAAATCAGTTCTAGGTTTACAACATCAGACCAAAACGCAGTAAAGTACATCGGGAAGGGCACGCCGGCGCCGTGGGCCCCGCCCGAGAAGCTGGTCGTCCTCGGCCCCTATCGCCACCTACGCAATCCCATGAATTCGGGCATGCTGCTCATTCTCGGCGCCGAGTCCCTGCTCTTCGGCTCATGGCACCTGGCGGGCTGGATGTGCGTGTTCTTCGTGGTGTGCGCGATCTACTTCCCACTCCACGAGGAACCGGGCCTGGAGCGGCGGTTCGGCGAACCCTACCGGCTGTACAAGGCGAATGTACCGCGCTGGATACCGAGGATACGGCCGTGGGAGGGACCGTGAATCGGACAGGCTTAACTTAACGGAGCGCACATGGCCATCATCGAGGACGTGAACGGCGTGCTCAGCCGGATCAACAATATGGATCTGCATATCCGCATCGTCATGGGCACGGAATCGAAGTCCATCAAATACGACAGCGATCCGGAAATCGAGATCAACTGGGCGGTCGCGAACGACTGGGACGGCATACCCGAAGAGATCGGATTCTGGATCATTTTTACGAAGGACTGGGTGTTTGACGATACGCAGAAGTTTTACGACGTTATATTCAACACGGTCCGGGGGAACCTGAACCTGCGAAGGTGGATAAAACTGGAACCCATTTACAGCAACGAACACCTGCTCGAAGGAAAGTTCTACATCGTGGCGATCGTCGCGGATGTGCTGATGAATGACGAGGTGCGCCGGCAAGCGGTCGAGAACCAGCAATGACCGCGGCCCGGTCGCTTACGAGGACAACTCCGGTACGCTCAAGCCCGGTTCGGCGTACCCTTCCGGCTGTAATGGGACAGCGTGCCAGGTTGGTCGGCGGGATCCGTTGATGGTTAATCTTGACGCTTCTCCTCTACAATCTGGATCAAGTTGCCG